>NZ_CP006842.1:319071-638142 GCF_000626675.1 Corynebacterium glyciniphilum AJ 3170 | reverse complement strand
ATCCTGATCTCATCGACCAGGCGGCCGGCGGCATGAAGATACCTGCCTCCGCCGAAGACCGTCGCCGCCTCCCGCAGTGTCGAGACAACCCCGGCCAACCCCATACCGAACCCCAGGTCCCTCGCACCGAAACTCAGCTCAGGTTCCCGCTCCAGGACACGGTCCCCCAGAAGGCACGGCGGAGTCCAGAAGCCGTAGGGGAACGGACGGCCCGAAAGGTCGGCGAAGAGGTCGGCGATACGCTGCGCGAGACGTTCATTACGACCGGCCACGAGGAACCGGTGGGCAACACCGGCAAGGCCCGTCGCATAGCTGTAGTCGCGGCGGTCCATCCCCGAGTCCCCGCGCACCTTCATGATGATGTTGTCCGCCAACGCCTCGACCCGCCGTTCCAGGACCTCAACCAGTCGCCGACGTTGTGTCATCCGGTCGTCACCGGTGTCCAGCAACAACAGGAGACCGGTCAGCCCGTTGGACAGACCCACCCGATCAACCCGCTGGTCATATACGGCGCTCTCAAGTCTGTCGATGTGGTCTTCCGCCAGCCGCAACCACCGTTCCTCCGCCGTGGAATGAAACATGGAGAACGCGGTGAACGCGTCTCCGAGCACGCCGCTGTCCCGCTTGAACGGCTGCCGCGATACCGTCCGGATCCTCGCCGGTGCCGTCAGATCCGCATACAGACGGTCCGCCAACCCGGGAATCCGGCGGGACGACACACCGACCTCACAGTGCGCTGTCACCTCAGATCACCCGACCGGCCGGAGGTCGAGACTCTCATACGCGTCCTCCACCTCTGAACGGCAGAAACCTCCCGGAGCCGTGGCGATGGCGTCACGCAGCTGCGCCGCGAGTCTCTCCGAGTACACTCCCGCACCCTTGCTGGACGGCCACCCGCCGAGCACCCACAGCGCCGCGCGCAGGTCACCCCGGTCCAGGTAACCCAGTGCAACGTCGACGTCGAAAAGGATATCGTCGTCAAGGACCACTGTCTGGCTCTCCGACTCATAGCGGAGAGCGACCCCGGCATCCCTGCATACTTTCAGCGGATACCACAGCGACGACCGCGAGCAGTAACCTCCGTACAGTGCTTTTTCAACCTCCCTCCGGTGGAGCACCGGCCCCTCATGGGTCATGAGATGCAGCAGCTCGACCGCGCGGGCGCTCGACTGAAGCTGACCGTCGATCCGGAGGGGTCCGGTGATACTGACGCGATGTTTGTGCTGATGATCCACAGGTACTCCTCCATCTCACACTCCACGGGCAGGGGACTGACGGGCACAAAATGATGTGTCATCCATCTTCGCGCGGGCACGGACCCCCGCACATCGGTCACGGTGATGAAATTTCCGGCCCGGCGTTCATCCTCTGGGGGGATTCACTTCTGCTGCCCCCGGTCAGACAGGTAGCCCGTCTCGTGGGCCCACACGGCCAGGCCAACCCGGTCCCGCGCCTTCAGTTTCGAGATCAACCGGGAGATGTAGGTCTTCACCGTCGACTCCGCGACAACGAGTTCCGCGGCGATCTCCGCATTCGTCCGCGCCCGGGCGACACCGGCAAGTACGTCGCGTTCGCGCGCCGTCAACGGTCCGTCGAGATCCTCCGGCGCGACTGCACCGGGGATGGACACTGTCGACGGACCTCGCCGGTAACCGTCCACCACATAGCCGGTCACCTCCGGCGAGAGGACAGCGCCTCCTGCGGCGATCCTGCGGACGGCGTCCACCAGATCGTCGGCACTGCACCCCTTGACCAGGAACCCCTGGACACCGACATCCATCGCCGCATGCACGATGTCCTCCTCCCCGAAACTGGTCAGCAGAAGCACCCGGGTCCGTGGTGAATGTTCACGGATCTCTGTGGCAGCCTCAAGGCCGCCACCCCAGGGCATCACCACATCCAGTACCGCGACGTCGGCGTCGTGTTCCCGGACCGCGGCAACGGCGGCCGGCCCGCACTCCACCTGAGCCACGACCTGCAGGTCGTGCTGACCGTCCAGAATGCCTGCCAATGCGGTGAGAATCAGCGGCTGGTCATCCGCCAGCACCACCGTCACACAGTCATCGTCCACGACACTTCTCCTTCATCATCCTCGGGCGCCACCTGGACGCGTCCTGCTTCGGTTTCATGACCACGGGCATCACCGCCTCGACGACGAAATGCTCCGAACGGGAGCCGCCCGCACCATCCGCCCACCAGGACAACGTGCCTCCGATGTCGTGCACACGGTCCCGCAGCCCGGTAAGCCCCTCACCGGACCCCACTCCCGGCGCGGCCGAAAACTCCTGTGACCCTGCCCAGCTCTCGATACGGATGCGGAGGACATTCTCCGGAAAGTCCACCTCCGTGACCAGCAGGACATGACTGTCCGGACCCTGATGACGCACCACATTGGTCAGCGCCTCCCCGAGAATGCGGTAGTGGATGAACTGAACCAGCGCCGACTCGATCCGCACCAGCCGCTCGCTGTCCGGCGCCGCCGGGAACCGGGCATCTATCTTCAGTCCGACGTCCTCGAACCCGGTAAGCACCGCCCGCATCGCGGCGACAAGGTCGTCTTTACTCCGCGTTCCGGCGACGACCACGTCACCGGTGGCTCTCAATGACGCCAGCAGGCTCCTCACTTCCGCGAGTGCCCCACCGCTGATGTCCCTGATCCTGGCGAGAGCGTCAATGTCCCGCATCGAGGCGCCGGCGGTGGCCTGCACGTTGATCACGGTGAGACTGCGGGACAGAACATCGTGGATCTCCCTCGCCATCGCAAGACGGTCCTCGCGACCACGCGCCTTCATCAGCTCCACACGACGCAGTTCCTGGTGCCGCTGTCCATGGCCCATCACGAAGACCCCACAGGAGAACACCCACTGCATCAGGACGACCGCAGTCACCAGGGAGTCTGGCACCGGTTCGCCCGGAGCAAGCGCACCGAGGAGGACCCCCGGTGTCAGCACACCCCATGCCAACGACAAGCCCAACGACCCGACGGAGAACAGCAGGGAGTCGGCGTACCTCGCCGGACCGTAGACCACCAGAGGCACACAGAGGACGAACGGGACGAGATCCAGGAAATCGACGGGTCCGGAGGTGACCCACAGACTCCAGGCGAAGAGGACCGCCCACACGGCCGCCGCGGAGACTGCGGGCCGTCGCCGCCAGAACAGCACTGCCGGGGCAAGAACGATAAACAGCGCGATGAGCGCGACCTCGTACAGACCACGGCTGTAATGGAAGAACAAGTGGGGAAGGGCCGACAGGAGAATGAGGAGAAAGAATCCCTTCTCGTCCCACGAGAAATCTTTCATATTCAACCACCCTTCCGGGTACCAGCATACCCCGGAGGGCATTAATTATCTAATAATAACTGCCATTCAGTAATGACTCCGTAATCGCTTTAGTGCAGGTAGACGTTACCTCAGAGCGGTCGACCAACCAGGAAAGCGCGGTTCAAATGAGCCCGACACCACATTTGAACAAATCATGTTGCCGGGGTTTTCTCCGACGTGTTTGCATAACTGTTCGCATGAAGATCTCTGAGAACGAACACATAAATCCAGAAAGAGAACCCACGCCGTGATGACTTCCATGACGAACCATGGTGGCGACCACCCCGCCCTCGCGGTGTTCGGCGTCGACAAGGTTCCCGAACCACGTACATTGACCGATATTCTCGACGCAACGGTCTCCCTGCACCCCGACGCCACCGCGCTCGTCGGCTCGGACGGCGCTCTGACCTACCAGGAGATGTCAACCCGTATCACCACGCAGGTCGCCCGCCTGGCTGACGCCGGAATAGGCCACGGTGACCGGGTCGGTGTCCGTGTCCCCTCCGGCACCACCGACCTGTACATCGCAATTCTCGCCACCCTCCACGCAGGGGCCGCCTACGTCCCTGTCGACTGGGATGACCCCGACACCCGCGCCGACACCGTCTGGGAAGAGGCGGACGTTGCCGCAGTCTACGGTGCGGACCTGCAGCTCACCCGCCGGTCCGTCCACCGGAGCCGGCACGCCGCCGACGTCGCTCCCGAGCTGCCCTCTCTGACAGACGACGCCTGGATCATCTTCACCTCCGGTTCCACCGGAAAACCCAAGGGTGTCGCCGTGTCTCACCGGTCCGCAGCCGCCCTGGTCGACGCTGAGGCCCGGATGTACCTGGCCGGCCCTGGCATCGAAGCTCTCGGCCCCGGCGACCGTGTCATGGCGGGACTCTCCGTCGGATTCGACGCGTCCTGCGAGGAGATGTGGCTGGCCTGGCGCTACGGTGCCGCGCTCATCGCCGCGCCGCGCGCCGTGGTACGCGCAGGCGATGAACTTGGGGCATGGATCGCCGACAACAGGATCACCGCGATCTCCACGGTCCCCACGCTCGCAGCATTCTGGTCCGAGGACATCCTCTCCTCGGTCCGCCTGTTGATCTTCGGCGGCGAGGCCCTGCCCCGATCCCTCGCTGACCGGCTGGCCCGTCCCGGGCGGGAAGTGTGGAACACCTACGGCCCGACCGAGACCACGGTGATCGCGACCGGTCAGTTGATGGAGGAGTCGGGAACCACCGACACGGTGCGGATCGGCCGCCCGACCCCCGGGTGGAAGCTCGCCGTCGTGGATCCGACTACCGGCCGGCCGGTGCGCTGGGGCGAGACCGGGGAACTCATCATCTCCGGGGTCGGCCTCGGCCGTTACCTCGACCCCGACAAAGACGCCGAGGTCTACGCCCCGCTGCCGTCACTGGAGTGGTACCGGGCGTACCGCACCGGCGATCTTGTGGTCGCCGACCGTGAGGGCCTCGTCTTCGTCGGACGTGCCGACGACCAGATCAAATTCGCCGGACGACGCATGGAACTCGGCGAGATCGACCGCGCGCTGTCGACAGTCCCCGGGGTACATGCCGGAGCTGCGGCCAAGCAGGTCACCCCCACCGGCTCCGAGGTCATCGTCGGTTACCTCGTAGCCGACCAGGCTCTCGACCTCGCCGAGGCCCGCACACACCTACGCTCGGTCCTGCCGGGCGGGATCGTTCCCACGCTCTGCATTGTCGACGACCTCCCCGTGAAGACGTCCGGCAAGGTCGACCGTAATGCCCTGCCCTGGCCACTCCCCGACTCGGCGCACACCGGTGAGCTCCCGGCGGAACTGACCTGGTTGGCCGACCGCTGGGCCGACCAGCTCGGGCCTGTACCGTTGCACCCCGAGTCAGACTTCTTCGATCTCGGCGGATCTTCCGTGGCCGTGGCGAAGCTCGCGGCCGACCTGCGGGCCAGCTACCCCGCCACCGATATCGGCGCTCTCTACGACAACCCGACCCTGCACGCAATGGCGTCCTACCTGGGCACCCTTGACCAGAGGTCGGCGGAACGCCTGACCCCCGCACCAATACCGTGGTGGTCCGGGGTGATCCAGTTCCTGGTGGTCTGCGCGATCTATGTGGTCAACGCCGCCCGGTATGTCATCGGCTCGCTCCTGGTCGTCTGGGCGCTGGGATTCTTCTTCGGCGCCGGGTGGGTCCCCGACCCTCCGCTGCTTCCCCTCGCGGTCGGATGGGTCGTCCTGTTCTCCACCCCGGGGAGGGTTGTCCAGGGCACTCTCGCCGCGCGGCTCCTGACCGCCGGTATCCGGCCCGGGACCTACCTCCGCGGCGGATGGACGCATCTGCGTATCTGGGCTGCCGAACGTTTCATCACCTACCTCAAGCTCGAACCTCTGCTCGGCACCCCGATGACAGCCACCCTCTACCGCATGATCGGTTGCCGGGTCGGACGCGGCACAGATCTGCACGCCCTACCCCCGGTCACCGGGCTCGCCGTGATCGGTGGTGGCGTCTCCATCGAAAACGAGGTCGACCTCAACGGACACTGGATCGACGGCGACACACTGCACGTCGGAACCATCGTCATCGGTGAGGACGTCCGCATCGGCCTGCGTACCTTCGTGTCCCCTGGTGCCCGTATCGCGGACGGTGCCGAGATCCTCCCGGGGTCCTGTGTGGCCGGGGAGGTCGCCGGCGGGACACTCCTGGGCGGCACCCCGCTCAGTGAACGCGGCGACGCCGGCCTCTCCTGGCCGGAAGCCACCCCACGCGAGGCAACCGCCGACGGAACAGTCAGTATCACAGGAGCTGTCCCGCGTCGTCTGCTCTACATCGCCGGTATCGCGTGGATCTCCGCGCTGCCGGTGATCGCCCTCCTTCCCGGCCTCTTCCTCGTCCTCCCCCACGTCGTGGACCTCCAGATATACGAGGACGTCTTCCCCGTCCTCGCGGCGTGGACACCCGTGTTCACGCTGCTGACCATCGCCAGCTGGCTGGCGTTGGTCATCCTCACCGTCCGTTTGTGCTCCACCCTGATCCGGCCGGGGTACTACCCCACCGCCTCGACGACCGGCTGGGCACTGTGGCTCACCCACGTGCTGCTGCAGAAAACCCTGACCTCCACGTACTTCATCTACGCCGGATGGCTGACCCCCGCCTTCCTACGGCTGCTGGGCGCCAGGGTGGGTGACAATACCGAGATCTCGACCGTTGAGACGATTCCCCATCTGACGTCGGTCGGTGACCGCTGCTTCCTCGCCGATCACTCCCTGTGCACCCTGCCCCGACACCGTTCAGGATGGGTCCACGTGGGGACGACGGTGCTCGGCAACGGTTCTTTCGTCGGCAACTCCGGCATCGTCGGCCCCGACAACGATCTCCCCGAACAGTCCCTCGTCGCCGTCCTGTCATCCACGCCGTACCATCCGGGGCGCGGGTCGTCCTGGCTGGGACGCAGTGCGCGGGAAATCCCCCGCGTCCACATCGACGCCGACGCGTCGCGCACCTTCACCCCTTCCCCGGGGTTGAAGGGGGCACGCGCCGTCGTCGAAGCCGGACGGTTCATCCCGCCGATCATCGCCGCCTACCTCGACCTGTTCATCGTCTGGGCCGGGACGCTGGTCTACATGAACGCCGGTTTCGGACGGGAGGGCATCCTCGCCGTCTGCCTCTGGTCCTTCCCCATTGTCCTGGCCACCGGCGCGGTGGCCAGCCTGGTACCCGTGCTGGCCAAATGGATGCTCGTGGGCAGGTTCCGTCCTGGACAGCACACCCTCTTCTCGACCTTCGTCTGGCGCGGTGAACTCGTCGACAACTTCGCTGAACTCCTCGCCGTGCCCTCGCTGATCCGTATGTCCCTCGGCTCGCCGCTCTACAACTGGTGGGTACGCCTGATGGGCACGCGTATCGGACGGGATGTGTGGTGTGAGACGTGGTGGCTGCCCGAATTCGACCTGATCCGTCTCGGGGACCGCTCCACGGTGAACCGCGGCACCGTACTCCAGACCCACCTCTTCCACGACCGGGTGATGTCCCTGGAACCCGTCGTCCTCGCCGACGGTGCGACGCTCGGGCCGAACAGCTTCATGCTGCCCGGATCAAGCCTGGGACAACGGACCACCGTAAGGCCCGGATCCCTGGTCCTGCGGCAGGACGCGGTGCCGTCCGATTCCGTGTGGGAGGGCAACCCGGTCGTCCACGTCACCGGAACCGTGTCAGACACCCACCCAACTGGCAGACGACCATCAGACTCCACGTCAGCGTCCCTGGAAGAATCACGATGAGCCACCATCTCCCCGCCTCCCACCTGTCGTCCACACCCCGGCCTACACCGGGCCCGTCCCACGTACGCACCATCTGGGACGGCGAAGCCGATGTCGACCCCGCCAGCCTGCGTCCCCCTCCCGAGCCCGAACCCGAGCCAGAGCCGTCACGGTGGACGAAGAACGCCGCGTTCGGGCCGTCCGGCGACCCCCGTCGCGTCACCGGACTCGACGCTGCCCGCGGCATGGCGTTGCTCGGCATGGTTGCCCTGCACACGCTGCCTGCATACAACGAGGTCACCGACGGCCCGACACTCGTCTGGAGTCTGTTCGCCGGACACGCCGCCGTACTCTTCGGAGTACTCGCCGGAATCACCGTCGCCATCCTCACGGGAGGCACAACCCCCCACCACGGCCGTGCGCTGCGACGCAGCCGGGTCTCCCTGACCATGCGGGCCGTAGCCATCCTCAGCCTCGGACTCGCCCTGAGCGAACTCGATCCCGCCATCTACAACATCCTGCCGTTCTACGGTCTCCTGTTCCTCCTGGCCGTACCGCTGACCAGGCTCCGCATCCGTGGCCTGCTGGTGTGCGCCACCCTCTGCGCCACTGTCGGCCCCGTCCTGATCTTCCTCACCAGCCGTTGGAACGGCTACACAGCGCTCGACAATCCCGGGTTCAGCACGTTCATCACCATGCCCACCGACACCGTCTTCACACTCCTGGTCGGCGGTGCCTACCCTGTGGTCACCTGGATGAGCTACATCTGCCTCGGCATGGCGGTAGGCCGGATGAACCTCCGCTGGCTCGTCACACAGATCCGTCTCCTCGTCTACGGCGGCATCACCGCCGCGCTCGGATACGGGATCTCCGCCTACCTCATCGACTACGCGGGAGGATTCGCCCGACTCTACGAACTCACCGGCGGAATGGATGCAGACGACATCCAGGCGGTCCTCGACTACGGCCCGGAAGGCCACCTACCCACCGACACCTGGTGGTGGCTCACCACGTCCGGCCCCCACTCCAACACCTTCTTCGCCGTCGCTGCCTCCAGCGGACTCGCACTGCTCACCATCGGGGCGTTCCTGCTGATCACCCGCACACTCAACGACCTGTGCACCCCGTTGATCGCCACCGGCTCGATGACGCTGACCCTGTACACCACACACCTGCTCTTCCTCACCGCTCTCGGCGACAACGTCGAGGAACATTCCTCGATGTATTTCCTGGTGCAGGTCGTGGTGATCCTTCTGTTCGCCACCGCCTGGAGCCTGGCCAGGGGACGCGGACCGCTCGAGGAAGTCCTCACACGTCTCAGTCGCGGATGCGGCCAGCTCCTCGTCCCCGTCAAAAACACCGGGGGCGACCGAAGCGACAGCGACGACAGCGCGCGGACGGCACAGGAGCGCCATTCGCACACCACGGTCCGTCCGGAAAATGAGGTCTCATAGTGCGCATCTCCATCTCCCACAGGCTGGCCCGCCTGCGGCGCATCCTCGCAACTCTCAGCGTGGCCGCGGTAACCATGACGCTCGCGGCATGCGCCGACGGCCTTGCCGAACACTTCCGTCCCCATCCTCCCAGCGACACCGTCATCGCCGACGACCCCGGATACGCCGAAACCCCGGAAGATCGTCGCCCGCCTCGGGCGCTGCGTCCTGACCGACGTGAGAAGGACCGGCAAGATGCACTCGGAGAATCCAGTGAGCCCGGCGAGCCCGGTCGGCTCTCAGGCGAAGCCCCCGAGCCCGACACACCTCCTGTGCAGGAGATACCTGCCACGCTCCGTCCTGACGGACGCGAAGTGCAGATGACCGGTGCGGGAATCACACTCGCCTTCGGAGAAACCGCCACCGTGGCCACCAGCACCGACGACGGACGCCTGCTCATCTGGAACGTGACGGTCTACGACAAGGTGGTGCGTAGTCCTGCCCAGGTTCCCTTGACCACGCCCACAGACGGCGACGGGGTCGACCACTACGTGTGTTACGCCTATGACGTCACGTACCTCGGAGTCGACACTCCCGTATCGCCGGACACACCGGCGCTGCGTGGAATACCGGACACCACACGGGCGCCCGTCCCCGCTCCGCGAATGACTCCCGTTGCCCCGGACGGATCTGACGCCATCCATGTCCTCGGCGGAGAGGACGACGGCTGCGGCATTCCCGTGACGAACCGGGTCCCGGTGTCCGAGGGGGCACTGGTGCGGGACCATGCCTACGCACGAGGCTCCATCGGCGCAGTGATGGCAGAAACCGGAGACGCCCCGGATGGCACGTCCACAGCTCCACCGACAGGCGTCCGCTTCGACTACGACAGCCACGGGCCAGCCCTGCCGGCGTCGATTCGTTGGGGAGCGTGAGCCCGCCCGGAGAACGGGTCAGGACTCCAGTCCGAAGTTGGGGTCCCTCCCCACATAAGCCATCAGGCGGATTGTCGAGGACGCGTCGGCGGAGACCTCCTGCGGCGGACCGAAACCGCCACGGGCCTGGAGCTGCTCTCCCAGAGACCGCAGCCCGCCGAGGTTCGTCTCGGCGAAGTCGGCATCCAGTTCCACCTCACGCCCCTGAGACCGCGCCAGGTCCCAGGTATGCATGAACACGTCGGGGATGAAGAAACCCCGGGCGTTGGTCTCCAGCGACTGCCCCGGGATCGGCCCCCGGGTGACCAAGGCCTCCGCCTTGTTGTCGTCCTCGAGTGCCTGAGAGACGATGTCAGCGAACTCGGACCAGGCGCCGGCCGGGTCGGTGTGTTTGTCACCGGTGAGCTCCACGGCGATCCCCACATCCTCAAGAGCAGGTGCGAACCAACTGATCAGATGACCGACGATGTCACGGGCAACCCATTCCTCGCACGGCGTCGGTGCGTCCCAGTCGTTGTCCCTGGTCTGTTCGGTGAAGCCGGTGGCAATCACACGGAATCGTTCGGCGGTGTCCTTCGGTACGGACATGATCAACCTCCTGCTCACGGCCGGGCCTCGGCTGCACCCGGCGACTGCCACCGAGAGTACCTGTGAGACCCCAGGCCTCGACCGAGTCCCGTCAAGGGCGCACTCGAACCACAGTTAAAGCACGATCAAGCCATGATTCCACCCGGTCACGCACAGTCCGACCAGGATCGCGGTACACACAGACATCACCACCGTGTCACCGAATCCTGCCGCGCGAATTCTCAGCGGCGAGGGAAGCAGATGCACCGCGCCCCACCGATCGCCACCGACGGGGACGAACGGTGCGAACAGCGGTACCCCGGAGCGCGTCACCGCGTCCCCTGCACAATGCACCACGCAACCCACGCCGACCGCCGTGGCCATCACCGACGGTGTCACCATGCCAGGCATGTCCTGCAGCACCACGAGGGTGAGACCGAACGCGATCACCACGGCCCCGAGCGACCCCCACCGCTGCACCACAGGTCGTACCAACGAATGCAGTGCCAGAAGCACCAGCACCGCGAAGATCCCGATCGTCACCCGCCGGTCGCCGAGATCCACGGCCCACCAGGTGGCGATGGCCAGGACGAGGGCGAAGAGCAGTGTGTGGGTCACCGTCCGGTGACCGCCGACACGCCTGCCCTTCGCACCCGTCGCCTCTGCCACCAACGAGGAGGTTCGGTTGATGAACACGGCCACGAACCGGCTCACCGGCCCCAGTGTCCGTGCCGCCGTACCTGACGGGTGGTCGAGATCCGGCAGGACAGCAGCCCCAGCCGTTACCCCGCTCAGCACAAGGGTGGAGGTGACGTCCACCGGGGCACCCGTGAACTGCGCAGTGAGCACAGCGACCGCAGCGCCCGCTGCAGCTCCCGACATGGCGTGAGTCGGCCCCATGACCATTCCTGCCTCACATTCCTTCCCACCGCTGCGCCTGTGGCCCTGATGACCCAGTCTTTCGTTCCTGTGACAGTTCTACAGGTCGACCCGGACATGAAAAGGACGGAGGACGACGACACGCCTCTTAGCATGAATCGTCAATACAAAAAGATCGTTTGCTAAACAAACTCCCATACGTTAGTTTGCTCACAGCCTGTCCTTCCTCACATGAGGGGCAGCATGACTTTTCAGGAGAACAGAATGCGCAACCGTACCAAGCTCGGCGCCCTCATCGCCGCAGCTGCCCTGTCCGTCTCACTCACGGCGTGTGGATCAGACGATTCCGACAGCTCGTCTGAGACCACCTCGGCAACGAGCACAACGTCCTCTACCTCCAGCAGTACGTCGAGCACGTCGGCGACCTCCGACCCGGATAAGGACGATGATGAATCGTCCGCCAACGGCGATGAGCCGTCCGACGAAGGACAAGGAGCCGGGAACTCCGGCGGAGCAGGTTCCGGCGCCGGCAACAACTCTGGCGGAGGCTCCAACAACGGCGGAGGGGGTGGCAACGGCGGCGGAAGCAACACTTCTGGCGGCGGCAGCGCTGACAACAACAGAAACGGTGACAGTGACAAGGAGAAGGAGACCGACACCGGGACGCCCGCCCCTTCACAAACGGAAGAGCCAGAAAAGTCGGGCGACGATAAGGAGACCGGAGACGACGGCATCGCCACTGAGCCCGACGAGGCTGGTACCGGAGGGTTCGGAGTCCGCCCCTGACCGATCACATAACAGGACGAGTGGCTGCGCAGAACCGGGCGGACACTGGTTGCCCGGTCACGCTGTACCGTGCACAGTCACCACATAGCCGTCCGGGTCGACGAAGCTGAAGCTCAGCCCGAACGGCCCCTGCTCCGGCGCCTTGAGGATCCGGGTCCCCGAGGCTGCGAGCGAGTCGTGGAGATCCTGGGGCTGTTCTGCCGCCAACCAGAGCGCCACCCCGAGACCAGGTGTGGTTACCTCGTCCAGGTCGACGCCAGGAAGAGGCTCACGGACGGCGAACGGGATCGGGGTGGTGGCGAATACGACCGCCCCGGGCGGTGCCGCCGGTGCTCGCCGGAGACCGAGTTGCTCCTCATAGAAGGACGCGGACTTCTCCAGGTCACGAACCTGGAGTGCAATGAAATCAGGGCCTGTGACAGCCATGGGCTTCCTTTCACGTCGATTATGTCAGTATCCTGACATCGATCACTCTATGACAGAATGCTGACATGACGCAAGAACCCGTCGCTCTCGGTACACTCATCGGATATCAGCTTAAAGAAGCCCAGTCCATACTCCGTGCGCGGATGGACGAGACTCTCCGTCCCCTCGGCCTGACGACACCGCAGTATGTGTGCCTGGAACTGCTGCGCCGCAACCCCGGCGCCTCCAATTCCGAACTGGCCCGACATGCCTTTGTCACCAGACAGACCATGAGCACGCTACTGCGCGGCCTTCAAGACCGCGGGCTGGTTGAGCGTCCCACAACCGCCCCCTCAGGTCGATCGCTCCCCACCCGGCTGACCGCCGACGGCGACCGCCTTCTTGACGCCGCATGGGGGGACGTTCAGGTCATCGAGACACACATGGTGTCCAGACTCTCCGCAGAACAGCGTGCCGAGCTCCATGCTGCCCTGGCGAGCTGCATCGACGCACTGCACTCATGATTCAATGCGATGAACAACCTGATACGAGGAGAAAACACGATGGTCGAATTCCTGGGAAACCTGCTGCAGCAGCTCATTGAGATCGCACAGCTCATTATCGGATACGTCACCCAGGGGCTCCCCGGCGGCGCGCCAGAGTGCCCGGAAATGCCGGAGGGCACCTTCGCCGCCGGTGATGCCACGTGCGGAGCCGAAGACTGGTCGGACTAGTCCGACGGGCCCACGTCCGTGACAACGGTCCCCGCTTCCAGGCGGGTGTCCGTCGGCCCGGCGACCGTCCCTTCGTCGTAGTCGATCTCCAATGCCTGGACTGAGCCGAACAACCCCTCGGCGGCGGTCTCAGTCGGCCATCCGAGCTCGGGGAGCTGGGACGCTACCGCGCTGTCCATCAATGCAGCCTCGACCAACAGTGACCCCGACGCCGCATCGTAACGGAACCGTGGCGCAGCTACAGCCTCCTCCAAGGACTGCCCCTGCAATGCCCACCGTGAGAGTGTATTTCCGAGGATACTGAGAATATTCGCTCCGCCCGGAGTGCCCAGCCCCATTACCGGCCGACCGGCATCGTCGAGCACCATCGTCGGGTTCGACCACGTCACCGAACGTCGCCCCGGCTCGGGCTGATTCTGCGGCGAGTCCACGCTACTGAACCTGCTGAGCTGATCATTGAGGAAGAAGCCGCCGACCTCCACCCCGGAGCCCCAGAACTCCGTGAGGGTATTGGTCATCGACACCACGGTCCCCTCACCGTCGACGACGGTGAGGTGGGTCGTGTTCCCCGGCGAGCGCATATTCTCACTGTCCTCGACCGGAGCACCCCCCACCTGACCGTCCGGACCGTCCTGCCCTGCACCATCGGTACGCTCCAGGATGCCTTCAACATCCACGTCAGTGAAATCCGTGTCGCCCAGCTCAGTCTGCGCGGTTTGTTCCGCGCGCTGCCATGCCCCCGACACCCGACGGATGTGCTCAACCGAATCCGGATCCACCTCGCTGATGCCGCCTTCTTCGAGTTCCCGGAGCATCTGTATCAACGCGACACCGGGCAGGGCCGGGGCAGACGACGCAACCTGGTAATCCCCGACTTGTGCCTGGGGCGGCTCATTGTGCTGCACCGAATAAGCGTCCAGTGATGCCTGGTCGATTCCTTCGACAGCGCTAAGCGCATCGGCCAACGCCCCGGTGTAGAAACTGTCCGGACCATCCTCCTGCAGCGTGCGCAGCGACTCGGCGAGGTCCACCTGAACGAGTTCATCGCCCACCTGCAGTGGAGAACCTCCGGGAGCGAACTGCTCCAGGCCGTCGACCGCCGCGGCTCCCCCTGCACCGATCCGCTGCACGAGGGTCTCCGTGACGGGGACGCCCTGCTGCGCCATATCCACCGCCGGACGCAGCAGCTCGTTCCATTCGAGGCTCCCACGTTGTTCGTGCAGGTCCGCCATACCGGCGACGAACCCGGGAATGCCGATGTTCGACGCCGGAATCTGTCCGTCCTGTGCCACCACTTCCCGGTAGTCGACACCTTGGGGGGCATCGTCAGGTGACGCAATCAACACCGACCCTCCACCACCGATACCCGAGGCGTACGGTTCCACCACGGACACCGCGAACGCTGCGGCGATTGCGGCGTCGATGGCGTTGCCACCCTGGTTGAGCATCTGCGTACCCGCTTCTGCAGCCAGCGGATGGCCGGCACTGACGCCCTGCTGCTCAAGTGTCACCGACTGGTCTTCGGGGGTCTCCGCTGCTGTCGAGCTTTTGTCCCTGGGCGACGTCGTACCTCCACTGGAATCCGTCTGTTCTCCGGTACCTCCGGAACATGAGCTGAGAGCCAGGGAACCGACCACAGCCACGGCCAGCACAGTGCGCGGGATGCGCCGTCTCCATCGGGGTGAGTTCTGCACGGGCTGAACTATGCGGTCCATGGGACACCACCTGTTACGGAAAATATCGGGGGACGTTCTGCCACCCCTGTGTGGAAGGGATGCTTGTCCTCCACCGTGCCATGAAAACGTTTGAGAGCACAGCACAGCACTCCTGACCCCTTCTGGCTGCCGCCGGGTGCCAGGGGTTACCCTCGACGGAATGTCCGTCTGAGCAACACACGGAAAGGACGTGTCCTCCTCCTTCTTATGCGGAAACATGACAACCAGGGCTTCGCCGGTTCGGCGGAACGGCATCTCGTGAGCCTCGAGCCTCCGGCGCGCATGCCTGGTGTCGACCTCGCCCGCGGTCTGGCCGTGTTCGGAATGTTCGCTGCCCATCTGCTGGTCACTGCAGACCTGCGTTGGAGCGAACCAGGCACCTGGAGCGGAATCGTCGACGGCCGCTCGTCCGTACTCTTCGCCACACTCGCCGGACTCTCACTCGGCATGACGACCGGGACGTCCGGTCATACTGACGATCCACGCCTCTCACTGCGACGCCGCCGCCTTCGGGTTCGCGCAGCCCTGCTCTGGGGGCTCGGTATCCTCATCACCCTCACCTGGGTCCCGGTCAACGTCATCCTGCCCGCCTACGGGGCGTTGTTCGTCCTCGGCGCCATGTTGCTCACTCTCCACCCTCGGACCCTCTTCCTCATCGCGGCGGTGCTGGCTGTCGTCATGCCGTTCGTCGTGGGAGCGATCAACCAGGTGTGGGCCGGCAGTGGCCCCGAGGAACCGGACAGACTGTCGATTCTGCTCGGATGGCATTTCCCTTTCCCACTCTGGACGGCTTTCCTTGCCGCCGGCCTCGGAACCGGAAAAATACTGGGCAGCACCACCGCCGACAATCGTCAGGCGTGGCAACTACTGGCTGCAGGCACAGCGCTCGCAGTGGCCGGATACGCGGTGATCGGCCCCATCGGGAACTATTTCATGGAGCAGCGTGCCGGGGCCGGGGAGACGGACCTCCCGGTATGGCTGCTCTCCAACCTCCAGGATCGACCACACTCCTCCGGCGTGGGCGAGACAGTGGGGTCAGGCGGTTTCACCCTGGCAGTCATCGCCGTATGCGTCCTCCTCGGCTCCACAGGGTTCCGGCACATCGTGTGGCCGATACGGGTCGTCGGCTCGATGCCGCTCACCGCCTACACCGCCCATCTCCTGATCTGGGCAGCCTGGATGTTCGGGGAAGACCGGACCGTGACGGGCACCGACGCCATGGACGGGTTCCGCGCCCTCGACCCGTTCTGGCCAATGGTGCTCTGTGTGACGGGAGGCTGTGTCCTGTGGTTGCTTCTCTTCGGCAAGGGGCCACTGGAGCGTCTGCTCACCCGAGTCTCCGTCGCCGTCGTCCCACAGAGTGGCTCTCACAGCAGGTTACCCTGAAACGAGAAGAAGACCCTCGGCATCATGCCGGGGCCTTCTTTCATATCTGAGCCGCCTGCGAGAATCGAACTCGCGACCTTTTCATTACGAGTGAAACGCTCTACCGACTGAGCTAAGGCGGCGTATGTGCACCACCGAGGACGGTGCTGCATACGACGGGTAATCCTAGCGGACGGCGCAACCCTCCACAAAAAGCGTCATCAGGCCGACTTCCATCGCAGGTCACACCTGTCCACAGCATTCTCGCAGCCGACCGACCATCGCTGACAACGCCACCTCCGGCTTCACGTTGAACGTGAGGGTCTCCCGACATGAGGAGACGGCGTCAATACACTGCACCAGGTTCTCCGGGGCATTGCGTCGGGCCAGTTCCCGCGACACCTTTTCCTTGTCCGGGTGCAGGAAACCACCGACGGGCTCCTCCCCCTCGACTGCCCCAGCCGCGATCATCATCGCATCACGGTACAGACCGGCGATGTCGATCAGGGCCAGGTCCAGTGAATCCCGCAACATCCGAGTCCGGCGATTCTTCTGCTCCTTCTCCAACTCCTTGATCTGCCCCGCAGCCCCCGACTGTGCCTTTGCCACACCTCGTCCCTTCGCCCCCATGCCCAGGGAACTCTGCAGGTCGGCGAGTTCTTTCTCCTCGCGCCCAGCCACCGTAGCCGTGGCCTCCTCGGTCGCTGAGGAGACCAGGTCAGTGACGAAACGGTAGGACTCCCCCTGCTCGTACACGAGCCCAGGAAGCTTCAAGGCGCTCGCCCTCTTGGCCCGCGCCTTTTCCTCCGATGCGAGGTGCCGTGCCCGGCCGATGTGTCCGCCGGCAACGTCGGCCGCCCACGACGCCTGCTCCGCTGACAACCCCAGTCCAGAGTCACCCAGCAGCACCGCCTCCACCTCCGCCCGTGACGGGGTCGGAACATACAGATGTCGGCACCGCGAGCGCAGCGTCACCGCGATGTCCTCGGGATCCGTGCTCGGTGCACACAGGATGAATACGGTCCGCTCCGGAGGTTCCTCAATGCTCTTCAGCAACGCATTGGCGCTGCTGTCATTGAAGCGGTCTGCGTCCTCAAACACCACGATCCGCCACGGTGCCACTGTCGGCATCGCCGCTGCGGTCTTGATCACCTCACGCGCCTCCGACACCTGGATCACCACACCATCGGTGTGCACCCAGGTGATGTCCGGATGGGACCCGGCTGCCGCCGAACGGCACCCGTCACACTGGCCGCATCCCGGCACATCCGGATCCTCACACACCAGCGCCGTGGCAAAAGCCTTCGCAGCGACTGATCGCCCGGATCCTGGAGGGCCCGTGAACAACCACGAATGCGTCATCGCCGCAGACTGTTCGCCCCCACGCGCTGCCTCCACCGCAGCGATTAACGGGACAGTCACATGCGGGCTGAGCACCGCAGCAGAAAAGACGGACTCGGGGGCGGCAGGCGCGTCGGTCGCTGACGAGGAACTCACAGGCAACCAGTCTAGTCCCCGTGTCCAACCCCCGTTCGGGATACAAAGGACACAACGGGGACAAGCACGTGGCGCTCCGATAGTCTGGAGCGCATGCAGAGACTGGGGCAGTACATCGCGTGGGCGTGGGGCACCACCTGGCCGCTGTACGCCCTGTCCGTGTTCATGGTCAACGTCGTCGGGTCACTTGCGGTGGCATCTTTCCTCCGTTTCCTCGTACCCCTCGGGGGTGCGACGGAACTGACGACGGTCAACACCATGACCGCAACGCTGTACACCGTGTACTTCATCGTGGCTCTGGTCACCGGCATCAGCGCGACCCTCTTCTTTTTCGCGCCCGTGCTGAGGTGGCAACGCAACCCCGACCCCGTGGACCCTGTGATGATCAGACGCCTGGTGCTGCGTATCCCGGCTCTCCAGGCCATCCTGGGTGCGGTGCTGTGGGGCATTGGCGTGGTCATCTTCACCGTCGTCGCCTCCCAGGTCTCCGGACGGTGGGCGCTCTCGGTGGCGGTCACCGCCATCCTCGGCGGGGCGATGGTCGTCCTGATGACTTTCATGGTCGCCGAACGACTCGTCCGTCCCGTCGCGGCGAAGGCCCTCAACCGCACGGGTGCTCCGCAGGGACGCATCTCCCCGTTGTCTCTCCAGATCACCAGCGTGTGGATCCTCACCTCGGCCGTCCCCGTCATCGGCGTGGTGCTGATGGTGGCTGCCCAGGCCACGAACTTCTTCACCGGTGACGCCCGGGAGATCCTCCCGGGTGTTCTCGCGCTCAGTCTCACCGCCCTGTTCACCGGGTTCTCGGGCACACGCCTGATCACCATGACCGTGGTCGACCCCATTCGCGAACTGCAGTACGCCATGAACCGGGTCCGGCGTGGCGACTCACACGCCCAGGTCCGCATCTACGATGCGACCGAGATCGGTGTCCTGCAGGCAGGCTTCAACGAGATGATGCAGGGGCTACGCGAACGTGAGCAGGTGCGCACCCTGTTCGGACGCTACGTCGGAACAGAGGTCGCCCGTCGCGCCATCGAGGAGAAACCGGAGCTCGGCGGGGCGAACCGGTTCGTCGGTGTGCTGTTCGTGGACGTCATCGGTTCCACCGGCTTCGCTGTCTCCTCGTCCCCGCAGCACGTGGTCAAGGCACTGAACAGCTTCTTCGACAAGGTCGTCGAGGTCGTGCACCGGAACAAGGGCATCATCAACAAGTTCGAGGGTGATGCAGCCCTGGCAGTCTTCGGTGCGCCGATCCCCCTGGACGACATGGCCGGTCATACGCTCGCAGCGGCCCGGGAGCTCAATCAGGAGCTCGCCGACCACGAGCTCCCCGCCGGCATCGGTGCTGCCGTCGGTGAGGTTGTTGCCGGACACATCGGAGCCAGCGACCGCTTCGAGTACACCGTCATCGGTGACGCCGTGAACGCTGCCGCCCGGTTGACCGAACTGGCGAAGGACACACCGGGCCGCGTCCTGACCAACGCGTCGACGCTGCGTAAAGCCAATGAAGCAGAGCAGGCACGCTGGACGCTGATGAAGTCCGTGGAACTGCGCGGACGCAAGGAAATGACCCAGCTGGCCCGTCCCATCCGGTCGACGCTGGCGGAGCGGGGATAAGGGTAACGGAACGGCTTACGCTTGCCCGGTGAGTGTGAGCCAGATCAGGACAACGTTCAGGACGATGATGACCGCGCAGATCACCGCCGCCAGTACCGTGAGCGCCCGTGGATTCGCCCAGCGTCCCATCACCGTGCCCCTGGCGGTCGCAGAAACCAACGGCACCAGGGCAAAAGGAATCCCCACGCTCAGCACGACCTGACTCATCACCAGAGCCCACGTCGGCTCCACTCCCGCGCCCAGGATCACCAGCGCCGGCAGCATCGTGAGGAAGCGGCGCAACAACAGTGGGATGCGAATCTTCAGGAGATCCCTCATCACCATGTCACCGGCGTAACACCCCACCGACGTCGACGCCAGACCCGACGCGAGCAAGCCGACCGCAAAAAGCACGCCGATCACCGGCCCCAGAGCACCTTCTACCGCAGCATGGGCTCCCTCGATCGTGTCGGTACCATCCACTCCCCGCAGTGCCTGGGCGGCCAGGCACAACATGGCGATATTGACTGTCCCCGCCACCACCAGAGCCGTGCCCACATCCCACTTGGTGGCCGTGAGATGCCGCTTCATGCCGGTGTCGCCGTGCGGGGTGAACCGACGGTCGCGCACCAGACCGGAGTGGAGGTACACAGCGTGTGGCATCACCGTAGCGCCCAGCATGCTCGCCGCCAGGACGACCGAATGTGTGCCCTGAAAGCGCGGAACAACCCCCTCAACCATCTCTCCCACTGTCAGGCCGGTGACGAACAGTCCCGACAGGAAACCGATGGTGATGACCAGCAGGAAGGCCATGATCACGAACTCGAAACGGCGCTGGGTGCGCCCGCCCTGCAGAGTCAGCATGCCGAGTGACACCACGCCGACGATCACCCCGCCAAGGACGAGCGGCGTTCCGAAAAGCAGGTTCAGGGCGATAGCGCCACCGACGACCTCAGCAACGTCGGTGGCAGCGGCGATGACCTCCGCCTGCCCCCAGTAGGCCAGACGACCGGCCTTCGCGCGCCGCCGCTGCGCCGCGGTGTCACGTTTCTCACGCGCATCAAACCAGTCCGCGAGGGTTGCAGAGAGCGACTTGGAGGTGACCAGACCAAGTTTCGCCGACAGGTACTGTACGACTGCTGCCATGAGGTTGGCGACGATGAGCACCCAGAGCAGCAGATAGCCGTATTCGGCACCGGCCGAGAGGTTTGCAGCGACGTTCCCGGGGTCGACATAGGCAATAGCGGCGACGAAAGCAGGCCCGAGGAGGCTGACCAGCCGGGGCTGTCCAGGTCGCTCAGAGCGGCCGTCTTCGCCCGTTTCAAGATCGACTTTCGCCGCATCAACCGACATTTTCGCCACCTGTAGTTCACGAGTTCAACAAGAAGAACTTTATCGTAGGCGCGAGTGAAGTTTCGGTCAAACGACCATCGGACGCGTGGCAACTCCACCTACCCCTCAGGAAAACCCTGCTCTACAGATTGCCGATCGGCGCGCGAGGCATCGATGGACCACGCAAAGATCCCCCACGCCGTAGCGTGGGGGATCATGCAGTCGCTAGTGCAACTTAGGCCTCGCCGCCACCCTGCACGGAGCTGACGATGGAGTTGAAGACCTCAACGAGAGCCTCGGAAACGGTGGTGATGATGCCCTGGATGGTCTCGATCATGGTGATCGCCCTTTCGATGGAAGACAATGTTGCACGGCCCAGCTGTTCCAGGCCGCACCCCGTATCCTACCTACTTTTGGGAAAACACTGTTGCAGGCAAATCAGCAGCACGTCCTTGCGGGTACTCCTTCACTCCCCCGAACAGTCACGAACACCGGAAAACCCAGTCCCACACGGAAGAAGCCCCCAGGCCGTGACCTGGGGGCTTCTTCTGCACTAGGGCGACTTACCAGCCCTGGAGGGAGCCCACGAGGGCCTGGAAGACGCCAACGATGGCACCGGCAACGGTGCTGATGATGGTCTGAATAGCCTCGATCATGATGGTCTCTCTTTCTGAGAAGGAAGGGGGCGCAGCAGGTGTTTTCCACTACAACTCGGAGAATACATCGACATCCCCGGCAAAACTATTCCCCCTGTGAACATAGTTACCCCCGGGGGTACCATGTATCAAGACAAGGCAAACGCGCACTTCAGCAGCAGATCCTTCGCCGAAGTGCGCGCTCACATCGAAAGGTTGACCCATCCAGATAGGCCGTGTGCGGAGGTCATCACTCCCCGTACAAGCTGAACACTATCCCACCGGAAAGTAAAAAGGGAGCGTAATACCCCCGGGGGTACTGAATCGCAGGTCATCCTGCTTATACGCGTGGCAGACAGGGGCGAGGCGTCACGGAGAACACCAGGCTCCACCCCCACACGGAGCAACGAGCCAAAGCTCAGCTTTTCTTCGACGCCGCCTTCTTCGAGCCCTTCTTCACGGTCCGCTTCGTGGTCGACTTCACAGCCTTCTTCGCAGTCTTCCGCGTGGACTTCGCCGACTTTTTCGCCGGCGCGGTACCGTCCGCGGCTTCCTTGGCACGCCGTTCGCTGAGGAGCTCGTTACCGCGGGCGTCCGTCATCGTCTCCGGCGAGTCGCCACGACGCAACGACGCATTCGTCGTCCCGTCAGTGACGTACGGACCGAAACGGCCGTCTTTCACCGTCATCGGCTTGCCTGACACGTCATTGTCGCCCAGCTGCTTCAACGGTGGCTTGGCTGCGGCCCGACCTCGGCGCTTTGGCTCGGCGTAGATACGCCGCGCCTCATCCAATGTGACGGTGAAGATCTGCTCCTCGTTCTGCAACGACCGCGAGTCCGACCCCTTCTTAAGGTACGCGCCGTAACGGCCGTTCTGCGCCGTGATCATCTCCCCGTCCGACGGGTCGACACCGACCTCGCGTGGCAGACTCATCAGCTTGAGCGCCTCATCCAAGGTGACCGTGGCCGGGTCCATTGACTCGAACAGGGACGCGGTCTTCGGCTTCAGCGTCTCCTGAAGAATCTCCTTGATCCGCTTGTCCTTCTTGTTCGCGGCAGTCTTGGTCTCCCTGCTGAGCGGCTTCTTGCCCTCCGCGGCGCGGTCTGCGTCCTCCTGGTCGCGCTCGGCCTCGACCGCCTTCTCCGCCTCAGCGGTGACGCGGGCTTCCTCGTCGTCCTTCACCTGCTCGGTGACGTACGGACCGTAGCGGCCTTCCCGGGCGACGATCATCCGGCCGTTCTCCGGGTTCACGCCGACCTCGCGACCACTCTGCGGCGTGGCGAACAGCTTCTCGGCGATTTCGCGGGTCAGCTCGTCCGGGGTGATCGTCTCCGGCAGGTTCGCGCGCTGCACCTCAGGCTCGGTGCCCTCAGGTGCCCCGTCCGGCACCGGTTTCATACGTTCCAGGTAGGGACCGTACCGACCCACCCGCACGATCACCGGGATCCCCTCCGAGTCGTCGAACAGGTGCAGGGAATTCACCTTGCGGGCATCGATGTGCTCCAGGTTGTCGCCGACCATCGTCTTGAGCCCGCCCAGGCGGGCAATGGTCTCCGCCGTTGCGTCCGAGGCCTTGTCGTCCCCGAAGTAGAAGCCGCGCAACCAGTGCGACCGGTTCTCCTCCCCGCGGGCGATGCGGTCGAGCTCGTCCTCCATCGACGAGGTGAATTCGTAGTCCACCAGAGAACCGAAGTTCTGCTCCATCAGTCCGACCACCGCGAACGCCACCCAGCTCGGCACCAGCGCCGAGCCGCGGGAGACCACGTACCCACGGGCCTTGATGGTGTTGATGATCGACGCGTACGTGGATGGACGCCCGATACCGAGCTCCTCCATCGTCTTGACCAGGGACGCTTCGGTGAAACGTGCCGGAGGGTTGGTCGAGTGACCGTCAGCGGTGACCTTCTCGGTCGACAGTCCGTCGCCCTCGGTCAGGACGGGCAACGCCTTCTCCGCGTTGTCGGCGACATTGCGGCCGTCCGACAGCTGACTGGTCTCCACGTACGCCTTCAGGAAACCCGGGAAGGTGATGGTGCGGCCGTTGGCCTGGAAGTCCGTCTTCTCACCGCTGGTGGCGGTGCCGGAGACCGTCACCTTCATCGACGTGCCGCGCGCGTCCGCCATCTGGCTGGCAACGGTGCGCTGCCAGATCAGTTCATAGAGCTTGAACTCCTCGGTGTCGAGCTGACTCGACAGCTTCCCAGGGGTGGCGAAAGTCTCGCCGGCGGGACGGATGGCCTCGTGAGCCTCCTGCGAGTTCTTGACCTTACGGTTGTACTGACGCGGCGCATCCGCGACGAAGCTCGGACCGTAGAGCTCACGTGCCTGCTGACGCGCGGCGTCGATACCGGACTTCGACAGGGTCGTCGAGTCGGTACGCATGTAGGTGATGTGACCGTTCTCGTAGAGACGCTGCGCGATCCGCATCGTGCGCTCCGAGGTGTAGTGCAGCTTGCGCCCTGCTTCCTGCTGCAGCGTGGAGGTCATGAACGGCGGGTAGGGCCGCCGGGTGTACGGCTTCTCCTCGACCTTCGACACCGACATCTGCGCACCGGTGAGGTTCTCAGCCAGGGTCTCGGCGGACTGCTGGTTGATCACCGTGACGTTGGCCTGGGCTTTGCCGGACTTCAGCCTGCCGTCGTCCCCGAAGTCGCGACCCTGGGCAACCCGCTTACCGTCGACGGCGACAAGAGACGCGTCGAAGGACGTCGGGTTGGCCGAACCGGACGACGTGTCAGCATCCGCAGCACCCGTAATACCGAGCGTGGCGGTGAGATCCCAGTATTCCGCAGACACGAAAGCCATGCGCTCGCGTTCACGCTCCACGATCACCCTGGTGGCGACGGACTGCACCCGGCCCGCGGACAACCTCGGCATGACCTTGCGCCACAGCACCGGGGACACCTCGTAGCCGTAGAGACGGTCAAGGACGCGACGGGTCTCCTGCGCATCGACGAGATCCAGATCGAGGTCACGGGTATTCTCCGCAGCCTCCTTGATCGCAGCCTCGGTGATCTCGTGGAACACCATCCGGCGCACCGGAACCTTGGGCTTGAGTACCTGCAGCAGGTGCCAGGCGATGGCCTCGCCCTCACGGTCGGGGTCTGTCGCGAGATAGACTTCGTCAACCTGTTTGAGCTTGGTCTTGAGGTCGGACACCTTCTTCTTCTTGTCCGGACTGACGACATAAAGAGCCTCGAAGTCGTCGTCGACGTTCACGCCGAGACGGGCCCACGGTTCCTTCTTGTACTTGGCGGGAACGTCTGCGGCGCCGCGGGGGAGGTCGCGGATGTGTCCGACAGACGCATCGACGATGTACTTGTCGCCGAGGTAGCGCTGGATCTTCTTCGCCTTTGTGGCGGACTCGACGATGACGAGTTTCTTCCCGCCGCCGCCCTGGGTCTCCTGCGCTGCCATCGGTGCTGCTCCCACCTTCTCCTGTCGTTCCAGTACTTCGCCGTACTCATCCTTGCGCATGGATCCAACTATTCGCACAAGGGGGTTCGAGGTGAGACCCTACACGCCACGAGAGCAAGTCCGCGGAAACCCCGTCCCCATGGGGGGTTTCACGCCGATTCAGGCGTCGGCAACGGTGAAGCGGGCACGACGGTGCGCCGGCTTCTCGAGTTCGTCCAGGGCGGCACGGGCGAAGGTGCCGGTCGTGACGCTGCCGCCGGCCGGATGATCGTCACCGAGAACATACGATTCCGTCGGTGCACCGGGAGCGATCTCCGGGGCGGGGGCGAGCATCGTCCAGTCCAGGCCGGCGGGGGCGGCACGGTAGAGATCAAGCACCTCGGCGAAAGACCGGGCCTCGGCGGCGTACGCCTCGGGGAAGTCCGGCGTGTCGACGAGTTTGGTTCCGTCCTCGGTGAGGGTTGCCCCTGCGCCGCCGACGACGAAGACACGGACGTCCTGGTCCGCCAGGGCGGGGATCAGTGCGGCGTGGGCGTCAATGACGGGCTGGACAGAGCTGCCGTCGCGTGGTCCCGGGACGGAGATGACGACGATGTCTGCGTTCTCTGCCTTGGAGACCACGTCGGCAGTGTCCTGGAGCGTACCAGTCACATAGGTGACGCCGTCCATCTGATTGTCCGGGTTCTCATGACGTGAGACGCCGGTGACCCGGTGTCCACGGGAAACTGCTTCGCGGGTGATGTCACTGCCGACCATGCCGGTCGATCCGTAAACGGTGATGTTAGCCATGTCCGGAAGCATAAACTTGCTACTTCCATTTGTAAAGTGGCTTCCAGAAATAGTGTCATGGTAGAGTTCCTCAGCATGACGGACGCCCCCTGGAACCCTGCTGCACGCGACTGCCCCAGCCGCGATCTGTTCACCACCCTCGGGGACCGGTGGAACATGCTGATCCTGCTCTCCCTCGAGCCCGGCCCCCTGCGTAACGGTGAAATCCAGTCAGCGGTGGACGGCATCTCGGTGCGAGTCCTGTCCCAACGCCTGAGCGCCCTGGCAGCGGACGGACTGATCACCCGAACCGCTTTTCCTGAGATCCCCCCTCGGGTGGTCTATGAACTCACCGATCTCGGCCGGTCCGCCCTACCCCCGGTCCATGCACTGTTCGAGTGGACGGTCTCGCACATGTCGGACGTGGTGGAGCACCGCGAGGTGACGTAACCCCCTCGCATACGACAACGCCGCCCGGTGTCCACGGAATCTTCCGCGGACGCCGGGCGGCGTCGGTGTTTCACTGCATGGTCCGGAGTGTCACCTCCGGGCCAGCGGGTTCAGCCGCAGCTCTTAGAGAGCGGTGACAGCCTGAGCCTGGGGGCCCTTGGCGCCGTCGCCGATCTCGAACTCGACCTGCTGGTTCTCCTCGAGGGTACGGAAGCCGTTGCCCTGGATCTCGGAGTAGTGGACGAAGACGTCAGCGCCACCATCGTTCGGTGCGATGAAGCCGTAGCCCTTTTCAGCGTTGAACCACTTGACGGTTCCTTGTGCCATGTTCTTTCCCTTACTTACTTCTCGGTGATCGGTGCCCCGCCAACTTTTCGCGAGGCCACCGGGCCGATGCTAGAACCACCGATAAAGGTTGGTCCGTCCGCATGCAAACAACTCCCGCGAACGTTTTACCTACTGACTGCGGGTCTAACCGGTGATACAGCGAGCAAAGCGACGCACAGAAACTGTGACCGCCCACCAGTGTTCCACGTTTCACGCCGCAGCACCATACCGGCGGCGGTATTTTCTCCCCCGAAATACCGGATTCGCAGGCCTGTCACAGAGTCTGTTTATACCTCTCCACGAAGAAATGTTGCTTGACCTGCTGATACGGACCTCGGCAGGTATCCGACCCTGACGCGCTTAGACTGTTCACCATGAGCGAATCTTTCGGCGGTGAACTCCTCGAGACGCTGCGCCACGCGTCCGGTTCCGGTCGCGATGCCGATTCGGACACGCTGACCCACGTACGCACCGAGGACCCGCGTCCGTCCTCACCGGTCGACTGGCCGGAGTGGGTACTGCCCGCACTTCGCGAACACCTTGTCGACAACGGCATCACCGCCCCATGGTCACACCAGGTCGCCACCGCCCAGCATGCCTGGGACGGCCACGATGTCGTCGTCGCGACCGGCACTGCGTCCGGAAAATCCCTGGGCTACCAGTTGCCTGTCCTGTCGCATCTGGCGTCCGGCGCGACAGCGTCCTGCCTGTACCTCTCCCCCACCAAGGCGCTGGCACAGGACCAGCGCTCCACGCTGGCCCGGATGTGTTCGCAGATCCCGCAGCTTCGCGGTGTGATGGTCGCATCCTACGACGGTGACACTCCGACCGAGGCCCGCCGGACGATCCGCGACGACGCGCGCATCCTCGTCAGCAACCCTGACATGGTGCATGCCTCGCTGCTGGGACAGTCCCAACGGTGGTCCCGCTTACTGCGGTCCCTGCATTTCATCGTCGTCGACGAGTGCCACGTGTACCGGGGCGTCTTCGGCGCACACGTTTCGCTGGTGCTGCGCCGCCTACTGCGACTGGCTGCGCGGGCAGGTGCAGAGCCGACGATCATCCTGGCCAGTGCGACGACCGCGGAACCGGAGCGCCACGCCGAACGACTGACCGGCCGCCCCACCGTCGCAGTCACCGACGACGGCTCACCCCGGGGCGAGCGGACCGTGGCCCTGTGGGAGCCGGGGTTCCGCGAGGACATCGTCGGAGAGCACGGCGCGCCCGTCCGACGCGCGGCCACCACGGAGTCTGCAGGCATCATGGCTCGACTCATCGGAGAAGGTGCACGCACCCTGACGTTCGTGCGTTCCCGGCGCGGCGCCGAGATCACGGCCCTGGCCTGCGCCGAGGATCTCTCCGCCGCAGGCCGCCCCGGGGACGCCTCCCGCATCGCCTCCTACCGGGCCGGCTACACCCCGGAAGCCCGTCGCGACCTGGAACGGCGCCTCGACAACGGTGAGCTGCTCGGCCTCGCTGCGACCAGCGCTCTGGAACTCGGTATCGATGTCGGTGGTCTCGACGCAGTAGTCTCCTGTGGATTTCCCGGGACGGTCGCCAGCTTTCGGCAGCAGGCCGGTCGCGCCGGCCGACGAGGGCAGGGATGTCTGGTGGTCATGGTCGCCGGCGACAATCCGCTGGACACTTACCTCGTCCATCATCCCGAGGCACTGCTGGACGCCCCGGTGGAGGCCAGCGTCTTCGATCCGTCAAACCCTTATATCCTGGCAGGCCATCTGCTGTGTGCTGCCGCCGAAGCTCCCCTCACCGACGGCGAAATCGAGAACTTCGGCCCGACAGCCCGGCGCGTCGTCGACTCGCTTGTGGCTGACGGTTCACTACGTCAGCGTCCCCGGGGGGTGTTCTGTGACCTGGAGATATCCGGTGAAGTGCATGGTCGGGTCAGTATCCGGGGCGGGGCCGGTGACGACGTGGTCATCGTCGACCAGGACTCCGGGCAGGTCCTCGGCACTGTCGACACCGCGCGCGCCGTCAGCGAGGTCCATGACGGTGCCGTGTACGTCCACCAGAGTGAAAGCTACCTGGTCGACGCACTGTCCCTGCAGGACTCCGTTGCCCTGGTACATCCAGAGTCCCCGGAGTGGACGACCCGGCCTGAGGAGACCACCTCCATCCGTGTCGACGGTGTCCGCCGCACCCGGGAGATCGGCGGCACGGAATCGGCGCCGTCGGGTGTGTGGACCGCGGACGTGGACGTCGAGGTCTCCCACCAGGTCACCGGCTACCAACGGCGCACCCTGGACGGCGAGGTGCTCACGACTGTGCCGTTGGACTATCCGCCGCAACGGTTACGCACCCGCGCCGTGGCCTACACCGTGGACCCGGCGGTCCTGTTCGACCTCGGTATCGAAGAGCCACTGTGGCCCGGCACCCTGCACGCCGCCGAGCATGCAGCCATCGGTTTGCTTCCCTTGCTGGCCACCTGCGACCGGTGGGACATCGGCGGAGTCTCGACGGTGCTGCACGCCGACACGGGTTTCCCCACCGTCTTTGTTTACGACGGCTACGAGGGGGGTGCCGGGTTCGCCGAGGCCGGGTTCGAACGGTTCGCCCAGTGGATGTCGATGACCGCGGACACGGTGGAGTCCTGCGCGTGCGAATCCGGCTGTCCGTCCTGCGTGCAGTCACCGAAGTGCGGCAACGGCAATGACCCGCTGTTCAAGCACGGCGCCGCGGTGCTGCTGCGTGCCTTGGCGGATGCCTCCGCCCACGCGGAGCACCCAGCCCGTGCCTGAAGGACGGGGACCGGTCCCACTGCAGGGTGTTCGTCCATCCACACTCACCCGTCGAAGGCTACTGTAGGAAAAATATAGTTTTGCCGGTGATGTTTGTTGAGGAACCCGAGGTGTCCGATGTCCCGATCCGTCCTGTCCCCGCTGATGCGTCTCCTGATTCCCACGGCGGCGCTAGCGCTGGTCGGTGGCGGTCTCGTCCCGTCCGCCGGCGCGATGCCAGTGCCCGCGACCGGCAGTTCGGTGGTTGGCTCGCTGCCGGCTGGCCTGGTCGACTCCGGTGATGCTCCACGGCAGCCGGCTGCCAACGAGGAGGTCCCGGACTGGTCCGGTCTGGATGTCACCGCCGGTGTCGGGCTTCCTGACCGGGTCGGCGAGCCCGTCGACGAGGTACCGCTCAGCCCTGACCTCGGGCTGAGCTCGGCGGACACTCAACAGCGGTTCGTGTACTCGACCGTGGACCAGCACGGAGAAATTGCAGCATCGACAGCCGCGGTTTTCCTGCCTCAGGGCCCCTCGCCTGAGGTCGGGTGGCCGGTGCTGGCCTG
Source organism: Corynebacterium glyciniphilum AJ 3170 (assembly GCF_000626675.1). Lineage (NCBI taxonomy): Bacteria > Bacillati > Actinomycetota > Actinomycetes > Mycobacteriales > Corynebacteriaceae > Corynebacterium > Corynebacterium glyciniphilum. The sequence continues at coordinate 608,430 of NZ_CP006842.1, read as the reverse complement.
GGCGCACGGTACCGTCGGCCTCGGCAACGACTGCACTCCGTCCGCACTCCCCCGCGGGGAGCGGGACGCCGCCTACCTCAACCACTGGCTGGAGCAGGGTTACGCCATCGTCGCCTCAGACTATGCGGGAATGGGAACGCCGGGACTGATGTCGTACCTCAACGGGCCGGTCAGCGCTGCCAATGTCATCGACTCGGTGGCTGCCGCGCAGTCCCTCAACTCGGTCGGCCCGGCTTTGTCCTCCTCCTGGGCGGTGATCGGCCAGTCTCAGGGTGGTGGAGCTGCGCTGCACGTCGCCCATGCTGCGACGGAACGTAGCAACGATCTTGGACTGGACTACCGGGGCGGCGTCGCTACCGGTGCCCCAGCCTATGTCGAGGAATTAGTGCTCGCCGGGTCACCGTCCTTCCCTCCGGTCGTACTTCCGACCGGGCTGAACGTGTACACCGCGTACATCCTCGCCGGATTCCGGGAGGCGCACCCGGAGATCGACCTGGATTCCGTACTGTCGGACGAAGGACGGCGGATCGCCGACATGGCGGAAACGGCCTGTTATCCCGCGTTGGCTGATGCCCTCGACGGTGTAGGCATGTCCCGCGCCTTCACCGCACCCATCAAATCGGTGCCTGGTCTGGAACCTGCGCTACGCACCTACATGGCGACGCCGACCGACGGTTACGACAAGCCGGTCTTCGTGGGACATGGCCTCCTGGACATTGATGTGCCCAGTCCCATCGGGTTGATCCTGAACTCCCAGATGTGGATCAACCAGTTCGTTGGTTCCAATGAGCAGGTTGACGTGCACTGGTACCCCGAGGACCACAGTGGTGCGATGGTCGCCTCCATGGCGGATTCGACCCCGTTCCTGCGGTCGTTGTTCGCCTGAGTCGGCGTCACTTCACCGGCCCTGCCTCAGCGGCGGCAGTCTTGCCTGCCACGACGACAGTGATCCCGATCCCCTCGAGCCCGGCGGGACCGTAGTCGGTATCCTCGCCACGCACCAGGTCACAGGAGACGAGCCGGGCGTTGTTCGCCACGGCGACATCCTCCGCCACCACACATGCCTCATCCACACCCGCGTGTTGCATCACCGTCGCCGCTGACAAGGCGGTCAGGTCTGCGGCCGCCGACGCGCGATGCCTCTGGAGCATGCCCGTCACGCCGGTTCCGATAACCAATACCAACGCCACCACAGCCAGGATGACTGCCGCGCCAGCGACAGTCACAGAGCCGGTCTCATCCCTGCACGTCCTGTGGTTCACCGACGATCACCGCCGTCGCGGACACATCAAACAACCGTCCCGGCACGGTAACGTGCACCCGGTACACCAGATGACCGGTGGCTGAATCCGGCGCACCTCCAGGAGAGCCGGCGGTCACCGTCACCAACGCGTCCGGCTCACGCTCCGTGACGACAGACCGTGCCGCGGCTAGATCACCCAGCGCAGCGGCTCTGGCGCCGTCACGGGCCATACCCACCGCGCCAAGGTACGTCGCGACTGTGAGAACCCCGGCGATGACGGTGCCGATGACGGCGGTTAAGGCGGTGAAAACGATGGCCGCCTCGACCGTTACGTACCCGTCATCACCGTAGATCCCCCTCACGCTGCCGCCACCGTCTACTGGGTATCCAGCGCGCGTTGGAAGATTGACGTCAACGCACCCTCTACAGCGTCGGATGTCACCACGAGATACAGCAGTGCACCAAGCGCCGCGGCCGCGACACATCCGAGTGCGTACTCTATGGTGCTCATCCCCTGGTCATCCCCCATAACCGACAGTATCACCCCGTCTTTCACCGGAGCCTCTGCGGACTCCGGGGCCTCCTCCTGATCGATGTCCCGCCGGACATCCCGGTCCCTGTCCATACCGTTTTCTTCCATGTCTTCCCCTCCGTAATTCCGATTGTTGTCAATCTCGGTTGTTGTCACACGCTGGCGAATCCGATGACCAGTGGAACCAGTCCCACCACCACGAAGGCAGGGAGAAAGCACAGTGTCAGCGGTGCGGCAACGGCGACAAGCACCCGTTCGGCACCCGCCCGTGCACTGTCGTCGGCCTGTGTCCGTAGCCGGTCTGCCTGGGCCGTGACGGCCTCTGACATCCGTCCACCGTTTCTGACCTGGGATCCGGCTCGGCGCGCCACCGGGCCGAAGTTCGGATCGGTGGCCAGGTGCTTCCACGCTTCCGCCCCCGCCCCCAAATCAAGTAGAGCGGCAACGCGCAACAGATCGGCTACTGCGTGGGCCATGCCACCGTCATCCAGCGTGTCCTGCGCTGCCCCGCGTACCGCTGCCCGCCAGGCCGTCACGACAGGGAGCCCTGTCTGAATAGCTGCGGCGAAGACATCGAGAACCCTGGCAGCGGCGATCGCTCCGAGACCTGGTTCCGCTGAGACCCCCGGGATGCGAAAGTTCCCTGAGACCCCTGCCTTTCCACCGGGTCCGGCGCGACCGCCGACCCCGCCGAGCACTGTCACGGTCAGCGACTCCACCCACAGCACGCCGGCGCAGGCGAGCCCGGTACCGAGTAGCAACACCAGAGCGCCCAGAGTGGTACCGACAAGGAATGTCAGTGGCTCCAGCCCCATGGACTGGCCGATGCCGAGCGCCCCTGCCGGCAAGAGCAGCAGAATCACCTCGGTCATTCGCGCGCCCGCCAGTGCACTGGATACGTGACCGAGGTAACTGAGGCGGGTGTCCAGGTCCTGGACGAACCGTCCCATTATCCTGCCCAGTGCCAGACCATGGCGCTCTGCGGTAGCCCACAGACACAGAAGCCTGATAAGTTCCGGATCCCGATTGTCACCTGCAGGATGCGTCTGGTCAGTGCAACTGTCGACTGCCGCGCCGAGCCGGATCCGGTGGATCTGCCGACGTAATCCCTCACTGATACCGTGCTCTCGGGTGAGCGCCTGTTCTGCCGCTGTCACCGGGCGAGCGCCGACCAGCAATTCCACCGCGAAAGCATCGGTGAAGTCACGGTACTCCTGCATCCTCCTCCTGCTCTTGGACAGTGCCAGAACCGCGGTGACGACACGACCGCTGGTGAACAGCACCACGGCTCCGGTTCCGATCAACGCCATCACCGTCACCATGTTCGGCCCCACACTGGTTCCACCGTCAGAGTGCCGCCCGTGCCGGTCAACCGTCCGACCTGCGCGAGCCGTCGCTGTCCCTGCTCCCTGTGCAGATGAACCACGGTGTCCACTCCGTCGACAACCTGACGCGCCACCGAGTCCGCCGACATACCGGCCAGCGCCCCGAGCGCAGTGAGGCGTCCCGGCACAGCAGACACGCTGTTGGCGTGCAGCGTTCCCGCACTCCCCCCGTGTCCGGTATTGAAGGCCAGCAGCAGCTCCGCGATCTCTGCGCCGCGGATTTCACCGACGATGATGCGGTCCGGGCGCATGCGCAGACTCTGTCGCACCAGCATCCGCATGTCGATACCACCTGCGCCGTCCGGTCCCGCGTCGCGGGTACGTAGCCGCACCGCGTGGGGATGATCCGGGAGAAGCTCCGGGGTGTCCTCAACGAGCAGCAGCCGCTCTTCGGCAGGTACCTGGCCCAACAAGGCCGCAAGCAGTGTCGTCTTACCGGCACCGGTACCACCGCTGACGAGGAAAGAACGCCGTTGTTCGATGAGCTCACGCAGCAAGCGGGCACCGTCATCCGGGAACATGCCGGTTTCCTGTAATGCTTCCAGGCTGCGGTGGCTGCTGGACAGGGCCCGCAGGCTCACACAGGCGCCGGCGCCGGCCGGAGGATCCAGGACGGCGTGCACACGCACCCCGGCCGCGGCCACTCCCGGCGGCAGATCGGTGAGAATACCGTCGGCGAAAGGGCACGCGTCGTCCAGACGCACGCCGCACGCCGCCGCGAGACGCACGGCGATGTGCCGGCAGGCGTCCTTGTCCGACAGTCGCAGATCCGTCGATTCCACTCCCCGACCGCGGTCGATCCACACTGGCCCGGGGCCATTGATCAAGACATCGGTGACCGTCGGGTCCTCCAGCGGAATCGCCAGGTCCCCCAGCCCGGAGAATTCACGAGTGAGCACCCGCACCTGCTCGACCCCGGCACCGTCCGCACCACCCATCGTCCCGATGACCCCGGCGATGTCTCCCGGGGAGGGTCGAAGCACGGCACGGTCTACCAGTTCGTCCCTCACCCGGTCGACAAGCGCCGGAGGCCTGGAATGTGTCCCGGAGTCAGTCGACCGGGCAGAGGCAGCAGGACGCACCTTCATCCGGCCGATCACCGAATCTCCTCCAACAACCGCAATGCTGCGGTACCGGCGGTCCCTGCAGCGCTTCCTGTGGTCCGGAAGTCACCGCGGTCCACATCCACGGTGAGAAAGGGGTCGTCCTCCCATGTCACCGTGGGTGCCCGTCCCAGCAGACTCAGTGTCTGGTTCCAGGTAAGTCCGGAGCGCGGGAGTTCGCGTAGCACAACATGTATCTGGCCGCAGACCGCAACGATATGCCGAGCCGCCACGACCGCCGGGACGGTCTGCGGTACAACCAGAACCCGGGTCGTCACCGTCTCCGGTAGTGCCGACAGGTCGCGGCGTCCGCAGTCCCTGACGACCGGGCGTGACGGCAGCGCGGCACACGACACACCGGAGGAACGCCGGGACTCCACCACGCCGACATCCTGTACCCAGGTCACCTCCGAGTCGCCTGGACCGTCCTCCCCGTCACGTTCGGCTCCGAGCAGCAGCCGGAGCTGCCCTGCACGGGACAGCGGGTCGTCGTCCACCAACAGTGCCTGACCGGGGCCGTCGGTACCGTCCGGTCCCGGATCCGCCGCCGCTCCGGCAAGTGCGGCGGAAAAGACGCTGGCCCCGGCTCCACCGACCACACCCGCGACAGCGATATCGAGTGGATCGTGACAGCCGATCGCCGCGGCCAACTGATTCGCCGCCTCCGGAATCTGCAGGGTGTCAGACCCGACGACCGGCGTACCACTGACCCGGATGATCCGCACCGAAGACCGGCCTCCTGCCGTCTCCGGCACGTGAGGGTCCAAGGAGTCCGTCACCACAACCAGGCCGGGCAGGTTGGTGGTCTCATCCTCCCGGACAATGCGCCGCCCGGTCACCGTGACGATCATGGCGACCTCGTCCACCAGCCCTGGATCATCGAGCATCAACAGGACCGGCGAGGCCCCCTTCTGCCGGCGATCGCCGCTGCTGTACCTGCCGGACACTCCCCTGACACCTCGTGTTCCCCTCATGGCGGTAGATAGTGGCATTACCGGCCAATACGACGGTAGAGCCGGACCAGCAGGAGACGAACCTGTGGACAACTTCGGACCAGATTCTGCGTCGTTGTCCCCAGCCCCTGTGGACAATGCTCGCCACGAGAGGAAAATATGAGGCGCAGGGTAACGAACGTGACCATTGGGACGTATGGTGTAGATGTGACTACGCCGCAGGGAGAACCACGCGAGCCGGACGACACCCATGCCGAGAACACACCCGTCGCCGAGCTGATCGAGTCCATCACCACCGACCCCGGCGTTGACCCGTCAACCGTCCTCGCCGTCTTCGACCTGGACAAGACCATCATCGACACCTCGGCGTCCATGGCCTACCGCAAGCCCCTGGCCGAACGTGGCCTGATCACCACCACCGACATGCTGCGTATGCTCATGATGCTCGGCAACTACATGATCAGCGGCCACGACGACAACTCCCTAAACACCACACGGGACACCCTGGTCGCCATGATCCGCGGCCGTCGACAGGCCGATCTCGCCGACGTCGCCCACGGTGCACTCCAGGACGTGATCGTCCCGGTCATCTACTCTGAGGCCCGCACTCTCATCGCCCGGCATCACGCCCTGGGCCACCACGTGGCGATCATCACCGCATCCGCCCGTGTCCTGGTGACTCCCATCGCCGACGAACTCGGCGCCGACCATCTCATCGCCACCGAACTCGCCGTCGACGATGAGGGCCTGTTCACCGGCGAGGTCCCGTTCTTCTGCAAGGGCCCGGCAAAAGTCGAGGGGCTCCACCGTCTCGCCGAGTCGGAAGGCTACGACCTCACCGCCAGCTACACCTACACCGATTCGGCGACCGACCTCCCCCTGCTCGAGGCCGTCGGCCACCCCACCGTCGTGAACCCCGACCGGACACTGCGCCGCGAGGCGACCACCCGTAACTGGCCCATCGCCAAGTTCGGACGCACCGAACCGCTGTTCACACTTCCCGAGCACACCGGCGCCATCGCGGGCACCTCCGCGGCTGTCGCCCTTGTCGGTACCGTCGCCGCTGGGCTGCTGGTCTGGCTCCGGGGACGCGAGGACGAGTAGAAAGAGTACGGCTTCTCCCTCACCATGGAAGAGCCTCTGGCACAATAGCGTGGAGAACCAACCAGTAGGATCCGAGTTAGACCATCGACCAGGAGAGTGCGTAGTGAGCGACAAGAACAGCAACGGCCTGTTCACTGACCAGGACAGCTTCAACCCCAAGGTCAACTCCATCCCGCTGTCCGACGTGGATGCCCAGGCCGCCGGTCGCGGCGGCAGCATCGCTGACCTGGTCAAAGACGCCACCGCCCAGGTGTCCTCCCTGATCCGTTCTGAGGTGGAACTGGCCAAGACCGAGATCTCCGGCACCGCGAAAAAGGCCGGGATCGCCGTCGGCCTGTTCGGTGCCGCCGGCGTCGTGCTGGCCTACAGTTCCTTTTTCTTCTTCTTCTTCCTCGCGGAGCTCCTGGACAACTGGCTGCCCCGCTGGTCGGCGTTCCTCATCGTGTTCGGCATCATGTTCGTGCTGGTCGCGATTCTCGCCGTCGTCGGCGTGAAGTTCATCAAGGGCGTCAAGAAACCGCAGGCGACGATCGACTCCGTCAACGAGCTGAAGTCCGTCGTGCCCTCCGGCAAGAAGGACTCCACCGCCGACAACGGGATGTTCACCTAGCCCAGCCGGGCATCTCTGTTCTGCGATGACCCTCACCCCCGACGCGGCGCACCGCTACATCCATACCCGGGGCATCCGGTTGCATGTCCTCATCCAGGGCCCGTCCGATGCTCCCCTGGTCCTGCTGATCCACGGGTTCGCTGGTGGACACTTCGACTGGCGCGAGCTCATGCCCGAACTCTGCGGCGCCGATGCACCGCCGGTACGTGTCGCTGCGGTCGACCTGCGTGGCTACGGGCGTTCCGACAAAACGCCCCGCGGCTACGATCTCACCACCGCAGCCTCGGACATGTGCGGTGCGATCCGCGCGCTCGGCCACACCGACGCCCTGGTCGTCGGTCACGGTGAAGGCGGCCTGATCGCCTGGACGATGGCAGCCCACGAGCCACAACGCGTCCGCGGCATTGTCACGCTCGCCTCCGCACACCCCCTGGTACTCGCCCGGTCCCTTCTCCTGCACCCGGTGTCCCAGTGGCCGCGGGTCCGCGCCTCGCTCTACGCCCAGCTGCCCCGGCTGCCCGAACACGCGCTACGCAAGAACGGGTCCGCCGTGGTGGCCACCTCCTTCCGCCACCAGGTCGCGCCCGGGTTCCGGGACACCGACACCTGCCGGGAGCACGAGGAACTCCGCCGGGACGCCATGCAGATCGACAAGGTCGCGCACCTGTCCTGTGAATACCGTCGATGGACCCTACGCAGCCGACTGCGGCCCGAGGGCGGCGACTTCAACCGGACGTTCCCGGCGCGTACCGACACACCCGCCGTCTGCGTCGACGGATCGATGGATCCCGCCTATTCTCGTCGAATCGCCCGACGCTCCGCTGCCCGTGGTGGGGACGGATCAACATCCGAACTGCTCTACGGGGTGGGCCATTTCCCTCACATCGAGGACCCGCCGGCCGTGGCCGCGATCATCCGGGCAGTATCAGACCACCGGAAAGAGCACTGAGCCTCCCCTCGAGCCTCACCTGCCCCTTTCCTGTATTCCCCGTGCACTCACGTCTCTGCCCGGGGCAGCACACGGCCGAGTACATCGGCCTGGGGAAAGTCCAGATGCGCAACACCGGGGAGAATCTGGATCTCGGCACCATCGGCGCCTGATCGGCGGTACCAGGCGGCCCCCTCCCGGGCGGCGCTGAGCGCGTCGAAACCGTCGGCACTCCGGGTCCCGTCGTCGAGGTCCCCCACATACCAACGTAGCGGCACCGTGAGTGTATCCCCGGAGGACCCCGGATCCTCGTCAGGAGCCCCGCCTCCCGCCATCATGACCGCACCGCCGGTCACTAACCCCGGCACGCTACGCAGAATCCCGTAGCTGAGCATCTCGGCCCCACCCGAATACCCCGACCACCAGACATTCTCGTCGTCCAGCTCGCTGTCCGCCCGCACCCGGTCAGCGACCAGAGCCGTCAGCCAGTCAACGTTGCGGTCGAGTCTGCGCCACCACGTCTCGCCCCGGCGGTGATCAGGCGTACGGGGAGCGATGAGGACCATGTTGCGCGATCCTGCCACCTGCGCCAGCTCCCCCAGGGTCGGTTCCGTGTCGTCCTCATCAGGGTCCCCGTCTCCGGGGAGTCCGAATTCCCCGGCCCCATCGCCGTGCAGATGAATGAGCACGCCCCTCGGCGCTGCAGACCCGTCGGCCTCACCGCAGTTGTAGGTGTACACCTGGCTGCTGCGCCCCTTGTGGCGGAACTCGCTGACCTCGGGAGGACAGGGGTCGGCATCCCGCCCGTCACGTATCAGCACAGGCGTGAGGACAGCGGCACCGACGGCCGTGGCCGCCAGGACGGCGGAACCACGTCTCCACCAGGAGCGCATTCTGCTGTCAGGCTCTCGGGTCACGACAGCCATTCTAGACATATCCCGCAGCCGACAGACTGCCTCAGCTGACCACGCACTTCTGCGTGTCCACCGGGTCGCGGTAGGACGCGATGTCCCCGACATGGGAGAGAACTTCATTCTTGGTCAGGGCGTATCCAGTATCGGAGTCCCCGACGGCAGCGCCGAAGACGAGCCCCAGGACACGACCGTCCCTGTCGAGTAACGGCCCGCCTGAATTGCCCTGTACCACCGTTCCGCGCAGCGTGTAGGCCTCACGGTCCACGCGCGTGTCCGCGTAGATGTCGGGTCCGGAGACCGTGAACATCTCACGGACACGCGCCGGAGTGGCCTGGAACGGGCCACCGAGCGGGAACCCCATGACGATGGCATCGTCATTCTGGGCCGCAGGACGGTCGGCCCAGTCCAGCGGCGGAAGCGCCGTCCCGTCCGTGGTGCGGATCAAGGCGATGTCTTCCGACGGATTGTAGTAGACCACCTCGCCTTCGGCGTCCCCGTCCACGGTCTCCAGTGCGACCCGTCCAGTACCGGCGACAACGTGGGCGTTCGTCATGACCAGGTCCGGCTCGACGGCGAAGCCGGATCCCTGCAGGATCCGACTGCACTGTTCAGCCTCTCCCAAGACACGCACCAGTGACGGACGGGTCTCGGCGACGACCGGAGTGTCCGACAATGCAGTGTCCGGTGCGTCTACCTCGGCCGAGGGGACGTCATCGAACGGGTCGGTGATCACGGGGAACCCGGAGTCACTGAAGAATGACGCCGTCTGCTGCGGGAGCGCCTCCAGCCACGACGGGGCGATGTCGCTGACCCCGGAGAGAATCGACGAGCCGCGCACCGACTTGCCCAGGTCCCCGGAGTTGTTGCCGGCCACCGGAACCACGATCAGCCAGACCACCACCACGGTGGTGACAACCTGTACAAGCGCCCCGACCACAGAGTCCGCGCGCAGGGCCACCCGGGTGCGGATGAGGTCACGCAGGCGTCCGCCGATCACTGATCCGAGCGTGTATCCGAGCACGACGGACCCCGCGACGACGGCGAGTGCAGCGAGGAAACGCTGGGTGTCCCCGTCGACGTAGCCCATCACCCACGGCAGGATCCGCAGGCCCAGTACACCACCACCGAGCACACCGACCAGCGACAGCAGGGCGGAGAAACCGCCCTGTCGCCAGCCGGAGAGCAGGGCGAACAGTGCGATGACGACCAGGGCGACATCGACGATGACCGAACCGCTCATCGGGGTTCCTTCCCGTTCTCGTTCTCACCGTTGTCGTTCTCGAGCTCGCCACCCAGACGGTCGCCGAGGACAGCCGGGGCGAGGTTCTCGCCGTTCCGGGACGCCTCGAGTGCTGCGAAGAGGTCACCCACCTCGACAGGCTCCCCGTCGGTCCACGGATCCTCCCAGGCCTGATCCCATCCGGCGATCTGCAGGAGGGCGTCCACGACGCCACCGGTGAATCCCCACAGGAGATACCCGTCGACGTCGAAGGCAGGACCGTGCCAGCCGAGGAATCCGATCCTGGTGCGGAGGGCGGGCTCCGCCAGGCGGGCCACCGGGTAGGCACGCACCCAGTCCGATTCCTGCGTCGCCGGGTGCACCGGCCCCGGTGCCCGCCACCAGGCGATGACGGGGATGACGGCGTGGTTCGTCCGATCGATGTACAACGGGTCCATCACCATCACCGGTACGACAGAGGCAGGGTCGAGTGCGGTCTCCTCCACCGCTTCACGCACGGCGGTGTCCACCGGACCGGCATCCTGGGGCTCGCGGCGACCGCCGGGGAAGGCGATCTGCCCGGAGTGGGTGCGCATTCGGGGATTGCGGTGGGTCAACAGGACGGTCTTCTCCCCTGCCCCGTCCTCGCCGAGCAGCACCAGCACCGCCGAGTACCGCGGCGGTGTACCGTCCGGGCCTGTTTCGGGAACGGTCCGCGCCGGTTCGCTGAAGATCCCCGCCGCGGCGTCCTCCCCGGCATCCGTACGTGCTGCACCGACAAGAGCACGGACCCATCCCGGCAGGTCAGCGGGGAGCTCCGGCTGCGCCTGGGCGGCATACAGCCAGTCCTCCAGTGAGTGGTCCCGTTCCGGAAACTCGTCTGGGCGCTCGATGGGTCGGTTCATGAGTTCCCCATACTACGTGTCATCAGCTCTTCCACCTGCTCCACGGAGGTCAGCTCGCCAGGATGCATCTCCAGACGCGAACCGTCGGCACTGTAGACCACCGACAGCGGAACGACGGCCGGCAGGGATGCCGCGGCGGCGACGGCTCCGTTCGAATCCTGGAAACTGGCGAACCGGACATCCAGGTCAGCCAGGAGGTCCACCCCGGCCTGCCCACGTTCATTGGCGTGCACCCCGATGATGTTCCACTCCGGATGCTTTTCGGCGGCCTCCTGGAGCACCGGCAGTTCCTGGCGGCACGGGCCGCACCACCATGCCCAGACATTGACCAGGGTCGGGCGACCCGAGACGAGTTCGGCCACCGACACGGTGGATTCCCCGCCGCCGTCGGTCAGGCACGGCAGGACGACGTCGGCGAGCTCGGCGTCCGGTGCCAGCGGGGTACTGCCCTCCGGCGACGGGCAGGACATGCGCTGGTCCGACGGAACGTCGTAGGACGTGCCGGCCGGGTCAGGTGAGGTGGTCCCGTCCGGCACCGGTTCCGCAGAGCCGGACGGGACGGACGACGTCGGCGCAGCCGAGGTCGCCGGGTCCTCTCCACCGGTCAACGAGATGATCATCGGCACAGCGGCAACCGCCAGTCCGACGACAACCACCACGACCAGTAGAACGGTACGCAGCCGCGAACTCACGGCATCAGAACCGTCCGGGGCCTGAGCAGTCTCGTCCGAGCCGGTCACTCCCGCACTCCCGCCTGGTCTCCTGCTTCGAATGACGGGCACTTGGGCGCCAGGACACAGCTGGCGCAGTCGGGCCGACGGGAATGACACACGCGTCGGCCGTGGAAGATCAACCGGTGTGAGAACATCGTCCACTCCTTCTTCTCCACCATCGCGGTGATCTCGCGCTCCACGGCGACAGCGTCGGTCTGCGTGGTCAGTCCCAGCCTGCGGACCACCCGCCCGACATGGGTGTCCACCGGGAAACCGGGCACGTTGAAGGCATTGCCCAGCACGACATTCGCCGTCTTGCGGCCCACACCAGGCAGGGCGACCAACTCCTGCATCGTTCCAGGGACTTCACCACCGTGTTCGTCGCACAGTGCGGCCCCCAGGCCGATGAGGCTCGATGCCTTGTTCCGGAAGAAACCCGTCGGACGGATGACCTCCTCCAGCCGTTCCCGGTCGGCACCGGCGTACGCAGCAGCATCCGGGAACTCCCGGAACAGCCCCGGAGTGACCTGGTTGACGCGTTTGTCCGTGCACTGCGCGGACAGCACCGTGGCTACGAGAAGTTCCAGCGGCGTGGAGTAGTCCAACTCGCAGTGTGCGTCCGGGTACTCCTGCGCCAAGGTCCGGTTGACCCAGCGGGTCCGCCGGGTCAGCGCCAGCGGACTCTCGCCGGACAGGCGGCGACGGGCAGCGGGGTGCGGCGATTGAGAGGATTGAGAGGGTGATGTGGCGACCATGGTGGAGACAGTCTAACCCGCGTTCCACAGAAGATGCCCCCTACGCTGTATTGTGTGGAGTGACCCTTTTCGGGGGCCGGTGTGACCAACCTGTCACGGTCGGCCAGAGCATCGCCAGCACCACCAGCTTGCCACCGAACAGCAGACGAACAGTACCAAGACCAGGAGTCAGACGAGTAATGGGTGAAGTACCTGAGATCCTGTCTCGCGCCGGAATTTTCCAGGGTGTCGAGGCCACCGCGGTCAACGCACTCATCGAGCAGTTGGAGTCGGTGACGTTCCCACGAGGCACCACCATCTTTGACGAGGGTGAACCGGGCGACCGGCTCTACATCATCATCAGCGGCAAGGTGAAGCTGGCCCGGCACGCGCCGGACGGTCGCGAGAACCTGCTGACGATCATGGGGCCGTCCGACATGTTCGGCGAGCTGTCCATCTTCGATCCGGGGCCCCGCACCTCCGCAGCCGTGTGTGTCACCGAGATGACCGCCGCCACCATGGACTCCCAGATGCTGCATGACTGGATCTCGGACCATCCCGAGATCTCTGAACAGCTGCTCCGGGTGCTGGCCCGTCGCCTGCGCCGTACGAACAACACGCTGGCCGACCTGATCTTCACCGACGTTCCGGGCCGTGTGGCCAAGGCACTGCTGCAGTTGGCGAACCGGTTCGGCGTCCAGGAGGGTGGTGCACTGCGCGTCCACCACGACCTGACCCAGGAAGAGATCGCGCAGCTCGTCGGCGCATCGCGCGAGACGGTCAACAAGGCACTGGCGGAGTTCGCTCACCGTGGCTGGATCCGCCTGGAGGGCAAGTCGGTGTTGATCTCCGACACCGAACGGCTGGCCAAGCGCGCCCGCTGACCCCGACTTCACGGCAACTCTCGTCTCAGCGTGAGTTACCGTCCCGTTTTCCCGGCCCGGCCACACCGGCACCCGGGAAGGCGGAACGGTAACTCACGCTTTTTGCCGTCCCCGGGCTACCGGATCCTTGTGAATCAGGTGCCAGGATCTGTCGCCACAGCGCCGTGGAGCCGACCGATCCTGGCACCTGAATGACATTGCCGTACCTCCGGGTCTCAACTCTCCGGAAAAGTAGGTAGACTGATCTGGCTACTTAACTGTCCGCGGACGACGAAGGAGACGACAGTGCCCGAGACCCGACGCCGCCCTGCCCGCGAGCGTATCCTCGCCGCTGCCACGGAACTGTTCTATGAACAAGGGATTGCCGCCACAGGCATCGACACCATCGTCGATCACGCCGGTGTCGCCCGCAAGAGCCTGTACAACAACTTCTCGTCGAAGGACGAGCTCATCGCGGCTTTCATCGAGCAACGACACCACCAGTGGCTCGGCCTCTATGACACCCGTCTCCGGCACGCTGGGCCCGCACCGACGGACCGGGTCCTCGCCGTGTTCGACGCCTACACCGACCACGCCGAGGCCGACGGGCAGCGCTTCCGCGGCTGTGGCCTCCTCAACAGTGCCGCCGAGTTCCCGGCCGGCTCGCCGCCCCGTGCCCAGGTGAGCAGACACAAGAAGGAGATCGAAGACCTCCTGCTGGCGGCACTGAAACCGGGTCCCCTGGCCGAGGACACCGGGGACACCGAAGACACCGAAGACACCGAAGACGCAGCCCGCGCGACCGCCGGCCACCTGTCCTTCCTGTTGGAGGGCGCCATGACACGCTCGGGACTGGACGGTACGACAGAGCACCTGCACCATGCGCGTGACCTCGCCGAGGAGATCGTCCGGCGGGCAACATCCGGCTCCCCCTGCACCGCATGAGCCCCTCCCGCTTTCCCGCACTCCTGGCCGTCACCGTCACCGCCGTACTCTGGGGCACGACAGGCACCGCTGCCAGTCTCGCCGAGGATGTCGGTCCGTTGGCAATCGGGGCCGTGTCCCTCGGCGTCGGCGGCCTACTGCAGGCACTGATCGCGGCCCCTGATCTGTGGAGCACCCGCACACTGCTCAAGGAGCACAGGGGCCTGGTCGTGCTGGGCGGGCTCGCCGTGTTCACGTACCCGCTGGCGTTCTACAGTTCGATGCACCTGGCCGGGGTGGCGGTCGGGACGGTGATTTCCCTGGCCTCGGCACCCCTGGCCGCCGGAGTCGTCGAGAAGTTCACCGGAGGAGCGTCACTGGGCCCCTGGTGGAGCAGTGCCGCCGGGCTCGGGATCACCGGCGCCGTTCTGATCAGTGCGGCATCCGGCAGCGATGACACCACCGCCGACGGATCAGCGGCCCTCGCCGGCATCGCGCTCGGCCTGCTGGCCGGGGTGTCCTATGCACTGTATGCCTGGGTGGCATTCCGCCTCATGCTCGCCGGGACGGGACGGGCAGCAGCGATGGGATCGGTCTTCGGGGTCGGCGGAGCCCTGCTGGTACCTGTGCTGCTGGTGACCGGTACGCCTCTCCTGAACTCCGCGACGACGCTGGGTGTGGCCGCCTATATCTCGCTGGTCCCCATGTTCCTGGGATACGTGTTATTCGGTTACGGACTCACCCGTCTCTCCCCGAGCACGGCGACCACGGTGACGCTGCTCGAGCCAGCCGTCGCCGCCCTCCTGGCGGTGCTCGTCGTCGGAGAGCGGCTCGCGCCGTTGGGCTGGATCGGCCTCGTACTGATAGGCCTGGTGCTGCTGATCCTTGCGGTCTCCCCGGACCGGTCACACTCCTCGACGGAGAGCCGTTGAAACCGACACCCACCTACAGCTTGCCGAGATGCCGTAAGGCGACACGGGTGGACTGCTTGGCCGAGTCACGCAGCACCGGATCGACGTCAGTGTAGATCTCGTCAACGATCTGTCCGACGGTCGCGTCCTCGCCCAGTGTCGCCACAGCCGCGGCGACCTGCCGCAGCCGGTGCTCACGACGCTGAAGGTACTTGACCGCCAACTGGGCGGTGTCATCGCGGTCGGGACCGTGCCCTGGCAGCATCCGTACTCCTGATCCCCGCCGTGCGAGCAGTCTCAGTGACTCCAGATAGTCCCCCAGGTCGCCGGTGGTCTCCGAGATCATGGTCGTGTGTCGACCGGCGATCGTGTCGCCGGTGAGGATCCCCTCGAGGTCCTCTCTGGATGTTCCGCCGTCGGTGTGCACGGCGAAGCAGACCGAATCGTCGGTGTGACCCGGCGTGGCAAGTACGTCGATACTCGGGGTCAAGCCGTCACACCGGATGATTTCGCCGTCGACGAGGGGGTCCCCGGCGATGCAGTAGCGTTTGTCGACGGCACGCACAGGGGCTCCGACGAGTTGTCGCAGGCGACCCGCCCCGTCGGCATGGTCGGGATGATGGTGTGTCAGGAGGATCAGCGCCACTTCTGCGCCGTCCTCGGTGGCTTTCCTCCGGAGGACATTGAGGTGACCTTCATCGTGAGGACCCGGATCGACGATGACGCTCGCCGTGTCACCCGGAGCCCGGATGACCCACGAGTTGGTGCCCTCGAGGGCCTGGTAGCTGGGGTTGTCACACAGAACCACTCCAACAGAGGGGGTGACGGGACGCAACTGGCTGTACGCGGGGTGCTCCATGTCACCGATCCTACTGTGGGGAACGCCAATCGACAGGCCCGGCGGGGGTGGTCCCCGGGCGGGGAGCTACGCCACGCGGACGATCAGCTCAACCTCGACGGGGCTTCCCAACGGCAGTTCAGCGACACCGACGGCGCTGCGGGCATGCGCACCAGCCTCGCCGAAAATCTCGCCGAGCAGGTCGGAGGCACCGTTGACGACCGCAGGCTGCCCACCGAAGCCCGGCGCGGAGGCCACGAAGCCGACGACTTTGACGATCTGGCGGACATTGTCGATCCCGACGAGGTCATCGATCGCCGCCAGTGCGTTGAGGGTGGCGGTGCGGGCGTAGGACGTGGCGTCCGCCGGGGTCACGGCAGCACCCTCGCCGACAGCCCCGGTGGCGGGCAGCGCACCGTCGGTGAACGGCAGTTGGCCCGAGGTGAAGACCAGGTCACCGGCCTGGACCGCAGGCACGTAGGCGGCGACCGGTGCCGCGACGGGGGGAAGCGTGATCGCCAGCTCGGTGAGGCGGGCGGAGACCTTGCCTGTATCGCCGGCCATCTACTACTTCTCCCGCTTCAGGTAGGCGACGTGCTGCTCGCCGGTGGGTCCGGGGAGGACGGACACGAGTTCCCAGCCGTCTTCACCCCAGTTGTCGAGGATCTGCTTGGTCGCGTGGGTCAGGAGCGGAACGGTGGCGTATTCCCATTGAGTCATGCCGACGAGTATACAAACGCTCCGGCCGCGCGGAACAGGGCCGGAGCGGGAGCAGCAGGACCAGGCGGAATCAGCTCTGGGATGCCTCAAGCTGGCCGGCGAAGAAGTCCGCCCAGCTCTCCACGTCGGGATGCTTGCGCAGCAGGGCACGGCGCTGACGCTCGGTCATACCTCCCCACACACCGAACTCGACGTCATTGTCGAGGGCGTCCGCACGGCACTGGAGAACCACCGGGCAGTGGCGGCAGATAGCCACCGCCTTCCGCTGAGCCGCACCACGGACGAACAGCTCTTCGGGGTCAATGTTGCGGCAGTGCGCCTGGGTGATCCATTCACCCCGGTTGTTGAAGGACTCGCGGGTGGTCACCTGACCCGCCGTTCGGTGCAGGACGCCCTGGCTACCGCTACGAACCTCGGGGGTTGCAGCTGCGTCTGTACAGGTGGCGCCGGTGGTGCTGTCAGGGTGTCGGAGTGATGCGGTCATGATGTCCTTCCGCTGTGGTTAGTGGCCGGGGATTGACGATCCCCGGCTCCGGAGATCGAGACCCCGGAAGTGATCATCAGCAAACTGGATGTAAGTGTATTCACACAGATTTAGAAGTGTCGAATCGCACATGCTCCGAGAAAGTGTGTGGCACATCACCGGGCGGCGTCCCGAGCGTACGGCGGACGGCTTCCGCCCACCGGGGCACCTCGACACGTACCGATGCGAGATTTCCCCGTCCTGCAGCACATCAGACGGGTTCCCGTGGCCCAATGGAGCGAACATCCCAGAAAATGTGCTGGTCATCACATGAAGAAGCCCGTGGGCCGAGAAGCTGTGATGTCCGTCACCGATAGGCGATTCCGCCACCGGAATCCATCGGCGCTGTTATCGGGCACGCACCATGGCCGCGAATGACCCCGTCCTCATGCCGGCGACATCCCCGGCCCGGCGCCACCCCCGAAAACTCCCCCTGTCGGTGATCTCGGCGGGGACTCCCCCTCACCGGCGGCATCCGATACCCTTTGCGTGTGACATACCTCAGGAACGCGGCCACACTCATTCTCGCCATCGTCATGATCGGCGTGCTGACCGCTTTCGCCGCCATACCGTTGGTCGGGGGTGCAGGCTTCGCCGTCAACGCCGGGTCCGACACTGTGGACAGCGACCTGGCCGACATCGACGACAATGAGTCGCTTCCCGAGGTCAGCACCATCACGGACCGCGACGGGAATACCCTCGCCACCCTCTACGACCAGCGTCGGTACTCGGTCGGTGAGGACGAGATCGCTGACAGCATGAAACAGGCCATCGTCGCGATCGAGGACCGGCGGTTCTATGAACACGACGGTGTCGACGTGCGGGGCACCCTGCGGGCGCTGGCCGCGAACTTCTCCAGCGGCGGTGTGGAACAGGGCGCCTCCACCATCGACCAGCAGTACATCAAGAATTACCTGCTGCTCATCGATGCCGCGAACGACGAGGAACGCGCCGCGGCGACCGAGACCTCGGCCACCCGCAAGCTGCGGGAGATGAAGATGGCCACCGACCTCGAGAAGCGGTACTCGAAGGACGAGATCCTCACCCGCTATCTCAACCTCATCTCCTTCGGTAACGGTGCCTACGGCATCGAGGCTGCCGCCCGCACCTACTTCTCCACCACCGCATCCGACCTCACCGTCCCGCAGTCCGCCCTACTGGCCGGCATGGTGCAGTCCACCAGCGCCCACGACCCGTGGACGAACCCGGAGAGCGCCACAACACGGCGGAACGACGTTCTCAACGCCATGGCGTCGACCGGCGCGCTCAGCCCCGCAGAGCGCGACCGCTTCGTCAACGAGCCCCTCGGAGTGAACGAGAACCCCGTCGGTCAAGCCAACGGCTGCATCGGGGCCGACAACGCCGGTTTCTTCTGCGACTACGTCCTCTCCTATCTCGAGGATCACGACCTGGACACCGATGAGCTCGCCCGGGGCGGGTACACGGTGCGCACCACCCTGGATCCTGCCGCGCAGGACGCCGCGGTGAACTCGGTACGCTCCCAGGCCGACGCCTCCACCCCCGGAGTGTCATTGACCTCCAATTTCATTGCACCCACCGATGACGCCCACGAGGTCGTCGCGATGGCATCGTCCCGGACCTACGGGCTCGACGCCGACGTCAGTGAGACCGTCCTCCCGGTGACCCACACCTCCGAAGGCAACGGTGCAGGCAGCGTCTTCAAGATCTTCGCGGCTGCCGCGGCGATGGAGAACGGCATGGGCCTGGACACCACTCTCGACGTCCCGTCCCGCATCGAGGTGTCAGGCATGGGCAGCGGCGGTGCCGTCGGTTGTCCGGAGAACCGCTACTGCGTGGAGAACGCCGGCGACTTCAAACCCCGGATGAGCTTGCGGGAGGCACTGGCCACCAGCCCCAACACCCCGTTCGTGGCCATGGCGGAGAAACTCGGCACGGATCGGATGACTGATATCGCCGTGCAACTCGGCCTGCGGTCCTACGGTGCACCAGGGTCCTACGACGGAGAGAGTTCGGTGTCCGAGTTCATCAAGGACAGCAACCTGGGGTCTTTCGTTTTGGGCCCACTTGAGGTCAACCCGCTGGAGTTGGCGAATGTGTCCGCCAGCCTCGCCGACCACGGCCGGTGGTGCGAGCCGTCCCCCGTCCTGTCGGTCAAGGACCGCAGCGGGCAGGACGTGGTGCTGGACACCCCGCCCTGTGAACAGGCCCTCTCCCGCGGTGTCGCCGATGCCCTGGCCAACGGGATGGGCGGCGACGTGCGTAACGGTACGGCGTCCGGTGCTGCGGACGCATCAGGGTGGAGCGGCCCGATTTCCGCGAAGACCGGCACGACGGAGACCAGCCTCTCCGCCGGCTTCCTTGGTTTCACCCCGGGCCTGGCCGGTGCCACCTACGCCTTCAACGACGGTTCCCAGGCGTCCCCGCTGTGCACCTCTCCCCTGCGCCAGTGCGGAAGCGGCGATCTGTACGGCGGCAATGAACCGGCGCGGGCATTCTTCACCGCAGCGAACTCGATCATCGACAGCTACGGCGGCACCGGTCTGCCGCGGTACGACCGCAACTACGACCGGGGCAATCCCACCCGGTACCGCAATGCTGCGGACACGTCCGGTACCGCTGCGAGCGCCGGCAACTCAGCGACACAGCAGCGGACCACTACCGGCTGGAATATGACACTCGACGAGTTCGAGTAGGGGGTCGGGTACCCGCCGTTACACTGGGCAGGGTGAGTAACCGACGCAGCCCAGAACACCCGCCCGCTTCCCGCCGTCAGACCGTGCCCCGCGAGGAACGGAACCGGGGTGCGTTGTCCCGGATCGCTTCGAAGGCCCTCTCCTCTGTTGGCGCGTTGACCGCGGTCGGCGCTGCCACGGCGGCGGCGGCCTTTATCGAGACCCGTGCATTCGTCCTGCACGAGGTGACCGTGCCGGTGCTGGATCCCGGCACTCTGGACGACGGTCAGGACGCTTTCACGGTCCTGCACATCTCCGACCTGCATATGCTGGCCGGTCAGCGACTCAAGCAGAACTGGGTCGCCGGTCTCGATGCCCTGGAACCTGACCTCGTCGTCAATACCGGCGACAATCTGGGCGAAGAACAGGCCGTACCCGCCGTCCTGCGCGCCCTGGGCCCCCTGCTGCGGCGTCCGGGGGTGTTCATCTTCGGCAGTAACGACTACTACGCGCCCCACCCGGTTAATCCGTTCAATTATCTGCTGGGAAAGCGCAACAAACCCAGTGACGTCGACCTGCCGTGGCGGGGCATGCGTGCGGCCTTCGTCGAACACGGGTGGGAGGACGCCACCCATCGTCGCGTCGACTTCGCCACCGCCGGGGTGAAACTGGCGGTCGGTGGAGTGGATGACCCCCACCTCGACAGAGACGACTACGCGGCACTCGGCGGCGCCCCCAATCCGGAGGCCGATCTGGCCATAGGCCTGTCGCACTCCCCCGAGCCCCGTGTTCTCGACGAGTTCGCCGCGGACGGCTACCAGTTGATGATGTCGGGCCACACACACGGTGGCCAGCTCTGCCTCCCCGGAGGACGGGCGATCGTCACCAACTGCGGGATCGACCACTCACGGGTGTCGGGGCTCTCCCGCTGGTCCGAGCGGATGTGGTTACACGTGACCAACGGCCTGGGGACGTCGAAGTACGTCCCGTTCAGGACGTTCTGCCGCCCGTCGGCGACGGTACTCAGGATCGTGGAACGTTCCTCCTGACACCGGCGTGTACAGCTGTTTTGCCAGCAGGCCGGATGTCGGTCTATAGTGCTTATCTGTTGCGACACAGTGATTCCCGCGAGGGATGAGGTGTGCCGTTCCAGACCGGGGTATGGCGCAGCTTGGCAGCGCGCTTCGTTCGGGACGAAGAGGTCGTGGGTTCAAATCCCGCTACCCCGACAGCCAGAGGAACACCCTCCGACCTGCGCAGGCAGGACGGAGGGTGTTTTTCTCATCCACATGCCGCTGTAAGCTACACACGATCCCACCCTCAGGGGTGTGTCCTGCGCCTCAGCGTTCTCCTAGCGTTGGACGGATGACGCGTTTCACCCCGTACGGCGAACACCATGTCCTTCCGGTGTCGCTTCAGTCCAAGGTCCGTTGGGCACGGGGGGATGCACGCAAGGCCCTGGACCTGGCGCCCTCGATCCGGACAGCTCTCGGGCTGCAGTCGCCCGGTAACGCGCGGCGGCTGTGGCAGGGTCTGGCCGAACTCGGTGCCCTTGACCTGACGGTGGCACGGGCCGTGGAGCCACACCTCGATGCACTCGGGATCCTCGATCAGGCACGGGAATTCAATCCGGTGATCTTCGTCCCCGAACGATCAACCTGGGGTGTCTTTGCCGCGGAAGGCGGCGACGTGCCGCTGCGTGCCGAACGCGACCCGGAGGGCGGTTGGCGTCTCACAGGCCGAAAGCCGTGGTGTTCGCTGGCGGGGTCGCTGAGTCATGCTCTCGTCAGTGCCTGGACCTCGGACACCGGACGCACCCTTTTCGCTGTCCGTCTCGACGAGGATGGGGTGACTGTCGCCGATGCACCGTGGGTCTCTCGCGGTCTGCGCGACGTCGAGACAGTCACCCTGGACTTCGAGACGGTCCATGCCCATGACGTCGGCCCCGAAGAGTGGTACCTGACGCGTCCTGGATTCGCCCTCGGCGGCGTCGGCGTTGCCGCGGTGTGGTGGGGCGCCGCCACGGCTCTGGCCCAGACACTGCACATGCATCTGTCGCACCGGGCCGAGACTGCTGATTCGGGCACTCCCGGAGCGGGAGTCGACCAGATCAGTCTGTGGCACCTGGGCCGCTGCGACTCCGTGCTGTCCGCTGCCGGTGCCGTTCTCGACCAGGTCGCCGCGCAGGCTGACCGGGAAGACGACGGCCGCGGTCCCGAATGGGCTGAAGTGCTCCGCGTCCGCGGGATCGTCCACGACGCGTGCGAGATGACCCTCACCAGCGTTCTGCACGCCCTCGGACCCGCACCGCTGACCGGTGACGACGACTACGCACGCCGTGTCGCAGATCTCCAGGTCTACCTGCGTCAGCACAAACCCGAGAAGGATCTCGCCACCGTGGGCTCCCACACCCTCGACGGCCTTCCCACGGTCTGGGGTGGGCGATGATGACGATGGCGTCTTTCGACCACCGTGACCGCGGCACTGACGAATCTGCGTGGCAGGCGGCGAACGTGGTCGCCTGCGGGCCCCCGGATCCGCTGGAGCTGATGGAGTTCAGCCGACTCGTGGTGTTGGCGGCACACCCGGACGATGAAACCCTCATGTGCGGTGGTCTCATCGCGATGGCCGCCACGCAGGGCATGTCCGTCAACGTCGTCGTCGCCACCGACGGGGAAGCCTCCCATCCCGGCTCTCCCACGCACTCTCCGGAGGACCTCGCACCCCTTCGTCGCTGTGAATGCACCTCGGCGGTGACACGCCTCGCTCCACAGGCACACCTGCGTTTCCTGGGCCTGCCGGACGGAAAGACCGCACAGAACACCGACTCGATGACAGCGGCCGTCGTCGAGGCCGTCGGCGACGGCTCCGGTTGCCTGCTCATCTCGACGTGGCGCGGTGACCGTCATCCGGACCACCATGCAGCCGCACTCGCCGCATCCACGGCAGCCTGGCGCACCGATGCCGTTCATCTGGAAGCACCGCTGTGGTTCTGGCATTGGGCGTCCCCGTCCGACCTTCCGATGCTCTCCCAGGACGGAGGACTGTTCTCGCTGAGACTGGATGAGCCGGCCAGGGCATCCAAGCAGGCCGCGATCACAACCCACGAGTCTCAGGTGCGACCGCTCGGACCGGAACCCGGCAATGAGGCGCTCCTGAACCACGGGGTACTTTTACACTTCTCCCGCGTGACCGAGACGTTCATCCGGACGATTTCTGGCGCAGACTCCTCTCTCGACGATCTGCACCGACAGTCCCGCGACCCCTGGTCCACCCGGAACAGCTGGTACGAGGCTCGCAAACGGGCACTCACCGTGGCTGCGCTGCCGCACCGTCACACCGGGACGATTCTCGAGATCGGATGCTCTGTCGGCACCCTCGCCGCTGAGCTCGCCGACCACTGCGACCGGGTCATCGCTGCCGACGACAGTCCGGCCGCCCTTGCCGAGGCCCGCCGCACCATCCAGGATCCGCGGGTGGACTTTCGGCAGTGCCGGGTACCGGAGCAGTGGCCGTCCGATCCGGGCTCCACCGACGGTGAGCTGCACCCCGACCTGGTGGTGCTCTCGGAAACAGGGTACTTCCTCAGCCCGGGACGGATGCGGGTCCTCGCACGCAGAATCCGGGATTCAGGCGCGCCGGTCGTCCTCGCCTGCCACTGGCGGCATCCGGTCGTCGGCTGGCCGCTGGATGCCACGGCCGTCCATACCGTCCTCGCCGAGACCCTCGACCTGCCGGAGTCGCTACGGATCACGGACCGGAACGTCGAGATCGTCATGTGGTCTCACCCATCCTACAGGGGTGACGGCCGGTGACGTACGCAGCGGAGACCTCCTGTGCTGTGGCGGCGATGTCCGTCATCGTGCCGGTGCACAATGAAGCCGCCACCGTTGGTGCCGCCGTCCACGCAATCGCGGACGCGGCACGGCAGGTGGATCTCCCGGTCTCGTTGACCGTGGTCTTCGACCGGTGCACAGACTCCAGCGAGAAGCAGGTGGAGGACGTACGGGGCTGCTGCGCCGACCTGGAAATCCGGACCCTGTCCGGCTACTTCGCCCACATCGGTGCGGTGCGCAACGCCGGCGTGGCAGATGCCACGACCTGGGGCGCGTCCACCGGTATCGCGCTTGAACGCCACTGGACGGCGCACACGGACGCTGACTCCCTGGTCCCGCCCCAGTGGCTCTCGTGCCAGCGCGATGATGCAGATGCCGGTCACGACCTGGTCATCGGGACGGTGACCCCTGATGAATCTCCTGATTCGGAGACCGTCCGGTTGTGGTCGGCCCGGCACACCCTGGGTGAGAACCATGTCGCCGTGCACGGTGCGAATCTCGGTGTGCGACTCGACAGGCTGCTCGCCGTCGGAGGGTTCGCGGGGCTGCCGGTGGGAGAGGATGTGGCGACGGTACGCCTGCTCAAGGACCTCGGCGTCCCGTGGACGGCGACGGACCGCGGTCGTGTTCTCACGTCCGCCCGCCGGACGAGCCGGGTATCAGGCGGCTTCGCCGACTATCTGCGCGAGATGGACATCCAGGAGCCCCGGACGGAACCAACCGGAGAACCCACGGTCGAGACCTAGGCAAGGAGAACCCAGAATTATCGTCTAGTTATTTCCATGCATCACCCGCCACAGTCGACCCGTTTTATCGAAATTCGGATCGGCAGTTTCCGTATGTGTCAACGCACTTTGATCAGCACCAATGGAAAATATTTCTTTCCTTCCATTTCCCACAACGCCGTGTTATTCACGTACACTCGGGCACTGACATAGTTTTCGACGATCGAAAGGAGAAACCCTCATGGGACTCGACGACAAGATCAAGAACAAGGCAGAGGACGCCACCGGGAAAGCCAAGGAAGCTGCTGGTGAAGCCACTGACAACGATCGCCTCAAGGGCGACGGAAAGACCGATCAGGCAAAATCCAGCGTTAAGGACGCTGCCGAGAATGCCAAGGACAAGGTTTCCGAGGGAATCAATAAGGTCACCGGAAATTAGGGCATCGCGGACATCCGTCCGTGGGCACCATCTGACGCTTCATGAACGGAGAATGACATGGAATCCACCACGCTAATCCTCGCGGCAGACTCAGCACCGGCGCTGAGCTTCATCGGCTGGATCATCGTCGGCGGTCTCGCCGGCTGGATCGGCTCGAAGATCATGGGCACCGACGCGTCCATGGGGATCATCCTCAACATCGTCGTCGGTGTCATCGGCGGCTTCCTCGGAGGCTGGCTGCTGACACTGTTCGGCGTAGACGTCGCCGGCGGCGGCATCATATTCAGCTTCATCACCTGCCTGGTCGGCGCGGTGATCCTGCTGGGGATCGTCGGCCTCCTCACCCGCAAAAGGTAGCTGCAGATCCACCTGCTGCGCAGTAGAAGAACCCCGCTCCCGCGGACACCGTATGCGTCCGGGGAGCGGGGTTCCGCTGTCTCTGAGCCTACTGCGCGATCTTTTCCCTTCTCGGCGGAACCATACCGTGCTCCATCCCCCATCGCACGGCCTGCGATCGACGTTCCACGCCCATCTTCCGGTAGGCGGAACGGATACACGACTTCAGTGAGTTGATGGTGATGTAGCTACGGGTGGCGATCTCCGCATTCGTAAGGCCTCGCGTGATCAGCGCGACGATCTCCGCTTCCCTGGCGGTCAGCCCTTCGGCCTGGCCGGGCCAGGTCCCCCGGGCGAGCGCCGGGTCCGCCGCCGTCGGGGGCACACCCACAGCTTCCGCAGGAGCGATGATCTCCGCGGTGTCGGAGACGAGCACCTCTCCCGCACCAATCGCCTCAAGGCATTCCACCAGCACACCGGCACCCATGGACTTGTCGATGTACCCCCTGCATCCCTTGTTCAGGGCAGTCTGGATCAGGTCCGCCTGCATGTTCCAGCTGTAGATCACCACGTGGCCCGCCTCCGGGTCGCGAAGGACCTCGTCGATCTCGCAGCCGTCGGCCTGAGTCAGCCCGAACGTGTCGTAGAGAGTCAGGTCCGCCGTACGGTGGCCGGTGGTGCCGACATCCGTCTCGACGATGCGGACCCTGTCCTGGTAGGGCGCAAGCATCGTCCTGAGCCCTGCGACGACGACCTCGTAGTCGTTGAGCAGCCGGAGCCGGTAGGGAGGCGAAAAAGGAGTAGTCACGTCACTGAGTCTACTGGGTCGACTGGTTCTACTGGTTGCCCTCTCCCTCGATGAGGGTCAGGCACTCACGAACTCAGAACTCCTCGTACGTTGCGGGATCCTGCCCCTTCAGGCGGCCGTCCGGATTGCCCAGCGAAGTAATGGACTCGATTTCATCCGCAGTGAGGTCCAGTTTCAGGGAATCCAGGTTCTCCTGCTGTCGTTTCCTGCTTGAAGCCTTCGGGATAGCGAGGGACCCGACCGCACGGTGCCAAGCCAGGACCACCTGGCCCGGGGTGGCGTCGTGCGACCGCGCAGCGTTGCGCACCGGCGCACTATCCAGGGCTGCGCCGCGTCCGAGGGGGCTCCAGCCTTCGGTGATGATGCCGCGCGACGTATTCCACTCCAACGCACCGACCTGAGGGAACGCAGGATGGAGCTCAATCTGGTTCACCTCCGGCAACTCACCGGTCTCTTTCTCCAGGATGTCCAGATGCTCGGGAAGAAAATTGCACACCCCGATGTGCTTGACCAGCCCACGTTCACGGGCCTCGATCAGCGCTTTCCACGCCTCGACGTAGTGGCCCTGTTTCGGATTGGGCCAGTGGATCAGATACAGGTCAATCGGGCCGATGCCCGAACGGTAGTAGGATTCCTCCACCGTGGCGAGGGCAGCGGACCTCTCGTGGTACCGACCGGGGAGCTTGCTGGTGTAGATGATCTCCTCACGGGACGCGTGCCCACGTTCAACTGCTGCGCGTATGCCCGCGCCCACGGTGCCTTCGTTCTCGTAGTTGTAGGCCGAGTCGATGAGCCGGTAGCCGAGTTCCACCGCTCCGGCGACCGCCTCGCTACCTTCGGTGCCCCGAAGTTTGTAGGTGCCGAAACCGAGTGCGGGAAGGTCCAGGGGCATTGCCGGTGACGTCGGTGTGGATGATGCTGTGTGCGACATCCTCCCGATGGTAACAACCTGCGCGGGCCGCCACTACTGCAAAGTCCCGCCGAAACCTGTGTGCGACACGCCTGATAAACTGGCTCCGTCGCATGAGGGTTACCGGGGTCCAGGCTGGATCCGCAGGAACCACGGGGCGGCTACCGAGTCAGAACAACTGTGAGGTGTTGATGAGACCGTGACCTTGATCGTCGTTCCTGTGGTGCTTGCCATAGCTCTCGCACTAACCCCGGTCCTGGTCAAAACTCTCGACCGTAACGCCGGTTGGCCATTGGCCGCGGTGTTCCTCGGGGTGGCCGCCTACGTCTTCTCCCACGCCGGAGGCATCATAGACGGGGAGGACGCGGTCTTCTCCGCCACATGGGTGGAAGGGATCGTCCCCGGAGCCAGTGGTGACGGGGCCAATCTCGATTTCGCCCTGCGTATGGATTCGCTGGGTATGTTCTTCACTCTGCTGGCCCTGTTGATCGGTGCAGCGGTCTTCGCCTACTCCGCGCGGTATCTTCACCGCGGGGAGCACATCATGAATTTCTACGTCCTGATGACCGGATTCATGCTCTCGGTGGTGCTCCTGTTCCTCGCCGATGACGTCTCCGTACTGTTCATCGGGTGGGAGCTCGTCTCCCTGGCCTCCTTCTTCCTCATCGCCCGTGCCGGGCACACCGGCGAACCCGGTGCCGTGCGGACACTCATCCTCACCTTTACCGGTGGTCTCAGCCTTCTGGTCGCCCTGGGGATCTCCGTCGTGGCGACAGGAACCACGAGCATCTCCGGGATCATCGCCAGCGATGTCTGGGGCGGAAACGCCTCCCTCACCACTATCGTCGCCGTCCTCGTGGCCCTCGCCGGATTCTCCAAAGCCGCACAACTGCCGTTCCACGTCTGGCTCCCCGAAGCCATGGCGGCAGCTACGCCAGTCTCCGCGTTCCTGCACGCCGCTGCCGTGGTCAAAGCCGGCATCTATCTTCTGCTCCGGTTCTCCGGGATCTTCTCGGACGTGCTGGTCTGGAACCTGATGCTGATCATCGCCGGCATGGCAACGGCGGTGATGGCCGCCGTCTTCGCCTACCAGCAGACCGACCTCAAACGCCTGACCGCCTACTCCACGGTGTCGCAGCTCGGCTGGATCGTCGCCACCATCGGCATCGGAACTCCCTACGCCCTCGCTGCCGCGGTCCTTCACACCGCCGCTCACGCGATGTTCAAGTCCTCACTGTTCATGGTCATCGGCGTCGTCGATCATCAGAACGGCTCCCGTGACATCCGCGAGCTCGGTTCGATCTGGCGCCGAATGCCCGCTACCTTCACCGCCGCAGCCATTGCCGCAGCAAGTATGGCGGGCATCCCACCGACCCTCGGTTTCGTGTCGAAGGAGGGCATGCTCGAGTCCTTCACCGAGTCTCCGCTGCTGCCATCCTGGGAGATCATCCTGCTCATCGCTGCCGGCGTCGGTGCCGTGGCAACCTTCATGTACTCCGCAAAGTACCTGATCGGGGCCTTCATCGATTCCGGATCCGCCGTGGACACCGCCGACGTCGTCCCGGTCAACGAGGTCAAGGAAGCTCCCGTCTCCTTCTGGCTCCCCGCCGCCATCCCCGGTGTCCTCTCCCTTCCTGTCGTCCTGTTCCTCACCACAATGGACTCCCCGCTGGACTCGGTCGTCGGTTCGATCGGTGCCGGCGAGTCTCATTCACACCTGGCGTTGTGGCACGGGTTCGGGATTCCGCTGTACATCACCATCGCGGTCATCATCCTCGGCGCCGTTCTCGTGGCCCTGCGCCACCGTGCCTACACGGACTGGATGGAGGATCACCGGCTGTTCCCCTTCACCGGCAACGAGCTCATTGCTTTCACCTTGCGCTTGGCCAGCAGGTGGGGGCGTCTCGTCAGCCGCCTGGGAACCACCCTGAGCCCGAACGGCCATCTGCTGTGGATCTTCGTCATGATCCTGGTCCTCACCGTCTCCGCGTTCTTCGGCCCCGGTGGGCTCGAGCAGCTCGGTGCCCTTCCGCCGCGTGTCGAGGGCATCGACAACCTCACTGACATCGCCGGACTGCTCATCATGTTCCTCGTCACCATGGCGATCATCTCCACACGTTCCAGGATGGGATCCGTCGTGCTGGTCGGTGTGGCCGGTGCGGGTGTCTCCTGGATCATGCTGACCCTCGGTGCCCCGGACGTGGCCATGACCAACCTCATGGTCGAGTTCATCGTGACCGTCTTCCTCATGCTGATCGTACGTCATCAGCCGCGGCTCTACCTCAAGGAAGGTGAAAACCGTACGAAGTTCGCCGTCACTCTGGCCGCGATCGTCGGTCTTGTGGTCTTCGTCGGGGTCTGGCTGCTCATCGGGCGCCACGAGCGTCCGGAACTCGCCATGTGGTACATCAGTGAGTCACCGGAGGTCTCCGGCGCGAACAACATCGTGGCAGCAATCCTGGTGGAGTTCCGTGCACTGGATACGCTCGGTGAACTTTCAGTTCTCGGAATGGCCGGTATCGTCATCGCCGCAATCGTCTCTTCGGTGCCGAAGTCCCCGGTGCCGGGATACGGCCCCGGTTCCACGGCAGAGCTCTTCCGCAAGGAGGGCTCCACGAAGTTCCCCGATGTCCACAAGGTTCCCGAGCTCGCCCCCTTCTACTCGAAGTACCTGCGCAGCACCCACCTCAACTCAATTCTGGGACGCCAGGTCATCTGGCCTTTCCTCGCTGTGCTCGTGGTCTACTCCGCGGTCACCCTCTACCGAGGCCACCAGGCACCCGGCGGCGGTTTCCTCGCTGCGCTGATGCTCGCCCTCGGGCTGGTGTTCTGGTACCTCGTCCAACCGAACGCCAAGCGCATCGGAGGAGCTGACCTCGGCTACCAGTTCGTCGGCGGAGGCATCATACTGGCGCTGGTCACGGGTCTCTTCGGCTTCTTCGAGGGCAGCTTCCTCGCCCCGATCCACTTCTACATCGGGTCCGAGCACTTCAGTTCCTCGCTCTTCTTCGACGGCGGTGTCTACCTCGCCGTGATCGGCATCGTCACCATCGTGCTCAACTCTCTGGGAGGTCGCGACCGTCCCGGGGCCGATGCCGGCAAGCCGTCCAAGGCCAGCCCGGTCGAGCCGTCGAAACCGATGGCAGAACGTCCCGAACTCCAGGCGATAGCGGGTTCAAAAGTCGCGGTCACCGCTGGCGGATCCGCCGTGCCGTTGAACCCCTCCGCTGTCGCCGAGGAGCAACGCAACAACAAGAAAAAGACGAAACGAGAACACCGGGACACTCACGGTGGCAACGACGGTAACGACGGCAACGACAAGGGAAAGGACGGTGACAACCGATGATCATCGCGGCAATCATCGCCCTCCTCGTCGCGGCGGGTGTCTACATGGTGATGCAGCGCGGCATGGTCCGTGTCATCATCGGCACGACGCTGATGAGTCACGGAGTCAATCTGCTTCTCCTCGCAGCGGGCATCGGTGCCTGGCGCTCGGACCCACTGGCTGACAAAACCCTGCCCGCAGAGGCTGCTGACCCCCTCCCCCAGGCTTTCGTCCTGACCGCCATCGTCATCTCCATGGCGACCACTGCCGTGTTGCTCGCCCTCGCCGCCCTCGGCCGCGACGACGACACCCGCTCCGGTGAGGACGTCCAGCGTGCCCGCCGTGAGTTCCGTGCCCTGGATACCGTGGGCCGGCGCTCGGCTCACCGCATCCACGAAGACTCAGCCCAGGCGCAGCGCCGCCGCGACCGAGAGGTGGACTACTGATGAACCCCGACACCGTCGGAACACTTCTCGCCCTGTTTGTCGTCGTCCCGCTGATGGCGTCCGGCATCGCCGCGATCCTTCCTTGGAGTCTTCCCCGCCGTACCCTCGGCCTCCTCGTCCCCGCGGCAGGTGTCGTCGGCGGCGTACTCCTGTTGACCCAGGTGTCCGGTGGCGGGGAGACCACCGTCGTCGCGGACAACATCGGCTCCTTTGTCGGCGGTGTCTCGATTCCTCTGGCCGCCGACACGCTCTCAGCGGTGATGATCGTGGCGACCTCCGTCGTCGCCGTCACCGCGAACTGGTTCGCCGAAGCGGTCGGCGAATCCCGGGCACGGTTCTACCCTGCGATGACGCTGATGCTCCTGTCCGGGGTCTGGGGTGCTTTCCTCACCGCTGACCTGTTCAACCTCTTCGTCTTCATCGAAGTCATGCTCATGCCGTCCTTCGGACTGTTGGCCATGACCGGCACCTGGGCCCGACTTGCCGCGGGACGGACGTTTGTCCTGGTCAACCTGGTCACCTCTCTCACCCTGCTGTCCGGTGTCGCCCTCGTCTACGCAGTCGTGGGCACCACGAACATGGCCGCCCTCGCGGGGGCAGCCGGGGAACGCGGTGCCGACGGTTTCGGCGAGGGTGTCTTCGGCACCCAGTGGCAGCTGTGGCTCGCACTTGGCATCGTCCTGATCGCACTGGCCGTCAAAGCCGGTGCCGCACCGGTGCACACCTGGCTTCCCCGGGCCTACGGATCCACCTCCCCGTCGGTGATGGCCCTGTTCTCCGGCCTGCACACCAAGGTCGGCGTCTACGCCATTCTGCGCGTCTACATGACCATCTTCGAAGGCGACCAGCGGTGGGCCCTGCCGATCCTGGTCTTTGCGGTCATCGGCATGATGATCGGTGGTTTCGCAGCTCTTGGTGAGACCACTCTGCGTGGTGTGATCTCCTACCAGATGGTCAACGGCATCCCCTTCATCCTCGTAGCCCTGGCCTTCCTCGGTGGCAGCGCCGAGCTGATGTTGTCCGCCGCGATCTTCTACATGCTCCACCACATGATCACCGCAGGAGCGATGATCATGGCCGCCGGCGCCGTCGAGGAAACCTACGGCACCGGCAGACTCCGACGGCTCTCCGGCCTGATGCGCCGGGACCCGATGATCTCCGTCGTCTTCGCCGCGGCCGCCATGTCGTTGATCGGGTTCCCCCCGTTCTCCGGCCTGTGGGGCAAGCTCATGCTTATCTTTGCCATGGTGCGCGATTCCGGGCCCATGGTCTGGGTCGGTGTCGGCGCAGTCATCCTGGCATCCATCGGCGCACTGCTGAGCATGCTGCATGTCTGGCGGAAGTGCTTCTGGGGAAAACCGATGGACAAGCAGGACATGGACCCCAGCCTCGCTGTCAGCGTGCGGCTCACCCTCCCGAGCGCGACGATGATGGTGATCAGCGTCGGCATGTTCCTCTTCATCGGAGTAATCACCCAGGTCACCGGGGATGCCGCCGCTTCCCTGACCGACACCACGGACTACGTCCACTCGGTGATCGGTGACCCGGATGAGGCGGTAGGCGTCGTGCTCCCGTCTGAGGAGTACGGACTGGCACACACGGATTCCGGATCAACCACCGCCGCACCGGACACGGCGGACGCCACGGAAGGAGCGCGGTGATGGGACTGAAGAACGTACTCCACCAGATCAGCCACGGGGCCTCATACTCGGTCTGGCTCGTGGGCCAGATCATCAAAGAGTCCACGATCATGGCCTACGACACCTTCACCACTGGTCGTCACATCGCTCCGGTGATGATCTACTATCCTCTGCGACTGACCCGGGAAAGGGACATCGCCGTGTTCATCGCCTCCATCACGATGACTCCGGGCACCCTCGCACTCGGCGTCACCGGCCCCAAAGAGGTCGATGAAGATGCTGCGGCAGGAAAGCGGAATCTCAACGACGCAAGTTCTGTGGCGACCTCGGAGTTCCGCACGCACGGGCTCACCAGGGTGCAACGCTTCCTCGCGGTCCACGCCATGTACGGTGCTGACCCGCAGGAGCTGCTGCACTCGCTGGCCGTGATGGAGGCGAAGATCTCCCCGTCCGTACGCAAGCGCAAGATCGAGTTCGACGTGGAACACCTTGTGGAGCGCGGTGTCCCCGGCCCCCGCGGCTACCGCGGCAACCGTGGTGGCCGTGCCAGCGAGGACGGGGTCTTCGACGTCGAAAAGGTCGACTCGACCCCGCATGCGGCCGCCTTCGTCGCAGCAATTATGCGGCAGGACGACAATCTCGACGAGAAGGATCTCGACAGCCTTTCCCGTGAGCAACGCGAGAAAATCGCCAAGACCAATGCCCGCAAAGCAGCGGAGGAGAAACGGCGCAAAATCGAGGAGGAGGAGAAGCGGCGCCGCCGGAAGCTGGCCGAAGAACTCAGTCCCCCCGACCTGGACCTCGATGACGAGGACGTCGATTCCGAGGATTCTGAGGAGGGCATCGACCCTGCCCGGGTCGCCCCGTCCCAGGACGGCGGCATCTCTGCCCTCTCTGAGTCGCAGGAGCCCGCGCCAACCACCGGCGGCACCAAGGCGTCCCGCAGCGGACGGCGCACCTCACCGATCGCCTCCCTTGTCAACGCACTCGAGGTCCGGTCACGTCTGCCACAGCCTGATCTGGACCTCAGTGGTCGCCGAGGGCTCCCCGGCACCCCGTTGTCCCGGTTGCGGGGCCGCCACGGGGCACCTCGCACCGACTCTGCGCCGGAAAAGACACCACCGGGCGAGAATGACAAGAGAGAGGATGAGTCGAAGTGACCCCCACACAATTCCTGTGGATCTTCGCCGGGATGGCCGCGGTGATCATCGCCGCTGCCATGGCGCTGGTTCTGTGGCGAGCAGTGTCTACCCGCAACGACGCCCGTCGTGCCGTTCTGGCCGATATGGTCTTCCTCACCATCATCGCCGGGTTCCTGGTGTACTGCCTGTTCTACAGTTCGTCCATCACCTATGATGTCGTGCTTCTCGCCGGTCTTGGCGGCGCGATCAGTACCATGGCCTTCGCCCGGATCATCACCCGCGGACGCAGGTAGGAGAAACGATGCTTACACAGACACAGTCCACCGTGCACCTGCTCGCAGGTGAGGGAAGCGTTGTGCAGGAAACCAGCGATATCGGGTGGATTCCCGCGATCATCGTCAGCATCCTGGCCGTCGTCGGCGCTCTCTATGTCCTCGTTTCCGCTGTGGCGATGTACCTCGCCCCTGATGCCCTGAGCCAGGTCAACATGCTCGGCCCTGCCCTCGGGATGGGCCTTCCATTGCTCGTCGCTGCCGACTTCGTGAACTCCTGGGCAACAGAAGGGTTCGTCGTCGGTTACCTCGTCAGGGGGATCGTCGCCATTCTCGCGCTGCTCGTGGTCCAGGCCGTAGGCTCCTACGTCATGGGACGTGCCCTGCACGCCACCCTGTGGGACCACACCGTGCCCTTGTCAGGTGGTGAACGGGCCAAAGAAACGAACTAGGACCGGCCCCGAACGAAGAAAGAACCCCCACAGCTGCGGGGGTTCTTCTCGTATACCCTGCCGTTGTTGTTCACCGGTCAGACATGCGGGGCAACAGTGTCAGCCAGGTACTGTGAGCCGTTTTCCGAGGGGTGGAACATCATGTTGTAGTTCGGCGTGGTCGTGTCGACGATGCCTGCGACATAACGGTCGTTGTCTGCGGCGCATGTGTCATGTCCACGGGCTCCGTCCATGACCTCAACGTAGGTCGCGTCGATGTCGGCAGCTGCGGCACGCTGATTGTCACGGTTCCAGTTCTCCACGTCACGAAGAATCGGCACCGGCACACCCATCGGGAAGTCCGGGACCACGTTTAACGCGCAGAACGTGGTGTTCTTCCGGTCAACAGTAGGCAGCGCCCCGGGAACGACGATCCGTGCCTCTGGAGCGACGGACCGGATCCGGTCGGCGGCCCTCTGCATGTTGTCACGGTAGGCTGCGGCGACATTGCCCGGGTCGAGGATGTTCGTCCCGTTGTCGAATGCGCCGAACAATCCGTAGTCGTTCATGCCTACGGCGAGAACCACAGTCGAGTCGTTACGGACAGCTCCGGCATCGATCGCCTGGTTGATCCTGTTCATCATCGACCCGGAGGTCGTGGCGGTGCAGGAATAGTCGTCGACAGGGCGGTCGGTGGCCTGCGAGAGCTTCGCCGGGAAGTTGTTCGGTGCCTGCAGGCAGCCGGCGGTCTGCGGGTAGTCGTCCGCCCAGTCACCGATGGGACCGGGAATAGCCCGCAAGGTGTTGCGGACCTGGTCCGGGTTGGACGAGAACGAGTCACCCAATGCGACGATATTACGGGTGTCTGCCTGGGCGGCCGGGACGATGGTGGCACCGAGACCGATCACGCTCAGGAGGGCGGTGCCTGCGGCAAGGACGCGGTGACGGAATGAACGGGTACGGGCAGGGGTATTATTGTGGCGGCCAGTCACGGCGGTCTCCTCACAGCGTGGTGAATGATGTGGTTACAGGGGCTGAATCCACCGTAACCCACACCACTGTGCAACTATGAGCTCAGGTAGACCTCAGCAGTCGTAGTACAGCTCATACTCGAGGGTGGTCGGGCGTAGCTGCGCCGGAGTAATTTCATTGTCGACTTTCTCGGCGATATAACTCTCGATCAGATCCTCGGTAAACACCCCACCTGCCGTGAGGAAACCGTGATCGTCCGCCAACGCGTCCAACGTCTGCTCCAGTGACGTCGGCGTGGTGGGGATTCCCTCCGCTTCCTCTGCCGGCAGTTCATACAGGTCCTTGTCCACCGGCGCAGCGGGCT
The DNA here is from genome assembly GCF_000626675.1 of Corynebacterium glyciniphilum AJ 3170. NCBI lineage: Bacteria > Bacillati > Actinomycetota > Actinomycetes > Mycobacteriales > Corynebacteriaceae > Corynebacterium > Corynebacterium glyciniphilum. The sequence goes on along the minus strand of NZ_CP006842.1, from coordinate 573,008 downwards.
CGGTGCGGTTGAGCACCCCGTCCAGCCCCGCCATCATCACCGCAGCGAAAGCCAGGTAGGGGTTTCCGGACGGGTCGGGGGCCCGGAATTCGATTCTCTTGGCCTTGGGACTTGTCCCGGTGGCGGGGATCCGAATCGCCGCAGACCGGTTCTCGGCCGAATACACGAGATTCGTCGGTGCCTCGAATCCAGGGACCAGCCGGTGGTACGAGTTCATCGTCGGGTTGGTGAAGGCGAGAACAGCCGGTGCGTGCGCCAGAATCCCCCCGATGTAGTGTCGCGCCATCTCGGACAGTCCGCCATAACCGGACTCGTCGTAGAACAGTGGGCGGCCGTCCTTCCACAGAGACTGATGGATGTGCATCCCCGAGCCGCCGTCATCAGCGAGAGGCTTGGGCATGAAAGTCGCCGATTTACCGTTCGCTTTCGCCGTGTTCTTCACCACGTATTTGAAGGTCTGCAGGGCATCGGCCGCATGCAGCAGAGTATTGAACCGGTAGTTGATCTCCTGCTGCCCTCCGCTGCCCATCTCGTGGTGGGCCCGCTCCACCTCGAAACCGAGATCAATGAGGTTGTCGGCGATTTCATTACGCAGGTTCTGCAGATGGTCGTAGGGCGCGGTCGGGAAGTATCCACGCTTCTGCCGTACCTTGTGCCCCAGGTTAGTGGTTCCATCCGGGTCTTTCTCCGCGCCGGTGCTCCACCAGCCCTCTTCGGAGTCCACGACATGGAAAGATGAGTTGGACGCCGAGTCGAACCGGACCGAGTCGAAGATGTAGAACTCCGCTTCGGCCCCGAAGTAGCATTCATCCGCCACGCCGGTCGACACCAGATACTCTTCCGCGCTGCGTGCCACATTGCGAGGGTCGCGGGAGAAGGGCTGCCTGGTACGGGGATCATGGACAAAGAACTGGATGTTCAATGTGCGGGAGTCGACGAACGGATCGACGTACGCGGTCTTCAGGTCGGGCAGCAACAACATGTCGGATTTCTCGACGCTGGTGAAGCCACTGATCGATGACCCGTCGAAGGCGAGCCCCTCCTCCATCGCCTCGGCACCGAACGAGGAAGCGGGGACGGACAGGTGTTGTTCCGTGCCCGGAACATCCGTGAAGCGCACATCGATCCAGCGTATCTCCTGGTCATCGATGAATGTGGTGAGACTCTGCGGATCATCACCATCGGGTGATATCGTCGTCAATTCAATCGCTCCTATCTGAGCTCCGGGGTGTCCCAGAGGTTGAGGAGTGTCCCGATGTCCTTCGTGACGGCATTGTCATAGACATCCGACGCCCACGCGACGTCCTCGACCGGCATGCCTCCGATCGAGTAGCAGAAGATCTGGTCATCGTTCGTCCGGCCCCGAGCCCGCCCAGCGGCAATGTCACCGATGTTGGTCAGTCTGTCGCCGTCGAGACTTCCTTCCTTGTACATGTCCCACCAGCGGTTTCCAGGGATACCGAGGAGTTGCTCATACGTCACGTCCGGACCGTTCTCCTCGTACCACTCGGCATAGAGGCCGGTGTAGTCGACGACGAGGTTCGCCCGCTCGCTGCGGATGAAGTCGTCATCCAACCTGGCGGCCGCCGGCATCAGCAACAGAGCCCCGGGCTTGAGCCACTCCGTGGCGAAGTAGGGGAACCCCTCGGGTCCATCAGGGGACGTCGACGTTCCGGCGATGAGGATGTCCGATCCTTCAACAGCTTCCTGTTCACTGTCGACGACGCGAACCTCCTCCAACTGCGGATGCTGGTCACGGAACCACTGCGCGGCGCGCTCGGTGGAGGCTGGCGACCTGCCCTTGATCTTCAGGCGTCGGATCGACGGTCGTTGACTCACGGCCGCAGAGAAAATGGTCCGGCTCATCACGCCCGGCCCGATGATCCCGACAGTTTCGGCATCCTGCACCGCCAGATGCTTGACTCCGACCCCTGGAACAGAACCGGTGCGGTACGCCGAGAGCAGGTTGGCGGACATCACCGCACGTGGTGCGCCCGTGACGGCATCGTTGAGAATGAACAGGTGGATCGACCTGGGCAAGTCGTGATCGCGGTTCTCGGTGTTGGACCCGTACCATTTCACTCCCGACGCACGGAAACGCCCGCCGAGGTAGGCCGGCATCGCCATGAAGCGGCGATCGGGCCCGTCGGCGGGCATGCCGTCGTGGTCAGGATTCTCGGGGAAGTTGATCTGCGCACCGTGGGAATTGGCCGACTGCCCGGCCATACGGTAGTCGCCGTCGGCCAGGAGAATCAGTGTCTCCTCCATGGTGTCGACGCACGCGGCGACGTCCGTGACACCGGCTTCGATCATCTCCTGCTCGTTGAGGTAGCGAAAATCAATACGGGTTTCTGCCATGCCGACCCTTCTCATGTTTTATGCGATTTCTCACGCGAAATTCGAGGCTACTCTCGAATGTTCTGTCAGAAAACCACGGTACATGAGACTCATCGACGCCTCCCGCCGCTCTCCCCGAGCCCGGGGGTGGCAGCGCCTCTCAGGATCTACCCCTCTTTGAGCTCGGTGTAGATCTCCTTGACGCGGTCGCGGAGATTCTCGTCGACCCGTCCCCAGTAGGTCCAGCACTGGCCTTCGACCTGCTCGGACACCCCCTGCATGGCGCGGGCGATGTTGCCTGCCAGTCGCTCACGGGCAGCATCATCCAGAACCTCGCGAACAAGATTCCCCGGCTGGATAAAGTCATCGTCCTCCGCGTGCCGGACATAGGCCCCGCGAGTCAGGTCGCCACCGTAATTGTTGTCGAAGAGACCGAGCTCATCAGCGGGCCCGGTGGCGGATTCCTGTCCACGTCCGAATCCATAGGTGGACTCGCCCGGCTCGACACCCTTCTCGACGGCACCGGAACCATCGGAGACGTCTGCGGTTCCTTCGCCCCGCTCGAAACGGTTCGGCGAATAGACCGGGGTGCCGTCGGCGGGGAACTCGTACGCCGCTGCACCGTCCTTCATCGTGTAGAAGTTGCGCTCCTCCACCACGGGCCGGTTCACCGGCAACTGCGGGTAGTTCGCGCCCAGACGGTAGCGCTGCGTATCGGCGTAAGCGAAGGCGCGTGCCATCAGCATCTTGTCCGGGGAGAAGCCTACACCGGGAACGATGTTGGACGGGGCGAACGCCGCCTGCTCGATCTGCGCGAAGAAGTTCTGCGGGTTCGCATTGAGAGTGAAGTGCCCGACGTCGATGAGCGGGTAGTCCTTCTGCGACCAGGTCTTGGTGAGGTCGAAGGGGTTCCAGCGGTAGCCCTCAGCCTCGTCCAGCGGCATGATCTGCACCTTGACGTCCCACGTCGGATAGTCGCCCCGCTCGATCGCCTCGTAAAGGTCGGCACGGGAGTGGTCGAAGTCTCCGGAACCGACGAGTTCGCCGGCCTCGTCGTCAGTGAAGAAGTCCCAGCCCTGACGGGTCTTGAAGTGGTACTTCACCCAGAAACGCTCACCGTCGGCGTTGATCCACTGGTAGGTGTGTGAGCTGAAGCCGTCCATGTGGCGGAAGTCCTTGGGGATTCCGCGGTCACCCATGAGGTAGGTGACCTGGTGGGCGGACTCGGGGCTGCGGGTCCAGAAGTCCCACTGCATGTCTGCACTGCGCAGGCCGTTGGTCAGGCGCTTCTGGGAGCGGATGAAGTCGGGGAACTTCATACCATCGCGCAAGAAGAAGACCGGGGTGTTGTTGCCGACGATGTCGTAGTTGCCGTCCTGCGTGTAGAACTTCAGCGAGAACCCGCGGACATCGCGGACAGTGTCCGGGAAGCCCTGCTCACCGGCCACGGTGGAGAACCTGGCGAGCATCGGGGTGACGCGCCCCTTCTGGAGGAGGTCGGCTTTGGTGTACTTCGAGACGTCCTCAGTGACCGTGAGCTCCCCGAAGGCGCCGGAGCCCTTGGCGTGGACGTTGCGCTCGGGAATGCGCTCACGGTTGAAGTGGGCGTGCTTCTCGACGAGATGGACGTCGGTCAGGGCGATCGGCCCCTGCTCGCCGACAGTGACCGAGTGTTCCTCGGTGGTGACAGGCGAACCGTTGGCGTTGGTGGAGTGCCCGGAGTACGGGCAGACGCCGCGGGCGGCGATGTCCTCAGAGCTGGGGGAGCTGGGCGCTCCGGTGGTGCGGTTGTCGTCGGTGCTCATGTGTAAACCCTCCTGGAGGCTGCCGTGTAGTGCACGGATCGCGCACATGTCAGTCGTGGATGACGGCGGGGCGCACGGCGGTCGTGATCGTCAGTCACGGAGGCGCTGTGCCGTCACTTCCCGTTATACACGCGCATCTTCAGGTTCGCACTATCAATATCGCGATATTAAGTGGTTACCGCTATTTGTAACTGATCTGCGATAGTAATAGCGACAGAAGCAATGGTCATCGGGGGTCACAGGACCCCTGCACGGTGCTAGACTTCACAACCGTGCGAAGAAGATCCCTGCAGTCGGCACGCGACGGCGGCCGTGCGGATGAGAAGGCAGACACAGCCGTCACCGACCTCGCCCTGCGCGCAGCCGGCGGTGACCGGAAAGCCCTCAACGACTTCATCGAGGCCACCCACGGTGACGTCTGGCGTCTTCTCGCCCATCTCGCCGACGCTGACCGTGCGGACGATCTCACCCAGGAGACCTATCTCCGGGCGTTGAGCGGACTTCCCCGCTTCGCTGCCCGGTCCTCAGCGCGGACGTGGATCCTCGCACTCGCCAGGCACACCTGGGTCGACAGCGTGCGCCACGACATGGCCCGTCCGCGCAAGTCCACTGAACAGTGGGAGGATGCCACCGAACTCACCACGTCCCCGGACACCACTGGCGGACAGACCTGGGCCGAACTGGTCGATGCCCGGGCCATGCTCGACGACCTCGCCCCGGACCGGCGGGAAGCGCTGATCCTCACCCAGATCCTCGGCCACACGTACGCCGAGGCCGCCGACATCTGCGGGGTGAGGGTGGGCACGATCCGTTCCCGGGTCGCCCGTGCACGGGCTGACCTGCTCGAAGCATCGGGGCGTGGCAGCCTGCAGAAGAACTCGGACAGGAACGGCACGAACGACACAGACGCCGGGCCACCCCTACACTGGGGTTCGTGACCCACCGCTACCACCAACACCTCACTTTTCCCCGCCAGGACGTCTGGGACTGGCACACCCGCCCAGGTGCCGTGACCCGCCTGACGCCGGGCTTCTCTCTACTCAGCGTCGCCGCTGAAGCGTCCTCACTGAAGAACGGCACCACGGTGCTCTCCCTCCCGGGCAGGATACCGGGGCTACGGGAATGGCAGGCGCTCCATCAACCCGCGGACTTCGTCGACGGGCACGTCTTCGTCGACGAATGCGCCAATTCCCCGCTGCGGCAGATCACCCACTGGAGACACACCCACGCTTTCCACGACGACAACACCGCCACCACCCCCGGGACCCTCCTCACCGACACGGTGGAGGGTTCCGCTCCGGCGGCGCTCCTCGACAGGGTCTTCCATTACCGTCACCGCCAGCTCGCCGCCGACCTGGCGCACCGGGCACGGGTGGGGGACGCATCGGCGACGGGACACCACACCGTCGCCGTGACCGGGGCGACAGGACTCGTGGGTACCCGGCTTGTCGCACTGCTGCGTTCCCTCGGGCACACGGTCGTTCCCCTGTCCCGCGCCCCCATCCCCCATGAGCCCGATGCCCGCGTCTGGACCCCCGGGAACCCGTCTCCCGATCTTCTCACCGATGTGGACACGGTAGTCCACCTCGCGGGTGCCGGTATCGCGGGACGATTCACTGAGAAGCACAAGGCGGCGGTCCGCGACTCCCGCATCGGGCCGACCTGGCGGCTCGCCGAGCTCGCGGCCGCCACCGACGGCGTCCAGGCTTTCATCTGCGCGTCGGCCGTCGGTTTCTACGGCCACAGCCGTGCAGGACGGGTCAACGAGCGTGCCGGTGCCGGTGAAGGATTCCTCGCCGACGTCGTCTCCGAGTGGGAGAATGCCTGCGGCCCCGCCGCCAACGCCGATCGCCGGGTCGTGAATGTCCGCACCGGGCTCGTCATGGCTGGCGGGTCACCGCTGCTGACCGCGTTGGGCGCGTCGAGTCGCCTCGGCGGCGGCGTCCTGGGCTCTGGACGCCAGCATTTCCCGTGGATCTCGGTGGACGATCTGGTGGACGTGTATGTGCGGGCTATCCTCGACGATGGGGTTTCGGGCCCGGTCAACGCGGTCGGTCCACAGATGATCACCAATGCCGACTTCACGGCGACCCTCGCTGACCTGCAGCGCGTCCGCATACCGCTGAGTCTTCCGGTTCCTGCCGCTGCTCCCGCACTGCTCCTCGGCGTACAAGGTGCAGAAGAGCTTGCCCTGGCTGACCAGAACGTCGCCCCCTCTGTCCTCGAGACCCTCGGCCACACTTTCCGTCACCCCACCCTGCGTGCCGCCCTCGTCCACGAGTTGGGCCTGCCCGACGAGTAGGATCAGGGACATGGCTGAGTCTGGCATGTCTGGCACCACCGCCCGCAGGGCACTGCTCGTCCTCTCTTTCGGAGGGCCGGAGAAGGAAGAGGATGTGGTCCCCTTCCTCGAGAACGTCACCCGGGGGCGAGGCATCCCCCGGGAGAGACTCGTCGAGGTCGGCGAGCACTACTACCGCTTCGGGGGTAAGAGCCCCATCAACGACCAGAACCTCGACATCATCGACCATCTCCGTACCGAGATCGAGTCACGTGGTCTGGATCTCCCGGTGTACTTCGGCAACCGTAACTGGGAGCCGTATGTCGAGGACACCACGAAGCAGATGGCGGCAGACGGCGTCACGGAGGCCATCGTCTTCGCCACGTCTGCCTGGGGCGGCTACTCCGGCGACATCCAGTACCGCGAGGACATCGAACGGGCCCTGCAGTCCTGCCGCGACGTCGGCATCACCCCACCGTCAATGACGAAGATCCGTCCCTTCCACGACCACCCACTGTTCCTGTCGGCATTCGCCAGGCTCGTGGACGAGGCACGACAGTCCCTCCCCGTCGAACAGCAGGATAACGCCCGCCTCCTGTTCACTGCCCATTCCGTGCCGCTGTCCGCCGACGAGGCCTCCTCCGTCGACTCCACCCACCGCTACTCAGGTCAGGTTCTGACTGCGGCGCGGGAGATCCGTGCTTTGAGCAGCTTCGCCTCCGACGGCGACGACGGAACCGATGTCGAGTTGGTGTGGCAATCCCGGTCAGGCCCCCCGCACATCCCCTGGCTCGAACCGGACATCTGCGACCACCTGGAAGAGACCGTCGCCGGCGAGCGCGGTGACGACCGCCCGATCGTGCTGGTGCCCGTCGGTTTCATCTCGGACCACATGGAAGTGATGTGGGACCTCGACAACGAAGCCGCGGACACCGCAGCCGACCTGGGAGTCACGATGGTCCGCGCGGCGACGCCCGGCCCGACGCCCGAATTCACCGAGCTGGTACTCGACCTGGTGGCAAACGCCGAGCGCTAGGTCCGCACACTGCCGATGTCTGCGCACCGGCACAGGCATCCTCACCGCCTGCCCGGCCAGAAACTACAGCAACAACTCCGCGATCTGGATGGTATTCAACGCCGCGCCCTTGCGGAGGTTGTCACCGGAGACGACGAGAACCAGCCCGCGTCCGTCCTCCACCGACTGGTCCTGGCGGATGCGTCCCACCAGTGACGGGTCCACACCCGCGGCAGCCAGTGGGGTCGGAACGTCGGTGACCTGCACGCCGGGAGCCTCGGACAGGATCTCCTCGGCCCGAGCCGGTGTGATCGCGGCATCGAACTCCGCATGCACTGTCATGGTGTGGCCGGTGAACACCGGCACCCGCACGCAGGTACCCGCCACCGGCAGGTCGGGAAGGTGCAGGATCTTGCGCGACTCATTGCGCAGCTTCTGCTCTTCGTCGGTCTCCCCGGACCCGTCGTCGACGACGTTTCCTGCCATCGGCAGTGCATTGAACGCAATCGGGGCGACGTAGGGACCGAAATCCTCGACCTGCAGGGCCGAACCGTCGGTCGCGAGGTTCTCCAGAATCTCGAGATTCGCGCGGACCTGGTCGGCCAGTGCCTTCACGCCCGCCAGGCCAGAGCCGGACACAGCCTGGTAGCTGGACACATGCAGTCGCTTCAGACCCGCCTCGCCGTGCAGTGCCCCCAGCACCGGCATGGCCGCCATGGTGGTGCAGTTCGGGTTGGCGATGATTCCCTTGGGTACGTCCTTCGCATCCTCCGGGTTCACCTCGGAGACGATCAGCGGGACATCAGGGTCCTTGCGCCACGCCGAAGAATTATCGACCACGGTCGCACCGGCTTCGACGAAACGCGGGGCCTGCGCCTTGGACGTGGCACCACCGGCGGAGAACAGGGCGACGTCGATGCCGCGCAGGTCCTCGGTGGCTGTCGCCTCGACATCCTCGACGACGACCGTGCCGCCGTTGAACTCGATGCCGGTACCGGCCGAGCGTGCCGATGCGAAGAAACGCACCGTGTCGATCTTCTCGAGAACAGAAGGACGGTGTTCGAGGATGTCACGCATCACGCGGCCGACCTGGCCGGTGGCGCCGACGATGGCGAGGGTGGTCATGACTGGTGTCCTTTCGTCCGTGGCGTTACCGGCCGGTGCCGGCGTACACGGTGGCGGTCTCCTCGCCACCGAGCTGGAATCGTTCGTGCAGCGCGGCGACGGCCGCGTCGAGGTCAGTGTCCCGGATCAGCACGGAGATGCGGATCTCGGAGGTGGAGATCAGCTCGATGTTGATCCCGGCATCCCGCAGTGCCTCGCAGAAGTCTGCGGTGACCCCGGGGTGCGACTTCATGCCCGCCCCGACCAACGAGACCTTGCCCACCTGGTCATCGAAGAGCAACTGACCGAACTTCTGGTGGTCCTCGGTGCCCTGCAGCCCCTTGAGAAGCTCCACCGCACGCGGGGCGTCCTCACGCGGACAGGTGAAGGTGATGTCGGTGAGGTTGTCCGCGAGGGAGGAGACGTTCTGCAGCACCATGTCGATGTTGATCTCGGCATCCGCCAGGGTGCGGAAGACCCGTGCCGCCTCACCCGGCTTGTCCGGGATGCCGAGGACGGTGACCTTCGCCTCGGAACGGTCGTGGGCGACACCGGTCAGGACTGCTTCTTCCACGGGGATATCCTCCAATGAGCCGGACACGAGGGTGCCGGTTTCGTTGCTGAATGATGAACGGACACGGATCGGGACGTTGAACGCGCGGGCGTACTCTACGCACCTCAGCATCAGGATCTTCGCACCGACGGCGGCCATCTCGAGCATCTCTTCGAAAGAGATGTTGTCCAGCCGCTTGGCGTTCGGGACGATACGCGGGTCGGCGGTGTAGACACCGTCGACGTCGGAGTAGATCTCGCACACGTCGGCGTGGAGTGCCGCGGCGAGGGCGACGGCAGTCGTGTCCGAGCCGCCACGGCCGAGCGTGGTGATGTCACGGGTTTCGCGGTTGACGCCCTGGAATCCGGCGACAAGGCAGATCTTTCCTGCGTCCAGCGCCTCGCGCACGCGCCCGGGGGTCACGTCGACGATGCGGGCGTTTCCGTGACGCTCGGTGGTGATCACGCCGGCCTGGGAACCGGTAAAGGACTGCGCCTCGGCACCGAAGGAGTCAATGGCCATGGCGACCAGCGAGTTGGAGATCCGCTCACCGGCAGTGAGAAGCATGTCCATCTCGCGGCCCGGAGGCACCGGATTGACCTGGTTGGCGAGATCGAGCAGTTCGTCGGTGGTGTCGCCCATCGCAGAGCAGACCACGACCACGTCGTGGCCCTGTTTCTTGGTTTCCACGATCCGCTGCGCAACGCGCCGGATGCGTTCGGCGCTCTCCAACGACGATCCGCCGTACTTCTGGACGATCAGGGCCACAGTTCCCAGCTCCACCTTCCCGTGCTGACGGGATAACTCGATATTATTGCTCAGACCATAGACAGAGTACCTGAGTGGACGGCCCGGCCGGTACCCGCGGTTATCCCCCGCGTACTGCGCACATCATGCGCCGATGACGACAGCGTGACTGCCCCAACCGACCGGTATGTCTGCCACCCCACGCAAACCCGCCTGAGCGACCGCGCCGGACAGGTCACGCGCAGTGGGGAGACTCCGTCCGGAGACGAGCATGCGGGTGAGATCCTCCTCGTAGTCATGGTCCTCGTCACCGCTCTCGGCGAGCAACCGGGTGACCACGAGGATCCTCCCCGTCCCTCCTGTCGCCGCCGCTGCGGTCGACAACAGCTCAGGTACGTCGTCCGGGACGCACAACGCGAAGGGGTCCAACAGCAGCACGAGGTCTGCCGCGATTCCGCCACGGGACCAGTCCCTGATCTCGACCCGGTCACGGCGTTGCTCGCCGACCTCGGCGAGCAACCGCTCGTGGGGGCAGCGTGGGTTTCCTCGCCCGTCGGGCATCACCAGGACAGTGACCTGCAGGTCACTGTTACGACGCAGCAGTTCGTCGGCGTACACCGCGGCGGCGACTCCTTCCGCCCCACCCAGGACGGCGATGCTGGCAGGTGCTCCCCCCGGTAGGCTGTCCAGCCGGGTGGCCAGTGCCGGGGCGACCCACTGCGCTCGGGTGGCCTCACTGTCGGCCAACGACTCCCCCAGCGACGAGTCCTGACGACGCAATCCTTCCCAGTCACTCCCCGAGGCGCCCACCTGCACCGGCGTCTCGCCACGCAGTCCTTCCACCAGGTGCAGCCACGTCAGGGACTGCAGCGCGCCCGGTCCGGTGAGGCCCGTAACAAGCCCCTCCGGGTCAGCGAGTTCCGTACCCAGCGTGGTGAGACTCACGAGGGGTTCCCCGCCCGCAGATTCCCCGTGCAGCGTGAGCAACCCGACCGACTCCAGGTACCGCAGGAACCTCACCAGTCGGTCTGCGGGGACCTGTACCGCAGCAGCGACCGCGGCGACGGGTGCCCCGTCACCGGACGCAGCATCAGCCACCGTGTCGACCGCCTCAAACAGTCCGAGCTGCGCCGCGGCCTGCAGGGCGAATCCCGGAGCAGTCTCGCTGAGCTCGTGCAGCTGCATCAACGGGGAAATACTGGAGGTGCCTGTGACTGCGTCCGCTGCGGCGGCATCACCGGCCTCCGTGTCAGCCACTACTGCGTCGTTACGACGCCAGTATCCGGTGATCTGCACGTGCTCACGGGGAACGCCGAGTTCCTTGACAAAACGGCGTACAGCTTTCAGTCGTCCGGCCTCTCCTCCGGCCCAGACGAACGGGGTGCCGTCGGGCAGTGCATCTCCCTCATCCCCCAACGCGGCAACCACCTCGGTGAAGTCTCCGCCTTCGGCACGGACAACCCAACGCAGGTCGAGTGACGCCGCGCAGGCGACCTCGGTGAGGTCAGGCTGGATGTCAGCACGCTCAGCCACCTCGACCACAGCGACCACCCGGTGACCCGCAGGCACCTCCTCCAGGCAGCGTCCGATGGCGGGGAGCGCAGTCTCGTCACCGATGAGCAGCAGCCAGTCCGTGTGCACCGGCAGTGACGCGCAGTTCTTCGGCCCGGCGGCGAAGACCCGGTCTCCGACGGAGGCGGCTGCCGACCACCCCTCGGCGAGACCTGCACCGTGGCGGGCGAAGTCGACGACCAGTTCCCCGAAGTCACCTGCCTCCGGGTCCCACTTCCGTACCGTGTACGTACGGAAGAGTTCGTTGACTTCTGCCGTCCAGTCCAGGCGCCCGTCACCGAGAGACACCGGGTAGGGGCGCTCCCCGGTGACAGGATGGGGGAAGATCATGCGCATGTCGTCGTCGAAACCGTCGGAGACGATCGCCGGAACGTCCTCACCATCGCGGACATGAGCCCGTAGGCCCTGACCACCGAAGACCACGCGCCGCATTCCGGGGGTGACATCCTCGATCCGCAGCACCTCCAGCTCGCGCATGGTGATGGGGTAAATGTCGGTGTCTCGGCTGATACGTGGCACGTCGGGGAGGTCCTCACTGTTGCTGGCGGTGTTGACGGACGGGAAATGACGATACCGAGGTTAGCATCACCTGAAATACCCCCTACCCCAGACGGACCCTGGTGGCTAATATGTTCCCCGCACAACCTGCGCGACGGTCGTTTCGCCGTCGTCCTGTTCATTTCAAGGGAGAGAACCCATGACCCACCTGCCCACCATGCGTCGCCGGATCGTCGGCGCACTCGTCGCCTCGGGCGTCGCCGTCAGCCTCGCCGCCTGCTCCAGCGACGACGACAGTTCATCCTCCGACACCACCGGTGCCGCCACAGAGTCAGCATCCGGGTCGGCCTCGGATTCCCAGGGCGAGTGGCCGCGCACCGTCGACTCGATCGCGGTGGACAACGGCAGCCCCACGGACGAGACCGAAGAGATCGAGATCCCGGCGAAGCCTGAGAAGATCGTCTCCACCTCGGTGACCCTCACCGGCAGTCTGCTGTCGATCGACGCACCGGTGATCGCCTCCGGTGCCGCGACCCCGGGGCCGACCTCGGACGACAAAGGCTTCTTCAAGCAGTGGGCCGACGTCGCCGATGAACGTGACGTCAAAGAGATCGGCCAGTTGGAACCGGACTTCGAAAAGATCGCCGCCGAGGACCCCGACCTCATCATCGTCTCCGCTTTCGGTGCCGACACCGCGGTCGACCTGGTGGACCGTCTGAAGGAGGTCGCGCCGACCGTAGTCCTGGACTACTCCGACAAGGACTGGACCGAGGTCACCACCCAGCTCGGCGAGATCACCGGTCATGAGACAGAGGCCGAGGACACCATCCAGGAGTTCAAGGACCGCGCATCCGAGGTCACCGGGAACATCGAGGAGCCGGAGCAGCCCGTCCAGTTCATCCTGCCCGCCCAGGACGGCGGCGTGAACTTCATGACCGGTGAGTCCGCCCAGGGCCGCATCATCACCGAACTGGGCTGGGACCTCGACGTCCCGGGCAAGGACGTGGTGCGCACCGACGGCGACTACGCCGGACGCACTGACGTGGTGCAGGTGACCGATGAGAACCTGGACAAGGGTCTCACCGGCAAGACGATCTTCGCCACCAATGCCGACGCCGACAATCCGGTCAGTGAGCAGCTCAAGGAGAAGCCCACCGCCCGTGACACCTACGCAGTCGAGAACGACCGCATCTTCGAGTTCGGTGCCGAGACGTTCCGCATCGACTTCTACAGCGCGATGCTGATGCTGGACCAGATCGAGGAATACTTCAAGAAGTAAGCCCAGAAGTAAGGCCGCTGGCACGCCGCTGTGAATCGGCGACTAGTCTGAGGTGCTGATGATGCACAGCAACCTGCTCGCTGTCGTCTTCGCCCTCCTGTCAGCCCTCACCGTCGCCTGGGGAACGATTCTCCGGCACCAGGTCGCCGAACAGACATCAGGCGATCGCGACAACGCCCACGGAACCCCGGTTCTCGCCGCCGTCGCCCGCCCGAAGTGGTGGGCGGGCGTCTTCTGCGCGCTGTCGGCCTATGGGCTACAGATCGTGGCCCTCGGATTCGGGACCCTGCTGGTGGTCCAGCCGATCCTCGTTTTGTCGCTGATGTTCACCCTGCCGTTGGCCGCCCGGTTCGACGGACGACGGGTGTCACGGCCTGAAATGGCATGGGCGGCCCTGCTCACCGTCGCTGTCGGCGTCGTCGTGGTCTGGGGACGCCCCCTACCGGGAAATGATTTCCCCACGTTGAGCAGGTGGATGGTGACGCTGGGGATTGGCGTCGTCATCCTGCTTGGCCTGATGTGGTTGGCTACCCGACTCCGGTTGCGCACCCGCGCACTGATTCTGGGTGCAGTGACCGGCGCAATCATGGGATACCTCGCCGTCCTCTCGAAGTCGGTCGTCAACATCTTCAACCAGGAGGGCGTCCCTGCCCTGTTGACGAGCTGGGAAGCCTACGGTCTCATTGCGTGCGCTGTCATCGGCACTCTGGTCCAACAGGCCAGCTTCAATGCCGGTGCGCTGAAGAACTCCCTGCCCGCGATGACGATCACCGAGCCGATCGTCGCCTTCGTCCTGGGATATCTCGTCCTCGGGGAACGCTTCCAGGTGGAGGGGTCGCAGTGGCTGATCATGGCGGGCGCGCTGGTCGTGATGATCGTATCCACGGTCGTGTTGTCACGCCGGGGAGTGGAATAGCCAGGGTGTAACCTCCACCCGACCCTGTTGCCAAGTATCGTCCAGGAAACGATACTCTCGGCGGCATGGACTTTGTCGACCCGTCGATCAGGACGGTCTACGAGACCCTCGACCTGATCGGGGTGGTGCTCTACGGGATGATCGGGGCGATCATCGCCCGCGCCCGCAACCTGGACTTCATCGGAATCGTCTTCCTCTCCATCATCACCGCCCTGGGCGGTGGAATGATCCGTGACGTCCTCATCGACAACGGGCCGCCGGCGGCCATGCAGGACATGCGGTACTTCGGCATGGCACTGGTGGGCGCTGTGGTCTCGACGATGATCCATATGAACTCGCGCGGGTGGGAGATCTTCCGCGTCCACGGTGACGCTGTCGTCCTCGGCGTCTGGGCCGCCACCGGTTCAACGAAGGCCCTGGCCAACGGACTGCCGTGGTCATCCGCCCTCTTCCTCGGTGTGCTGACAGTTGTCGGCGGCGGCATGATCCGCGATGTGATGACCGGCTCGGTCCCCGCCATCTTCGGCGGGGCGACACTGTACGCCACCCCGGCTGTCCTCACCGCCGCAGTCATGGTCGGGATCTACTCCCTCGACGCATCTGGGGTGGCGGGGGACTTCCCGGTGCTCCTGGTTGGTCTGATCATCGCCCCTTTCCTCGGCTCCGGCTTAATGATCACCGCCTACTGGCGGGGATGGGTGCTCCCCGGAATGCAGGACCTGTCATGGGCGACGCAAAAGAAACTCCGGCAACCGATGACGCTGGCCCGCGACATGAGCCGGAGACGGTTGCGACTGCGTCGGCGCGAGGAACGTCGGGAACAGGAAGATCGCGACCGGACAGACGAGGCAGCTGGAGAAGATGAGGATACTCCTAGTCGCTAAAAGTGGCGTCCGACGTGGGCTTCCTCGCGGGCGGTCTTCACCATGTGCGGGTAGTGCAGCTCGAAGGCGGGACGCTCCGAACGGATCTTCGGCATCGACGTGAAATTGTGCCGCGGCGGCGGACAGGACGTCGCCCACTCCAGCGAGTTACCGTAGCCCCACGGATCATCCACGGTGACGACCTCACCGTAACGCCAGGACTTGAACACATTCCAGACGAACGGCAACACCGAGATACCCAGAATCAACGCACCGACCGTGGAAACCTGGTTCAACAGGGTGAACCCGTCGGAATCCAGGTAGTCAGCGTAACGACGCGGCATACCCATGTTGCCCAGCCAGTGCTGCACCAGGAACGTCATGTGAAAACCGATGAAGGTCAACCAGAAGTGGATCTTGCCCAATTTCTCATCCAGCATGCGGCCGGTCATCTTCGGGAACCAGAAATACACTCCGGCAAAAGAGGCGAATGCGACGGTTCCATACAACGTGTAGTGGAAGTGGGCGACCACGAAATAGGTATCCGACAGCTGGAAGTCCAGCGCCGGCGACGCCAGCATCACACCGGTGAGACCACCGAAGAGGAACGTGGCGAAGAAACCGAGTGCGAAGATCATCGGCGTTTCAAAGGTGATCCGGCCCTTCCACATCGTGCCCAGCCAGTTGAAGAACTTCATGCCGGTCGGCACGGCAATCAGGAAGGTCATGAAACTGAAGAACGGCAGCAGCACCGCACCGGTGACGAACATGTGGTGCGCCCACACCGCCAACGACAACGCCGCAATCGAGAGCATTGCAAACACCAGGCCGACATAGCCAAAAAGAGGCTTCCGGGAAAACACAGGAAGTATCTCCGAAATGACGCCGAAGAACGGCAGGGCCAGCACGTAGACCTCGGGGTGGCCGAAGAACCAGAACAGGTGCTGCCACAGGACAGCCCCGCCGTTGGCAGCGTCGAAAATGTGCCCTCCGAACAATCGGTCGTAGAGCACACCGAGCGCTGCAGCGGTCAGCAGTGGGAAGATCAGGAGAGCCAGGAGGGAGGTCGTGAGAATCCCCCAGCAGAAGATCGGCATGCGGAACATCGTCATCCCCGGTGCACGCAGGCACAGGATCGTGGTGATCATGTTGATCGCAGAGGCAATCGTACCGACACCGGTCAGTCCTACACCGACGATCCACAACTGCGAGCCCACGCCCGGGGAGTGGATGGCGTCGGCCAGGGGCATATACATCGTCCAGCCGAAGTCCGCCGCACCACCGGGGGTCAGGAAACCGGTGAGCATGATGATGCCACCGAAGGTGGTGATCCAGAAGCCGAAGGCGTTGAGCCGCGGAAAAGCCACATCCGGAGCGCCGATCTGCAGAGGCAGAATAAAGTTGGCGAAACCCCAGACAATCGGGGTACCGAACAGCAGCAGCATAACCGTGCCGTGCATGGTGAACAGCTGGTTGAACTGCTCATTGGACAGGAACTGCAGACCCGGGTGAAACAGCTCGGCCCGCATCAGCAGCGCCATGAGGCCACCGACCCCGAAGAAGATGAAAGCGGTGATGATGTACATGATGCCGAGCTGTTTGTGGTCCGTGGTAGTCAGCATCGCCCATGCGTGTCCGCCTTTCTGGTGTTTCTGTCCTTGGGGCGCCGGACGGGCTGGAAGGACCTTGTCCTCTCCCCGGGGCACAACGGCAGTCATTTTCCGTACCTCCTACAGTTCCTTCGCGGCGGCCCGGTTCAAAGAAACCCCGTGAGTCCGTCACCTATCGTCGTTCTCAGGCTATGAAAGTGCACGACGGCCCGGTAGAGCTGAACGAGTTATGTGGGTTATCAGCCAGTTGTATGCCCCCACAGACTGGCACGAGGTCACTGCGGCAGGACACGTGCGAGGACACGCAGTATGTTCACGACGCCACGGCGAAGCGCCTTAAGAAACACTCACTCCGACTTCGACGGAGACGCTTTGAGTAGGTCAGCGAGCATTTCCAGATAAACGGCACTCTTCGACTCAGGGTTCCAGATGAACTCGTAGAACATCTCCACGAAAGTTCCATCCTCGCGCACGATACGTCTGGTGGGAAAACCCCGCACGTTACGCTCAGGCAACACGACCGACCCCATCCCTTTGTCAGCCCATCCCAGCAGGGTACTGCAGTTCGTCACCTCTACATCCGATAACACCAAGTCGCACCCCTCTTCCCGGAACATGCCTTCGGTCATCCTGGTAATACCGCAGCCGTGGCGCGACAGGATCAGTTCTCGTTCAGAGAGCTGCTGCACCGTTACGGGGTTCCCGGTATCACCCTCCGCTGAGGTCAGGTCCTCTTTTGGCTCAACCAGCACAAGGTAGTCGGAGTCAATCAACCGGTGACTGTAGGAGGGCAGCACTCCCAGCGCGGGGATGATCAGCATATCGAGGCTTCCGATCCTCAGGTACTCCTCCAATGGATCAAGCTCCGCCTCAAGAAGAGTGAGATCGTGGCCGGCCACCAGCGCATCGGGGCCGTGGACGGCATCCCTGAATTGCGCCACAATCTTCTTGTCGATCTGCGGGGACGTGCCCACCCGGACTGTCCCTGAGCCGCTCAGCGTCAGTGACTCCGCCTCTGTTTCCATCCTCGCCAGTATTGACATGGCCTGCGAGATTCTCGGGAGAATCGTCTCGCCGAATGTGGTCGGTTCCGTCCCCCGAGGTGTTCGCAGGAACAGTTTGGCTCCGAGATGCGACTCGAGCTTCGCAATTGCCGTCGACAACGCCGGCTGAGTCACACCGAACCGACGGGCTGCACCGCTAAACGAGCCTATATGCGTGACCGCGTCTGCATACCGCAGAGCTTCAAGCGTCATTCGACCAGTCATAATGAGACCAGCGTAGGTCGCATCCCCTGACCGCCACACGACACCATAACTGCTCCGCATACCCCATAACCACAGCGTTCACCCCCGCGCTATGAGTCGGAGCGAAACCCGATCCCAGTCAGGCTCAGATCGCGTATTCGAAGACGATGAGCATCTCGCCGGACACCCAGAAGCCGAGCACACACCACAACACCGCACCCGCACCGAGTGCCACGCCCGCCATGACGGTCGTCTGCGATCGCGTCGCAGTCCTCCACATGCGCACCAGCTCTACCACCAGGGGAAGTGCGAGCAGAAGCACCGGCACCAGCAGGAGTCGCGGACGGGAATGCATGATCCCGTCAGAGCCCAGGACGATGCCGGCCAGAATGATCGCGGGCAGCCACACCTGCCACGGGATACGTCCGGACCACAGCATCCAGACCGACACTGCGCACAGCAGGGCCACCAGGATCATCGACCAACTGGAGATTGTGTACCCGGTCAGTTCGCCGGGAAAGTTACCCGCCAGCCACCGCAGTGTTGCCGCACCCAGGTCGACCCCGGAGTGCCAACCCCGTTCCTGGGCGGCGAAGTACCCGCCGATATCAGCGACCTTGCTGTCCGCCCACGCCAGATAGGCAGCGATACCGAGGGACCCGATCACCGGCGCAGATACTGCCGCCGCAGGAAACGCCCCCACCGGCTGCTTATGAGCTGTGCGACGGTTCCGCCACCACCGCCACAGTTCCACGATGGCAGCCACGCACAAGGTGAGAATCAGTGCCGTGGCGGTCACGCGGGTCGCACCGGCGACCATGGTCAGGACGCCCGCCGGGAGGAAACGGCGTCGCAGCAGGAAGTACAGTGCCCACACCGTCACGGCGGTGAACAGGCTCTCCGAGTAGGGCATCCAGTAGACGATCCCCATCGGTGCTCCGACCGCCAGTACCGTCACCGCCGTCGACAGCACGACTACTGTCCTGCGGTCCGACGGGCCACCGGCACCCGGGTTCGACCCGCGCCGACGCCACAGCTCCACCGCCAGCATGGACACTCCCCATGCCAGGACCACCGTCGCCACGGCGGACACCACCAGCGCCGCAACATAAGTGGCATCTGCCACGTCCAGCACGGCCATCGGTGCCGCGACAACCCGTACCAGTACCGGATACCCGGGGAAGAAGGCCACGGACTCCCACTGCACCGGATCAGTCTGGTCAGGAGACATCACGAAACCGGAGTAGCCGTATTCCGAGATCATCGTCATCCAGTGCGCATCCCACTGCATCAGGACCTCACGAAGGCTGAGACCCCCGCGCGCACCCCAGACCGCCATCACGATGAACTGCACGGCTCCGGTTACCACGGTCACGACAGCGGCCACCACCGCCGTGGTCAGCGGGATGTTCGTCCCGGTCGCACGGGATGTGCCGGGACCTGCGGATACTGAAGTGTTCACGGTCGACCAGCGTACCGTCTCACCCCGGGCGTAACCCCGGTCACACTTCTCCTTTCACACCGTGACAGTCACCGTGTTACAGTGGTCGCCATGAATAACTCGCGCGCGCAGCTCCTCCTTCTCTGCCGCGGCGGGGTCAGGTTCTGAAAAACCGACCGGCTCCCCGTCGCGGAGTTGAGTCGTGCCGGTCGGTGATGGCCATTTTTTCTTCCCACCGATCCAAGGAGCACCACCATGACCCCCTCTGATTCCTTCATCGCAGCACCTGCCCGCATCTCCACCCCGGCCGGTGAGATTCCCGAGGGACAGAAGAGCTGGAATAAACAGCGCCCCTCCCAGATGCCGGTACACCGTTACCAGCCGCACTTCACTGAGGTCGAGCGTTTCCAGCTGCCGGACCGCACCTGGCCGGACAAAGTTATCGACACCGCACCACAGTGGTGCGCCGTCGATCTGCGTGACGGCAACCAGGCGCTGATCGACCCGATGAGCCCGGAGCGTAAGCGCCGTATGTTCGACCTGCTGGTCCGCATGGGATACAAGGAGATCGAGGTCGGTTTTCCGTCTGCCTCCCAGACTGACTTCGACTTCGTCCGTGAGATCATCGAGAACGACATGATCCCCAAGGACGTCACCATCCAGGTCCTGGTCCAGGCCCGTGAGCACCTGATCCGTCGGACTTTCGAAGCCTGTGAGGGCGCGAAGAACGTGATCGTGCACTTCTACAACTCCACGTCGATCCTGCAGCGCCGGGTCGTGTTCCGTAAGGACAAGGCCGCCATCAAGAAGCTGGCGACCGATGCCGCGGAGCTGATCAAGGAGGTCGCCAAGGACTACCCCGACACCACCTGGCGCTGGCAGTACTCCCCGGAGTCGTACACCGGCACCGAGGTGGAGTACGCCAAGGAGGTCTGTGACGCGGTCATCGACATCATGGACCCGACCCCGGACAACCCGATCATCATCAACCTGCCGTCCACGGTGGAGATGATCACCCCGAACGTCTACGCCGACGGTATCGAGTGGATGAGCCGCAACATCGCCCGGCGCGACTCGGTGATCCTGTCGCTGCACCCGCACAACGACCGTGGCACCGGTGTGGCCACTGCGGAGTTGGGCTACATGGCCGGCGCAGACCGCATCGAAGGGTGCCTGTTCGGCAACGGCGAGCGCACCGGCAACGTGGACCTGGTTACACTGGGACTGAACATGTTCACCCAGGGTGTGGACCCGCAGATCGACTTCTCGGACATCGATGAGATTCGACGCACGGTGGAGTACTGCAACCAGCTGGTCGTGCCTGAACGCCAGCCGTACGGTGGCGACCTGGTCTTCACCGCATTCTCCGGGTCCCATCAGGACGCCATCAACAAGGGTATCGACGCTCTGGCCGACATCGTCGCTCCCGGGCATCACGCCAACGAAATCTCCGAGGAAGAGTTCCGGAAGATCCAGTGGGAGGTGCCCTACCTGCCGATCGACCCGAAGGACATCGGCCGCAGTTACGAGGCCGTGATCCGCGTGAACTCGCAGTCCGGCAAGGGCGGCGTGGCCTACATCATGAAGACCGACCACGGCATCGACATGCCCCGCCCGATGCAGGTCGAGTTCTCCGGAGTCGTGCAGGCCGTCACCGAGGCAGAGGGTGGCGAGGTCAACTCCAAGGCCATGTGGGACATCTTCACCGGTGAGTACCTGGAGCGGACCGCACCGCTGGAGCAGATCTCCGTCACCGTCGACGGCCCGCAGACCGAAGGCTCCGAGACCAAGGTCACTGCGGAGATCGAATGGGAGGGGTCGGCCCGGACCATCCAGGGCCGAGGCAATGGTCCGATCGCCGCATACTGCAATGCGTTGGAGACGCTGGGGGTCGACGTGGAGGTCCAGGAGTACTTCCAGCACGCCCGTACCGCAGGTGACGACGCCGAGGCCGCCGCCTATGTACTGGCCGAGATCGACGGTCAGCAGGTCTGGGGTGTCGGTATCGCCGGTTCAATCACCTACGCGTCCCTGAAAGCGATCACCTCCGGTGTGAACCGTGCCCACGCCAAGGAGCCGGTCGCTCAGGGTGTGCTGGGCGGAGTCTGAGCCTGTGTGACAGCAGTTGGCCGCACCTCCGCCACTGTGCAAGAGTGAACGTCGGACACCCCCGGTGTCCGGCGTTTTTCGTGTGACGCTGTCTACCCTTCACTCTTCTCCTCGAGGTGCCCCGTGCGTACCGAACAACAGACCCTGCGCGTGTCGCTGGTCTCGATCCTCGTCCTGTCCTGTCTCGGCATCGGTTTCGGCCTGGTCTCCGGCTCCGCAGCCATCATGTTCGACGGTGTCTTCTCCCTCGTCGACGCCGTGATGTCGGTGGTGTCCATCATCCTCGCCGGGCTCATCGCCACCTCAACCGCGCAGGGTCTCCCCCGTCGCTTCAGCATGGGGTTCTGGCACTTCGAGCCGCTCGTCCTGTGCCTGAATGCTCTGGTGATGATGTCAGTCGCCGGCTACGCGCTCCTCCAGGCGGTCACCGCCGTGCTGGACGGCGGCCGCGAGGTGGAGTTCGGTCCCGCGGTGATCTACACGGTCGTTGTTCTGATCCTGGCCTGCGGCACCGCCATCGCCGAACACCGCGCCAACAGGACAATCAACTCCGCCCTCGTCGCCATGGACGTCAAGGGCTGGATCATGGGCGCCGGGGTGACTGGCGCGCTGCTGGTCGCATTCATCATCGGCATGATCATCGACGGAACGTCCTACGAGCACCTGATGCCTTACGTCGACCCGGTCGTGCTGATCATCGTGGCCACCGTGCTGATTCCGGTCCCGCTGCGCACGCTGACCCGCGCACTCTCGGAGATTGCACTGGTCACCCCACCGGACCTGCATGCGCAGGGACGTGCGGTCGCCGACCGGATCGTCGCGGAAGAAGGCTTCCTCGGTGCTGAGGTCTATGCCGCGCAGGTCGGACGGTCCCGCCAGGTGGAGATCGCCTTCGAGGTCTCCCCCGACATTCCACCGCGTCCGCTGACCGAATGGCACGGCATCCGCCAGGCCGTCGCCGCGGAGCTCGGTGGGGCTGACCCCAACAACTGGATCACGGTGTGGTTCACCACCGACAGCCCCGAAGTTCGGGAGCCTTAGCACCGGCGGCGTGGCGGAACGTATGATGTCCTCCATGACTTCCCCCGGTTCCGGCCCCGACGCCGCTGACGGCGCCCCGCGAAGCGGGCAGGGCCGTTCCCGACGACGCCGTCGTCAGGTTCACCGTCGCTCCGCACCCCCTTCCGCCCAGATCATCGAGCAGGCCGAGCAGGGCACCAGCACCGATACCAGCGAAATCACCGCAACCACCGCTGGTGCCGACAACACCCTCCCCCCGAGAACCTCCCACCGTCATCTTCCGAAGACCTTCCACGGCACGCTGCCGAGCGTGGAGGAGGCCCCCTTCGTCGAGATCACCGTTGCGACCTCGGGAATCCACCCCAGTACCTCGCGGCTCGTCGCTTTCTCCGCGACCCTGCACACCGCCGACGGCGAGCGTGCGGTCTTCAGCGGAAACCGTCCGGCCTCCGCACAGGTCGGCTCCACGGTGGCCGCAGACGCCGCCGGAGTCGCCGAGACGACCGACGAGACAACCGACGAGACAACCCCGGTCACCGGCATCGTGCAGCAGATCAATCCCGGCGAGGACCCCGGTCCGTGGCATCTGCACGGTTACACCGAGGCCGACCTTGGCCAGGCCCCCGGATTCGCCACCGTGGCCCCGTTGTTGTTCGACCTCATCGACGGACGGACACTGATCTGTCACAACACCACAATGACCTGGGGGTTCATCCAGTTCGAGTACCGGCGGGCCCAGCGCGCCGCCAACCGTGGCGCCCAGCGGAACAACCCGCGGGGACGGCGGCGTAATCAGCGTCGACCGAAGAAGGTCGCTGTGCCCACCCCGGCGCGCATCGTCGACACCCTGGCGTCGTCGAGACGTGCCGGCGTGCCGGTGGCAGACCCCCGGTTGCGGAGCATCGCGGCCCACTACGCCGAGGCTCACGGCCTCGTCCTTCCGTCCGATGCGCTGCCGGGGCTGGGTCAGGCCGCGAGTCTGGAACGGGCCGACGTCCTCGCCGATGACCTGCTGCTCGCCGACAACCGTATTCTCTTTCCGCTCTACAGCACCCAGCGGGACCTCGCGGCGGACACCGCCGACAACACCCCCGGTGGCCTGTCGGTCGCTGACCCGTCCGACCTCACCGCCGACCGCTTCGGCCTGCAGCGCAGTACGGTGCGGGTGGACGCCACGACGTCACCGCGCCCCTTCGGCAATCCTGGAACCCCGGACGGACCGGCCCTGGTACAGGGGATGGAATTCGTCGTCAGCCCGGATGTCGGCGTTGATCCCGATGTGCTGATCAGCTCCGCGACCCGCGCCGGCCTGGTCTACAGCGAGAAACTCAACCGGACCTCCAGCCTGGTGGTCTGCAACCGCAGCCACGAGCTGCGCGGCAAGGCGATGCACGGGGAACGCAAGAGCATCCCGCTGTTCACGGACAACGAGTTTCTCGCGGCACTGGAGGACGTCTCCGAAGGATCGACGGAGATCGCCGTACCGGATGCCCGGCCCGCGACCCCACGGATTCCTGCGCCTCAACGCGGGAAGAACCGCAGCCAGGGGAGGAACCAGGGGCGTGGTCAGAACCGCAGCCGTAACCAGTCCCGGGGCGGTCGTGGCCGTGGTGGCCAGGGCGGGCAGAACCGTCAGAACGGTCAGGGGAAGCAGGCCGGCCACGGCGACCAGGGTGGAAACACCGACACCCCGCAGGACTCCCCCTCCACCGGTAAGAACAGCGGCGGCACGGGATCGGGGCGTTCCTCCTCTAACCGCCGCCGGCGCCGTCGAGGGTCAGGACGGTCCGGCGGTGGAAACCAGAACCGGCAGAAGCAGAACCAGACTCAGAACCAGAAACAAGGGTGATCGAAGCAATGGGTGTGTTGACCTCACTTGCTGTCCGTGCCGCGGACCTCGCGACCTGGGCATCGAAGAAGACAGGCCGCGGTTCCGGAGGCATGATCGGCGGACTCATCGCCAACGTGATTGATCCCAAGCTCATGGAGCAGCTCGGTGACGGCCGCCCCTGCACCATCGTCACAGGCACGAACGGGAAGTCCACGACCACCCGCATGCTCGCCGAAGCGGTTCGTACGCTGGGCACCGTCGCCACCAACGACGGTGGCGACAACATGGATGCCGGAGTCATCTCGGCGCTGCTGGCCGGTCGTGGCCGCGACCGCATCGTCCTGGAGGTCGACGAGCTCCACGTTCCCGCCATCGCCGAGAAGCTCGACTGTGATGTCTTGGTCCTGTTGAACCTGTCCCGTGACCAGCTTGACCGCGTCGGTGAGATCAACAAGATCGAGCGTGTCCTCCGGGAGTGCGTGGAGAAACGTCCCGGGATGACCGTCGTCGCCAACTGTGATGACGTCCAGGTCACCTCGGTGGCATGGGACTGCCCGAACGTGGTGTGGGTTTCCGCCGGTGTCGGTTTCACCGGTGACTCAACGTCCTGTCCCCGCACCGGCGGCGCGGTCATCCGTACGGAGAAGGACGACGGCTCGCCGGACTGGTTCGCGGTAAAACCGCTGGCGGACGGCCGGGAGTTCCGTCGCCCGTCGCCCACCTGGACCGTCACCGCCGAGGGCCTGTCCACCCCGGACGGGGAACTGATGCCGATGTCACTGAAGCTGCCGGGCAACGCCAACCGCGGCAATGCCGCGCAGGCGATCGCTGCGGCGGTCGCGCTGGGTGTGGACGAGACGACAGCTCTCGCCGCCGCTGAGCGTGTGGACGATGTCGCCGGACGGTACTCCACCGTCAACCTCGAGGGGCGCGAAATCCACCTGCTTCTCGCCAAGAATCCCGCAGGGTGGCAGGAGGCACTGTCCATGGTTGACCGTTCGGCGGACGGCCTGGTCATCGCCGTGAACGGCCAGGTCGCCGACGGTCAGGACCTGTCCTGGTTGTGGGACGTGAAGTTCGAGAACTTCGAGGACATCAAGGTCGTCGCCGCCGGTGAGCGGTCCGCCGACCTGGCCGTCCGGTTGGGCTACGCCGGTGTGGAACACCAGACCGTCGCCGACACCGTCGCTGCGGTACGCGCCTTCCCGCCCGGTCGTGTGGAGGTCCTGGCCAATTACACCGCTTTCCGTGACCTGCGTAAGGACCTGCAGAAGGAGATCTCCCAGTGAATGCCGCCCGTGAAGCGACCCTGAATATCGGCCTCGTCCTGCCCGACGTCCTGGGCACCTACGGCGACGACGGTAACGCGCTGGTCCTGCGTCAACGTGCCCGGATGCGCGGTATCAGCGCCGAGATCCACCCCATCACCCTGGGGGACGGTGTTCCGGAGACCCTGGACATCTACACCGTCGGCGGTGGCGAGGACGTCGCCCAGATCCTCGCCGCCGACCATCTGATCGCTGATGGAGCGATGGCGCGCGCAGTCCAGGCCGGGCGACCTGTCCTTGCGATCTGCGCCGGACTACAGGTCTTCGGCACCTCCTTCCGTGCCTCGGACCGGATGGTCGACGGCCTGGGGCTCCTTGACGTCACCACGTCCTCGCTGCAGAACCGCATGATCGGTGAAGTCCGCTCGAACCCGGATCTGAAGGGGTTCGGACTGACCGCCGGTTCACTCGGCTCGGCAGGTGTGTTGACCGACCCGCTGACCGGCTTCGCCAATCACCAGGGTGCGACGCTGTTGGGCCCGGACGCCTCCCCGCTGGGGTATGTCACCGAAGGGGTGGGCAACACCGACGCCCACGGTGCCCTGTCCGCTGGTCTGGGCCATGACCGGGCAGGCAAGGAAGTCTACTTCGAGGGTGCCGTGCAGGGCTCGATCGTGGCGACCTACATGCACGGCCCGGTACTCGCCCGGAACCCCCAGCTGGCTGATCTGCTGCTTGCCTCGGCAATGGACACCACGCTCGCCGACCTGCCTCCGCTGACCGGTGCTTTCGCCACCCAGCTCGACGGTGAGGTCGCCCAGCTGAGGTCGGAGCGGTTGAAGGCCTGATCCCCGGGAGGTTGATCTGAGCCTTTGCAAGAGATCATCTTCCGGTCGTTTCACGCCCCGTGTGACGGCTCAGATGACATGGCAGGTCACCGCTTCTCCACGAGTGCTTGGTACACGTCGTCGGCAATGTCGAGAACCTGCGCCGGAGGTCGTCGCCGTCCAGGCAAGGCCATCCCGTAATCCTCCTCGAGGTGGTGCAGTTGGGCACCGAGTCGCTCCGTGTAACCCGCCGCCGCGGACTCCGGACGGACGGCGAGCAGGAACATCCCGACGGAAGGACTGTCGCTCCCGGCATCGAACCCCGCCGCATCGGTGGACCACTGAGCACCGGCGAATGCGGCGAGGGCCTCGACCATCAGCCCGATGTTCGTCATCTTCTGCCCACCCGCCGGGCGGAGAGAACCCGCGAGTGCATCGGCGGCGTCGGTGGTCGGACGGCCGTCACGGTCGACGGCCCATGTCGACGGAATCTCACGGCCTCCCTCAGCACGACGGCGGACGGTGACATATGCAGCTGCACTGATGCCCTGGTCGATCACCAGGGGTGACGGGTCCGCCGGGGCGGCGAACGACATCGGGTTCGTTCCGAGGACCGCGGTAGCGGTACCGTCCGGAGCGACGAGCGCCGGAGAGTTCGCGACCGCGAGGGACAGGAGGCCGTGGTCTGTCAGCACTGTCGTGTAGTACGCGAGTTCACCACAGGTAAACGAGTTGTGCAGACGCAGCACCGCAATACCCTGGTCGTCTGCGGCTTCGAGCAGTGTGGGGAGTGCGGTGTCGAACGCCCCCTGCGCCGTACCTTCGACGGCATCGACGCTGACGACCGCTCCAGACCGGGAGACCGAGGGAACCGCCGTGCCGTTGAGAGCGCCCCGTCGAAGGGCGGTGAGATAGTCCAGGAGGTGAACGACGCCCACCTCCGCGCGTCCGCGGATCTCGGCGGCGACAGTGGCCCGGGCGAGACTGCCTGCGGTCAGGGCGTTCGCGCCGGCGCGTCGGAGAACGTCCCGGCACTGTGCTTCGAGGGTGTCCGGAGAGACCTCCACAGGGACAACCTGCCTTTCCTATGTGATATGTGATCACGAAACTATCGCTCCGCACGACCCGGCGCAAGAGCGGGTCGCCCAGAGAACAGCCCCCTCCGCCGCCCTCGGTATAGTGAACCGCATGGCACTCAGCCGACTGCAGACCACCGACCGCGTAGGCGACCTGGCCTATGAGGCGATCCATACTGCAATCGTCAACGGCAGCTACGAAGCGGGACGACGGCTGCAGATCCGGGACCTCGCCGAAGAGCTCGGCATCAGCGTGATGCCGGTGCGCGAAGCCATCAAACGGCTCGAGGAGGTCGGGCTCGTCGAAACGCGTCCCCGTCGCGGTGCCGTCGTCAAGGCATTCTCCCCCGAGGAACTGCTGGACATCTACGAGGTCCGCCGGGTTCTCGAGGTCCGCGCCACCGAGGTAGGCATCAGCGCACTGGAGCCCGCGGATCTCCAGACCCTGGAGACCCTGTACGACAGGATGCACAGCGCCCTGGAACGCGGTGACGTCATCGACTACCTCTCCCTCGACGAGGATTTACTGGGAACGGTGTACGCTGCCTCCGGCAACAGGGTGCTGGACGAGACGATCCGGAGTTTGTGGGCCCGGTGCCGTCACTTCAAGATCGTGGGCGCACGGGACGAGCTGGAATCCGGTTCGGCCACAGAGCTGCTCACCCACCAGCGCCATCTCATCGATGCGGCACAGGCCGGGGATGTGTCGACGGCAGTGGAGATCACAGACGCCTCCCTGAACTCCGCCATAGCCCGCATCCGTGATGCGTTGAGCTGACAGGTCCGCAACCATGCGAGAAGGTGAGCAGAACTCCCACTTGTGTGATCACAAATCACATATTACTGTGGTTTCCACAACAGTAATACAACGACTGTTGACTGGGACACCTACGGGGCCCGCGCTCATCCACTCCAATCCCGGCGAATCCGGCGGCCGGTCCCGACCTCCCGCCACGCCCCACTTCGCGAAGGAGTCCACCGTGAAGGACGCAATCATCATCGGAGGAGGCTTGTCCGGCCTCTCCGCCGCCTGGCGGCTACGCCACTGGGACACCCTCATCCTCGAGTCCGAGCACCGCACCGGCGGACGCATCCGGTCAGAAAAACGCGGGCCGTACTTCCTCAACTGGGGTGGGCACGTCTTCAGCGGGGCAGGCACATCCACCGATGATCTCTTCCACGAGACAGGCACGGCCGTGATGGACGTCCCCGGCACCCTGGCCGGCGTCCACATGAACGGAAAACTGCTGATCAACGGGCCTGCGCAGACGTACCCCCTCCGCGTCCCCGTGCCTTTCAGCGACCGGGTCCAGATGCTCACCCACGGCGCAAAGGTCAGCCTCGATGTCCTGCGCTACGCACAGGCCGTCCGACGTCGTCCCGGGGAGAGCGGCGAGACCCGCCAGCAGCGGATCTACGACTTCGAGAATGACCGCACCTTCGCCGAGTACCTCGGTGACGTCCCGGAGAACGTCGACGCCCTGTTCCGCCCCACCGTCACCCGCTCCGCCGGAGACCCGGACCAGATCTCCGCCGGCGCCGGGATCGGCTACTTCAGTCTCGTGTGGAACATCGGTCAGGGGCTGAGCAAGAGCATCGTCGGCGGTCCGTCGACACTGACCGAGACCATCGCCGCCTCACAACGGGACCGTATCGAGACCGGAGCGGAGGTGCAGGAGCTCACCCAGCACTCTGACCACGTCACCGTGCGTTATATCAAGGACGGCCAGGAGCACGAGGTTTCGGCCCGCACCGCGGTGATGGCCACTCCTGCGCCGATCTCCCGTCGCATCGGCGTGGACCTCCGGCCAGAGCTGCGGGACGCGCTCGGAAAGGTCCAGTACGGCTCCTACGTCAGTGCGGCGTTCCTGACCAAGGAGACCACGCCGCAGGAATGGGACGGCGCCTACGGAATCGCCACCCCGAAACGCTCCTTCAACATCGTGTTGAACATGGGCAACCTGGTCAATGGGACCGGTGGCGCCCGGCGTCCGGGTGGCAGCATCATGGTCTTCTCCCCCGCCAGCCTCGCCGACAACCTGATCGACAAGACCGACGACGAGATCGCGGCGATCTACCACCGCGACCTCAACGAGGTACTGCCCGGCTTCTCGGACATTGTCGAGGAGACCCACGTGCAGCGGTGGAAGCTCGGTGCCCCCTACTGCTTCCCGGGCCGCGCCAGGATCCAGGAAGAACTCATGAAACCCGAGGAGCGGGTGTTCCTCGCCGGTGACTACCTGGGTTCGCTCTACACCGAAACCGCCATCACCTCGGCATTCACCGCGGCCCAACGTGCCGCAAGCCTGCTGGCCACCGAATCCCAGCAGGGCGTGGCCGTCGCCCACTGATACGCACCGACCGCCGAACAACATCACCATCAAGGAGAGAACCCCATGACATCAACCACCGCCACCGACCTTCGCGGCATCCTCACCGCGCTCGCCACCCCTTTCGACGCCGACGAGAACATCGACACGGCCGTCCTTAAACAGCTCGTCGACCGCTCCGTCGACAACGGTGTCGACGGTGTCGTTGTCGGCGGATCCACCGCCGAGGTCGCCGCACTCAGCTCCGACGAACGCCTCCAGCTCGTCGAGAACGTCATCGAGTACACCGCAGGACGCGTCCCCGTGGTCGCCCAGACCGGTGCCACCTCCACCGCCGAGGCCATCCGCCACTCACGCGCCGCCCAGTCCGCCGGTGCCGACGTCCTCATGCTGGTCACCCCCTACTATGAGCCCCTGAGCCTGGACGAGACCCTCAACTACATCCGCGAGGTGTCCTCGTCCGTCGACCTTCCGGTCATGCTCTACAACATCCCCGACGCCACCGGGGTGAACCTCAGCGCCGACACCGCCGGCAGCCTCGCCGAAGAGATCGACAACATCCGCTACATCAAGGACTCCGGAGCCGACTGGGAGCAGGCACTGCGCCTGATCCACCACCACAGCGACAAGCTCGGGACCTTCATCGGCTGGGACCCCTACCTCTACAGCGCCCTGGCCGAAGGTGCCGCCGGAGCCGTCGCCGGCGCAGCCAACGTCGTCCCCTCCGAGCTGGTCTCCGTCAGTCGACTGATCGCCGAGGACAAGCTCGTCGAGGCCCGTACGGAATGGAACCGGGTCTACCCCGCCATCGATGCGATGATCTCCGAGAACTTCATCGCCGCCGTCAAGGCCGGCCTGCGTCACAACGGGATCTCCGCCGGTGTACCCCGCCGCCCGGTCGCCGACGTCCCCGCGGACGCCACCGGCCGCATCACAGCTGCCCTGGACGCCCTGCAGCGCTGATCACCTGTCCCTCCCTTCCGAAAGGACCACCACAGTGAGTAACCACACCTTCACCGTCCGACGTCCCGACGCTGCCACAGCCCTGGTCGCCGACAGCGACCTCCCCCCGCTGCACCACTACATCGACGGTGCCTTCACCGACAGCGCCGGCGAGTACACCCTGGTCAACCCCGCCGACGGACGTACTATCGCCGACGTCCCCCGCGGCAGCGCCGAGGACGTCGACACCGCCGTCGCGGCCGCCGTCACCGCCTTCGACACCTGGCGCGACACCACACCCAAGGACCGCGCCGACCTGCTGCTGGCCATCGCCGACCGCGTCGAGGCGAACGCCGACGTCCTCGCCCGTCTTGAGGCCGCCGACGCCGGGAAACCACGTATGGTCGCCGACGACGACGTCTCCGGCACGGCGGACATCTTCCGCTTCTCCGCCGGCGCCGCCCGCGCCTATACCGAACAGGGTGCCGGCGACTACGTCGCCGACCACACCTCGATGATCCTCCGCGAACCGCTCGGGGTGATCGGTGCGATCGTGCCGTGGAACTACCCGCTGCTCATGGCGGCCTGGAAGATTGCCCCGATTCTCGCCGCCGGCAACACCCTGGTACTCAAGCCCTCGGAGCAGACCCCGTTGAGCATGCTGAAGTTCATGGAAATCATCGACGACCTGCTCCCCGCCGGTGTGATGAACGTGGTCACAGGACGCGGTTCCGTGGTGGGTGCCCGTCTTTCCGAGCACCCGGACATCGCGATGGTCGCCTTGACCGGCAGTGTCAACAGCGGGAAAACCGTCGCCGAGTCCGCCAGTGACTCACTGAAGCGTGTCCACCTGGAGCTCGGCGGTAAGGCTCCCGTGGTCATCTTCGAGGATGCCGACCTGCAGCAGGCGGCCGAGGCGCTGCGCGAGGCCGGATACTGGAACTCCGGGCAGGAATGCGGGGCCGGCACCCGCGTCCTGGTCCACGAGTCCGTCGCGGAGAAGTTCACCCAGCTGCTCGTCGAGCAGGTCGCCAGCCTGGTGGTGGGCGACCCCGCCGCCGGTGAGGACGTGGAGATCGGACCACTGGTCTCCGAGGACCACTTCACCCGGGTGACCTCATTCATCGACCGGGCCCTCGCTGACGGTGCGTCTGCCGCCATCGGCGGCGGCGCGTTAGACGGCGACGGGTACTACGTCGCCCCCACCGTCTTGACCGGTGTGCAGCCCGGAACCGAGGCAGCGTCCGAAGAGATCTTCGGCCCGGTGGTCACCGTCGAAACTTTCACTACCGAGAAGGAGGCGATCGACCGCGCCAATGAGGTCCCCTACGGGCTCGCGGCGTCAGTGTTCACCACCGACGCCGCACGGTCCCTGTCAGTTCCCCGTCGTATCGACGCGGGCACCGTGTGGGTCAACTGCCACCTCGTGCTGGCCAACGACGTTCCGTGGGGCGGTTTCAAGGGCTCCGGGTACGGCCGTGACCTGTCGCTCTACGCCTTGCAGGACTACTCCCGCACCAAGCACGTGCAGATCAACCACGGGCGTCGCTGACTCACGGGGCGGACCGGACGAGGCCTCATCCGGGATCTTTTCGGCTTCCCGTCCGGACCCGGAACCGGCCGGTCGTCTCCCCGAGATGGTCGCGCACCGACCATCGTGCCGTGGGAGTGTCCGGGGTGTTCAGCTTCCACGGCGCTTTTCCGCGGCGGAACCGGTGCCTGATGCCTCGCCTGTCAGTCGTGGTCATACCCCGGAGTCTGCCTGCCGACCTTGGTGTTGTCGTTCCCGACGCATGGCACCGCGGTAGCAGTCTCCTGCCAGTCATCTGAGCCACCGCAGGAGTCAGGAATCAGACGTTCTCTGACCCCTGCGGTGGCTCAGATGACGGGGTCTCACCAGGGGTCTCAACACGGCGACCGGTACGACGCCTCGTTGTCCAGCACCCGCGAGTTCCCCCGACCCGATGCCTCGGCGGAACACAGCCCGTCCACGTCATCGCCGTAGTCGACGACGACAGCGTAGACCCCGGCTCCGTCGACCTCCGGGCGCAGCGACGCACACGTCCCCGGCGCAAGGACGACAGCACCGGGGTTCGCCGCCAGTGCGGTGTCCACCTCCTGGTCAAAGGACGGGCTGTTGCTCATGACGGAGGTGACGACGAGAACATTGCGGCCGTCGCAGCGCAGGCCTCCGCCGGAATGCCCATGGGAGGCGCCTGCTGAAGACTCCGGTTCGGCGGCCGATTCCGGTTCTGGCCCCGGTTCTGCGGTGACAGTCACGGTGTCGACTGCCCTGGCCTCCGGTGCTGACGAGGAGGATATCGGGGATGTCGGCACGGCGGTGAACGCCTGAGCGGTCGACCTGTCGCCGTCGTCGTCTGTGCCCCGCAGGAAGTACCACCCGCCGACAGCGACCAGAGCCACAGCGGCCACGGCAGCGACAACGGCCCCCACGATGAGTCCGGTCCGCCGTCGAGGCTGCGGCGGGACAGGGGTTTCCGGGATCCGACCCCACGAGTTGGTCATGGCACTGTCTCCTCTTGTCGTCCGTTCTGGTCTGAATCGTCCCATACTTTCGGGGCTCAGCCGGCAGAACAGTCCCCTGACGACGTCACGGGTGCATCTGAGCCACCGCAGAGGTCAGAATCCGGGTGATTCCTGACCTCTGCGGTGGCTCAGATGACGTTGCTCCGCGGAGCAACGGGCGCAGACTTCGTGCTCACGGGACGCAACCGACTACATCCGGCGCCACTCCCCGACCACGAAAGCCTGGGCGACCGGACCGTCGTGCGACAGACTCAGATGCCAGACGGCGTGCCCGGCGTCGACAGCTCCGCCACCGAAGTGCCGGGACAATGCACCGGTGACCACGGAGGCCAACGGCTCGTGCAGTCGCACGAACGGTCGACCCCAGCGGTCCTTGACCACCTCGATCTGCGCCCAGTCCATCTTCGCCCCGGGAATCTCGTCCCCGGCCTCGGCGGCGGTCCACGCCTTGTAGAAGGCCTCCTTGGCCGCCCACCGGGCAGCGAGGTGCTGAGCCTCGTTGCCGCTGGTCCGCGCCTGCTTGGCGCAGGTGCGTCGCTCAGCGCCGGTGAAGGACGCAGCGAACCGCGACCCCGGCATGGCGAGCTGCTCGGCGAAGGACGGGATGTCGACAACGTCGATCCCGACGCCGATCACAAAGGAGGAACCGGTCACCGGAGCAGTCCGTCCTCACCGGCACGTGCCTGGGGGTCGAGCAACATCGCCGGCTCTGCATCGTCGATCTCGACCTCGTCGGAGAAACGACGGTGCTCGATCTCTTCGAACAGTGCGCGGTGGCCCAGCATGCCGGCTTCGCGACGACGCACGCCGGCTCGCAGTCGTGCGGACGCTGTAGCGACCCACTGCTGTGCGGCGTCCTCGCCGAGCTGATTGGCAATGGCGACCCGGAAAGCCTCCGGGTGCACCAGCGCCATCAGTGCGGACACGTGACCGAAGCCCAGGGAGGTCAGCAGACCGGCCTTGATCGTGCGGTTGAGCTGCAGCGGCTCACGCAGCCAGACGAGGTTCGGGGCAGATGCCATCTCCGGGTCCACGCAGTCCAGCGAGCGGTTCGCCGGGATACGTGAGGTCCGGAACATGTCGCCCAGGCCAGCGGTCTGGAAGACAGCGGCACCACCCTTGGCGTGACCGGTGAGCGTCTTCTGGGAGACGACGTACATCGGGTTGCCCTCGGTACGGCCCATGGCCTTCGCCAGACGGGTGTGCAGACGGGACTCGTTCGGGTCGTTGGCGTTGGTCGAGGTGTCGTGCTTGGACACCACGGAGATGTCGTCGGCGCTGACACCGAGCTTCGCGAGCTCCTTCGACAGCTTCGATCCCTGGCCGCCACGTCCGGCGGCCAGCGCACCCATGCCCGGGGCTGGGATGGAGGTGTGCGCACCATCAGCGAAGGACGCCGCGTAACCGACCACAGACTGGACGGGCAGGCCCAGCTTCGCCGCGACCGAGCCACGGGTCAGCAGGATCGTGCCGCCACCCTGGGCCTCGACGAAGCCGCCGCGACGGCGGTCGTTGGCACGAGAGTAGAAGCGCTCATTGAGCCCCTTGGCGGCCATGGCGTCCGAGTTGGCCGTGGCGTTCATCGAGGCGAACCCGCTGATGGACTCCACGGACATGTCGTCGGTGGCACCGGCGACCACGAAGTCGGCCTTGCCGAGCTTGATCTTGTCCACACCCTCCTCGACGGAGACCGCGGCGGTGGCGCAGGCGCCGACCGGGTGGATCATCGCTCCGTAGCCGCCGACGTAGGACTGCATGGTGTGCGCGGCGACGACGTTGGGCAGAGTCTCCTGCAGGATGTCGGACGGGATGTCCTCCTCCAGGAAGCGGTCGACGAAGAGCTTGCGCATCGAGGTCATCCCGCCGAAGCCGGTGCCCTGGGTCATCGCGACATCCGAGGGGTGGACGGCCTGCAGGATCTCTGCCGGGGTGAAGCCGGCGGAGAGGTAGGCGTCGACGGTGGCAACGAGGTTCCACACGGCGATCCGGTCGATGGCCTCGACCATGGATGCCGGCACACCCCAGCGGGTGGGATCGAAGTCCGTCGGGAACTGGCCACCGACTCTGCGTGCCAGGGTGGCGCGGCGGGGTACCCGTGCCCGGGCACCCGGCAGTCGGGTGATGGACCACTCGCCTGTCTCCTCGTCCAGGGTCGCCCGGGTGAAGTTCGGGTCGGCCTCGACGAAGGACTGGGCGTCCTCGGCGGAGTCCACGGAGAAGGTGACCTCACGATCGAGGAAGATCTCCGCGGCCGCCGGGGTGTGGACGTCCTCGAGTGCGACGTCGTCGACGAAGGTGCGCACACCGGCGCGGGCGGCGACCTCGTCCCGGTAACGGGTGAAGATCTCCTCCTCGGGCACGATCTCGCCCTTGGCGTCGTACCAGCCGGCGACCGGGGTGTCCTTCCAGGTCAACAGACCGGTCATCCAGGCGAGTTCCAGTACACCGGCAGCGGTGAGGTCCACCGAACCGTCGGCCTGGACACCGTACTCCGCCTCGAAGCGGGTACGCCCGGAACCCCAGGCGCTGACTTCACCGAGGCCCACGACGACGACCATGTCGTCGAGGTCTGCAGTGACCTCGCCCCAGGCCTCATCCTGTGAGTCGACCGTATCACCGGCGACAGGCTGGGAGGCGCGCACCGGCGAGGGCAGGGCGTTGACGGTGACCGGGGCGTCGGCGCTCTCGGCGGCAGCACCGTCACCGGCAGCCTCGAATGCGCCGTCGGCCAGTGCCTGCTCACGCAGCTCCACCAGGTTGATCTTGTCCAGGCCACCGGTGAGATCAGCGTCGACGGGCCCGATGGACGCGGCCGCACGGATCTCGGAGGAGCACAGACGAACCAGCTCACCGGCGATGTCGGACGGGGTCCACACGCGGACGCCTGCCTCAACGGCGGCGTCGACCAGTGGGTCGTTGCCACCCATCAGGCCGGTCCCGGAGACCCAACCGATGCGCGGGTGGGCGATGGTGACACGCTCCGCCCACGGCTCGTTGGACCACTTGTTGCAGATGGCGTCGAACGCGGCCTTGGTCTCACCGTAGGCACCGTCACCGCCGAAGGTTCCGCGGTTCGGGGAGCCGGGCAGCACCACGTGCAGGCGATGGGCCAGGTTGGCCTCGTGGCCGATGCGGGACAGGGCGGTGAAGGAACGCTCCACGCTCCACAGCAGCAGGCGGGCCTGGGTTTCGGCGTTTCCGCCGGCGTCCTCGACCGTGCCGGAGACCGACGGTGCGGCGAAGGGCAGGAAGAGATCGGGCACGAGTGCCGGCTTGACCAGCTTCTTCTCGGAACCGACCGTCTCGGTCTGCTCATTGCCGATCCAGTCGACCAGTGCGTCGATGTCACGGTAGCTCGACAGGTTCGCCGGGACGAGCCAGATCTTCGCCTCCGCCGAAGCATGCTCCCGGTAGAGCTTCTTGATGAACTCCAGGCGTGCAGCACTGATCCGGGACGCGGTGATCACCACGGTGGCACCCTCGGCCAGCAGGTCGCCGACCACACCGCCGGCGATGGAGGCAGGGGTGACACCGGTGACGACGGCGACCTGTCCAGCGAACTCACCGGTGGTCGTCTCGTCGCGGGCGTCTGTCGCGATGCTGGTGAAGCGGGTCGCCAGCTGCGCATCGGAGGTGTGCGCGGCCCACCAGTCGGCGTGCTTCGCGACGGTCTCACCGGTCCCCCGGAAGGTCGCGGACTCGGCGATCTCCTCGCCGGCGGCGAGGCGGGCGATGTCCTCACGGGCGGTGGCCCACCGGTCGTCAATGAGGATCGCGCGACGGTCGTCGAAGACCGGGGCGACCTGCTTGGGCCAGGTGGCACCGAGTTCTTCACTGACGGCCTGCAGGATCGCGGCGGTCTCGTCTGCCTCGGGATCTTCGAAGGACGAGGACTCCGGGATGTCCAGGTTCAGGTCGTGCAGGATGTGACGTGCCAGGTTCGCCAGCACACCCTCGTCGCCGGTGACCTCTTCGGCGAAGGCGTCGAGCGCCGCGGAGTCGACGGTCCCGCCGCCGGCACCGCCGGCGCTGGGCTTCGCCACAGGAATGCCGTGGGCGGCACCGACCTGGGTGACCGCCTCGTCGATGATGGCGTTGACATCGTTCATCGAGGTGGCGGACGTCGGCAGGGTCGACAGGTCGCCGCCGCGTGCGGAGGCGCCGTCACGGGAACCGAGCAGGATCTGTGCGGTCGCGTGGTCGACCCAACCCGGCCCGAGCTCCCAGGTGCCGGTGACCCGGTCGGCGATGGCGGTGGCCTTGGCTCCTGCGGAACCGAAGAGTTTGCGCAGCCGGTCCTTCACTGCCTCGCTGAGCACCGGGCCGAAGGCCGCGTAGTTGTGCGCGGCCGCGTCCACGGTGGCGGACAGGGTCGTGACGTCGGCCTCAGCCGCACCTTCGACGCTGGACAGTCCCAACTCGGCGGAAATGTCCATGAGCAGCTGGTTGAGACGCGAGGACACACCGTTGGTCAGCGTGCCAGTGGTGTCGGCACCACCGATCTGTTCCGGGCGCAGCTTGTTGGCGTAGGCCAGGAGGGTCTTGATCGCGTCGGACGCCTTGTAGGGCAGGTCCGCGGGACGTTCGACCGAGCCTGCCGGTGCCGGGGGCTCCGGGGTGGCGTAGCCCTCGTCGACGGCGGGCGACGGGGCGGAGGCGTCCGGACGGGCCTCGGCGACGACATCGCCGGTCGGCACGCTCTCGCGCTCCGCCTCGGACGGTTCATCGACCGGTGCGTCGATGGTCTGGACGTCCTCGTGGTAGACCAGCTTCTCGTCGCGCTGGACGTTACGTACGGCGACGTCGGCACCGGTGAAGCGGGGCAGCTTCAGGGTCTTGGTGGCCAGGTTCGCCAGGGTCGGGGCGGCGCCGAGTCCGATCTCGACGAGTTCTTCGATATCCAGGCGGTCGGTGGCGAGCAGCAGGTCCTGGGTCTCGATCCACCGCACCGGAGAAGCGAACTGCCAGCAGAGCAGCTCAATGAACAGGGTGCGGGCAACCTTGGCGCGTCCGGCGACGTCCGTGGTACGAGCGTCCCAGTCATCCAGGATCTCCTGTGCAGGTTCAGCGGGGACAACGTCCAGGATGGACTGCACGAACTCACGGCTGAGCTCGAACGGGCGGGCGACGAGGTTCGGGATGTAACGACCCTCGAGGACCTCGTGGTCGATGGTCTCCGGGAGCAGGTCGTCGAGCTTCTCGCGGAAGTCCGGCACACCGGGGTGCAGGACGCGCGAGTGGAAGGGCACGTCGATGCCCGGAACCATCATGAACGATCCCTTGCCCCCGGCCGCTGCGGTCCGCTTCGCGGCATCCTTCTCCAGGGCTGCGAGGCCGGCGACGGTGCCGGCGACGGAGTACTGCTCACCGGCGAGGTTGAAGTTCACGATCTCGAGGAACTCACCGGAGGCCTCCGCCACGGAGTTGACGTACTCGACGACGTGGTCGTCGTCGACACCGAACTGGTTGGGACGCAGGGCGCCCATCCGGTAGTTCGAGCGACCGTTCTCGTCACGCGGGATGAGGTGGTGCATCGTGGAACCACGGTGGAACACGACCTCAAGGACGGTCTCCAGCTCGATGGTG
Organism: Corynebacterium glyciniphilum AJ 3170; assembly: GCF_000626675.1. Lineage (NCBI taxonomy): Bacteria > Bacillati > Actinomycetota > Actinomycetes > Mycobacteriales > Corynebacteriaceae > Corynebacterium > Corynebacterium glyciniphilum. Next base: position 534,204 of record NZ_CP006842.1, on the reverse strand, counting down.
CCGGCATAGGCCGACAGGGCGGTGTACTCACCGAGTGAGTGGCCCGCGTAGTAGGCGTCAGCGACCAGCGCATCCGCCTCCCGCAGCCGGGCAGTCTGTGCCAGCGCCAGGGTAGCCAGGGCGACCTGGGTGAACTGGGTGAGGTAGAGAACGCCGTCCGGGTGGTGGTAGGTCACACCGTTGGCGGTCAGCGAGGTGGGGTTGTCGCGGACCACGGTGAGGATAGAGAAGCCCAGGGTGGCGCGGGTGTGGGCGTCGGCCCGCTCCCAGACGGCGGCGGTCGCCTTGGAGGCGGCGCGCTCATCCAGGCCCATGCCCTTGGACTGGATGCCCTGGCCCGGGTAGACGTACGCGGTGGACGGCGCCGCGGTGACCGCGGTGCCCTGGGACACGAGTTCGTCGTTGATCCGGCAGGTCACTTCGAGCAGCAGGCCGCCACCGGCGACACGGCCGGTGCGCTCGACCTGGATGTCCACCGGGTCGCCCAACTGCACGAGACCGAACATGCGGTAGGTCCAGCCGAGGATGTGGTGGCCGGAGCCGGCAGCGGAAGCAGCGTGCTGGGCCGTCGCGGACAGCCACATGCCGTGCACCAGCGGTGCCTGCAGCCCGGCGACGCGGGCGGCGACGTGGCTGGTGTGGATCGGGTTGAAGTCACCGGAGACCCAGGCGAAGGGGGTCATCTCCGCGGGGGCGTTCACCCGGGTGCGCAGCAGGGTGGAGCGCGGGGTGTCGGTGGTCTCCGCGCCCGTGCCACCGGCGAGCTCCGGGTCAGCAGGCGGAGTGGTGCCGAAGGCGCGTCCGCGGATGGCGAAGCGTTCGGTCTGGCGTCCCAGCAGGGTTCCTTCGTCATCGTGCATGTGGTGGTGCACGGTGACGACGCGTCCGGACGAGGATTCCTCGATACCGGCGGCCCAGCTGGTCACGGTGATCTGGAAGGGGGCGCGCTCGGCGAGTTCCTCGGCGGAGACCTCGAGTGCCACGGTGTGGTCGAGGTGCACCGCGTTGAGCAGGCCCTCGATGACCGGGTAGTCCTTGACCATGGCGGAGCCCAGGGCGGCGTAGATCGCCGGCCAGCAGGTCCCCAACAGGGCGTCAGGGACGATGGAGGCGCGGGTGGCGCCACCCCCGACCTCGGACAGGTCGCCCAGGCCGTCGCCGGTCACACCGGCGTGCTCGGAACCGAGAGACTCGGTGAGGGTGAAGGTGTAGTTGAACGTGCCGAAAGGCGCCGTCTCAGAGGTGGCACCCTCGACCTTCGTCGGCATGGCGGTGATCTCGTCACCGGTGACCGCGGTGTTACCGACACCGGCAGTACCAGCCAGCAGGCCGTACATGGTGTCAGGCAGGCGCTCCTCGTCGACGACGGGCAGGCCACCGGTGATGCTCGTGGCATCGAGAATCAGCGGAACAGGAAGGCTGCGGACGGCGTGGACCTGCGCGTCACCACTACCGGCGGCGGTGTCGTCCCAGAAGGTGTCCAGGTGCAGGTCGATGGTGACCTTGACGGGGTTGCCGTCGGAACCGTCATTGACGACGACGAGGTCGTAGCGGTCCTCGTCGATGACGTGGGCCGGATTGTCCATGAGGTGGCCGGTCCACGAGATGTAGGGCACGGCCTTGAGGAACGACTCGACGTCCTGCGCATCCTCGGTACGGGACCATGCCGTGGTGGCTTCACTGTCGGCGATGCGGACGCGGCAGGCCTCCTCGAAGCGTCCGAGGAGGTCGGCGACGGGCTCGTTGACGGTGGTGATCCCGGAAACGGACACGGGTCCCGGGATGATGCGGACCTGGTCGGCCGAGTAGCGGTCGTCCTGGGCCTGCCACAGGCAGTCCTTGCCCCACCAGGCCAACAGATCCTCGTCGATGGCGGGGACGAAGCCCATCGGCTTCGGGTACTTCCGGCACAGGGCAATGAACCAGGCGGTGTCGAGCGGGGTCAGGGTGTCGACCTCGGCCGAGGGGTAGGCGGCCACGAGGGTCGTCACGGCGGCCTCGGGGTCCTCAGCGGATTCCACGGTCGGGAAAAGTGTCTCGACCGGGCCGTGCTCTGCGGTGGTCAGACGCGCCTCGACGCGCTGCAGGAGTTCCTGGAAGCGCTGCAACCAGGACGGGTCGACCCACGGGAAGCTCAACTCAGCGAAGCGACGGACGACCTCGGCGTAGGTCATCTTCTCGAGCTCACCGAAGTACGGCTTCGCCGTCTTGTTCATGGCATCGATGATCTCGTCGCGGCGGGCGTTGACCGCCTCGAGCGACCCGCCGACCTCCTGGATGAGGCGCATGCACTTCGCGGCCGAGTTGTCGATCTCGTGGATGTCGGCACGCAGGTGGGACAGACCCGAGGTCGCACCACCGGCGGAGTTGCCGGGGGCGATCCAGCCGCCGTTGGGGGCGGTGAAGGCTGCACCGGTTTCGTCGGCGACACCCGGGGTGTCGACGAGCAGTTGCTTGATCTCGTCGGTGGTCTTGGCTTCCTTGGTGGTCATGGCCGCGGTGCCGACGAGCACACCGTCGACGGGCATGGAGGGCAGCCCCAGGGCCACCGACCAGTCACCGGAGAGGTAGTCGGCAGAGCGTTCGGGGGTGCCGATGCCGCCGCCGACACAGAGCACGACGTTCTTCTGACGGCGGATCTCCGCGTACGTCGCGGTGAGCAGGTCGTCCAGGTTCTCCCAGGAGTGGTGGCCACCGGCGTGACCGTCCTCGACCTGGAGGATGATGCTGGCGCCGGTGTCCTCGATCTGACGGGCGATGCCCAGTCCGGCACGGATCTGGTTGACCGTGCCCGGCTTCAGGGCGATGTGGGAGAAACCTGACTCGCGGAGCGCTCCGATGACCTCGGGGGCTTCGTCGGGCTCCGGGATACCGGCGGAGATGACGACGCCGTCCAACGGGGCGCCGGACTCGCGGGCCTTGGAGACCACACGCTGGCCACCGAAGTGGAGGTTCCACAGGTAGCGGTCCATGAACATGGCGTTGAACTGCACGGCCCGACCGGGTTCGAGCAGTCCCTTGAGCTTGGTGAGGTTGGCGTCGAAGACCTCGGCGGTGACCTGCCCGCCACCGGCCATCTCAGCCCAGTAGCCGGCATTGGCGGCTGCGGCGACGATCTCCGGGTCCACGGTGGTCGGCGTCATGCCGGCCAGCAGCACCGGTGAACGGCCCGTCAGGCGGGAGAACGCGGTCTCCACGACCTGTCCGGTGGGCAGGTCGAGGAGTCGCGGAGCGTAGGTGGACCAGTCGACGGTGCGCTCGGGGTCCTCGCCGGGAGCGGCGAGAGTGTCGACGTCGTCGAGACTGCCGGCGGCGACGATTCCGGCACCCGAACCCTCGATGAGGTCGGCGGAGATCCGGGAAGCGACGACACCGGGGCCGAGATCCAGGAACCAGTCGGTCCCCTGCTTTCCGCCGTCGCGGGCTTCGGTGACCTGGGAGACCCAGTCGATGTGGTCAGTGAGCACGGCACGGGCGAAGGCCTCTGCACCGGACAGACCACAACGCTCGGCCCAGGCCACGACCTGCTCGACCGCGGGCTCCATCGAGCTGTGGTGGAACGGGACCGTGACCTCGAGGTACTCGGTCTGCGGTGACAGCGGTGCGCCGCCCCGGGTCTTGGATGCGAGTTCAGCTGCGTCCTTCTCGCCGAGCTGCAGGACGGTCTGTTCGACGACCCCCAGATCATCCGGGGTGCCGGAGAGGATGAACCGACGACGACCGTTGTGGATGGCGACCTCGACGTCCACGCCGGCATCGGCGATGACGACGTCCAGATGAGAGCGCTCCAGGCCCCGTACGGAGAGCATCGGGGTGTGCTCACCGACAGCGAAGCCTGCAGAACGGGTGGTGCGTGCCGCCGCGGCGCCGATCAGGCGGGCGATGGCGAAGATCTGGGAGTCGGAGAGTCCGTTGTCGTTGACAAGAGCTGCACCGAGCACGCCCTGGGAGTGCCCCAGCGCGGTCGCACGGCCGTCGGCGACGGCGGCCGTGGCATCGTATCCGGCACTCTTCAGAGCGGAGAGCTGGGCGTACTGCACAGCGGTGATGCCGGGCACCGACAGGGCCGCGGAGACCGGGGCAGAAGCTCCTGCGGCGAAGGAGCCTGTTCCGGCGAGCCGCTCGAGTGACAGGGCACCAGCGGTGGCGGCGGTCAGTTCGGCGGCGACCGGCGCCAGCAGGTCGGAGGAGGCGGAGATCAGGTCGCGGATCTCGCCGGCGAGGGTGGGGTCCTCGGCAATCTGCGCACAGGCGGGACGCCACGGGGTGGCCTGCCCGCCGAAGAGCAGGGCGGTCTTCTCGCTGCCGCCGTTCAGGCGCGCGAGGAAGCTGGAGGAGGTGTCAGTCATGATGTCCTTAATCACCCTGTCGGTCACAGGGGCCCGTTGGAGTGGAACTTGAAGTGGCGGCGGTCGCGGTCCTTGGTACGCAGGGAGCGCAGAGCGGAGGCGAGGGTGTCGCGGGTGTCAGCGGGTGCCACGATGCGGTCGATCTCGCCGGTCTCCACGGAGAAGTTCGGGTTGATGTTCTCGGCCTGGTATTCGTCGGCGAGTTGTTTGGTGTAGTCGGCCTTCTCCTCGTCAGGGACGGCGGCGATGTCGCGGCGACGCAGAATCTGGACAGCACCTTCGGCACCCATCACGGCGATCTCGGCGTCCGGCCAGGCGAAGGCGAAGTCTGCACCGATGCCCTTGGAGCCCATCACGATGTACGCGCCGCCGTAGGACTTGCGGGTGATCATGGTGACCACCGGCACGGTGCAGTTGCCGTAGGCGTAGATGACCTTTGCGCCACGACGGATGATGCCGGCGCGCTCCTGCTCGGCACCGGGAAGGTAGCCGGGCACGTCGACGAGCGTGACGACAGGCAGACCGAAGGCGTCACAGCAGCGCACGAAGCGTGCGGTCTTCTCCGAGGCCTCGACGTCCAGGGTGCCGGCGTTGTGCATCGGCTGGTCTGCCACGATGCCGACGGGCTTGCCCTCGATGCAGGCGAAACCGATCACGATGGACCGCGCCCAGTGCTCCTGGACCTCGACGAACTCACCATGATCAACCAGTGACTCGATGACCTCGACGACGTCATAGGGCATGCGGTTGTCGGCCGGGACGATGTCGCCGACGCCCCGAGCTGCCTCGAGGTCCTCCTTGGTGGGGACGTAGTCGTAGGACGGAGTCTCTTCGTTGCAGTTCTGCGGGAGGTAGTTGAGCAGGGCGCGCGCGTAGTCGATCGCGTCCTCTTCGTCCTCGGCGAGGTAGTGGGCGACACCGGAGACGCTGTTGTGCATCTCGGCACCTCCCAGGTCATCCAGACTGATCTGCTCACCGGTGACGGCCTTGACCACGTCAGGGCCGGTGACGAACATGTGCGAGTTTTCCCGCGGCATGATGACGAAGTCAGTCAACGCCGGGGAGTACACGGCCCCGCCGGCGCACGGGCCGAGGATCAGCGAGATCTGCGGGATGAAGCCGGAGGCCTCACACGATTTGCGGAAGATACGGCCGTACCAGGACAGGGCCGCGACACCTTCCTGGATACGTGCTCCGCCGGAGTCCAGCAGGCCGAAGCAGGGGACGCGCTCGGCGATGGCACGGTCGATCAGATCAGTGATCTTCTGACCTTCGACCTTGCCGAGGGTTCCTCCTCGGATAGAGAAGTCCTGGGCGTAAATGGCGACAGTCCGGCCGTCGATGGTGCCGAAACCGGTGGCGACGGCAGAGCCGAGGAATCCTTCGGCGGGGTCGCCGCCGAAGAAACGACCGAACTCCACGAACGAGCCCTCGTCGCAGAGCATGTCGATGCGCTCACGGGCGGTCATCTTTCCCTTGCCGTGCTGGAACTTCTGCGCCTTCTCATCGGCGGCGGCGGCGAGTGCGTCGTAGTCGACGGACGCCTTCGCTGCGATCTTCTCGACCTTGGCGGTCTTCTCAGGAGCGGTCATTCCGCGGCCTCCTCGGTGTTCTCGGCGGTGTCGGCGGTGTCGTCAGCGTCGATGTGCAGCAGTGTGTCGCCGGCGTTGACGTTCTGGCCGACCGTGACATCGATCGACGCGATGGTGCCGCCGACCGGGGCGTGGATGTACTTCTCCATCTTCATCGCCTCCAGGACGATGACCACGTCACCCTCGTTGACGGTGCTGCCGGGCTCGGCACCCATGCGCACGACGATGGCCTGCATCGGGGACTGCAGTGCGCCCTCGGCGGTAAGGCTCTCTCCGGTGGTGGCTGCGCCCGCACCGGCTGCGTCGCCGCCGCGGCGGCGTGAGCCGCGCCGCGGTTGGCTGCGACGGGACCGTGCACCGAGTTCCTGGCCTTTCTCTCCGAGACTGCCGAAACCGCTCTGCATCATCGAACCGAGGCTCGCGAGGCCCTCGGGCAGGGTGATCCGGTGACGGCGACCGTCGATCTGGGCGGTGAAGGTCCGCAGCGCCGCAGCAATGCCGCCTTCCTCCTCGGCCGCGGCATCCTGTCCGAGCTTCTCCAGGTCCACGTCGGGCAGGAAGCTCGTCTCCAGCCACCGGGTACGGACCCGCAGATCACGGTGACCGTTGGTGCCGTCGAAGTCGGGGTGGGCCATGATCAGGTCCAGCACCGGAGTGGAGGTGGCGATGCCCTTGATGGACAGTTCGCCCAGCGCGCGGCGGGCGCGGGCGATCGCACGGGGCCGGTCCGGGCCGGTGACGATGAGCTTGGCGATCATCGAGTCGAACTCCGGCGAGACCTTGTCGCCAAGCCGGACGCCGGTCTCGATCCGCACACCATGGCCGGCCGGCCACTCGAGTTCCTTGATCTTGCCGGCGGTCGGGGTGAGGTCCTTGGCCGGGTCCTCAGAGGTGATACGCAGCTCGATGGAGTGACCACGAACCTCCGGGACCTCGGGAATCGTGCCACCGTCGGCGATGGTGAGCTGGGCCTCCACCAGGTCGAGACCGGTGACCTCCTCGGAGACGGTGTGCTCCACCTGGAGGCGGGGGTTGACCTCGAGGAAGAACAGTTCGCCTTCCTCGGTGAGCATGAACTCGCAGGTGCCCAGGCCCACGTACTCGGTGTGGTCGAACAGGGCCTTGGACCACGTGTTCAGTGTCTCCACCGCTCCTTCCGGAAGGAAAGGGGCCGGAGCTTCCTCGATGACCTTCTGGTGGCGACGCTGCACCGAGCAGTCGCGGGTGGTCACTACGGCGAAGTTGCCGTGGGAGTCGCGCATGCACTGGGTCTCGATGTGGCGCCCGGAGAGAATGAAGCGCTCCATGAAGAACTTGTCCAGGTCACCACCGGCCATGGCGTGGCCGGCAGCAAAGGTCTTCAGGTCCTCCGCAGTGCGGATGACCTCGATTCCACGTCCACCGCCTCCGTCGGAGCGCTTGAGGACGATCGGGTAACCGTGGGCGGCGACGAAGTCGTCGACCTCCTCCATGGACTGCACCGGATCGGTGGTGCCGGGGACCGGCGAGACACCGGCCGCCAATGCCGTACGGCGAGCGCTGATCTTGTCGCCGAGCTGACGGATCGTATCGGCGGCGGGGCCGAGCCAGGTCAGTCCGGCGTCGGCAACAGCCTGGGCCGCGTCGGGAACCTCGGAGAGGAAACCGTAGCCGGGGTGGACGGCGTCCGCCCCGGAGCGCTGGGCGACGTCGATAATCTTGGCGATGTCGAGGTAGGTCTCCTGGAGTGTGGTTCCCTCCAGGGAGTACGCGTCATCGGCCAGGGCGACCGCAGGTGAGTCGATATCCTGGTCGGAATACACGGCGACGGAGCGTAGGCCCAGGTCACGGGCAGTACGGACGACACGTGCGGCGATCTCGCCACGATTGGCCACGAGGATGGTGGACGGCATCGGGCTCCTTTCGGAGAGTCGGTTCATGGAGGCTCATCACGAGCGCGCCCGGACAGAGGTCGGGCACGGGTCGCGTGAATAGGGATGAACTCTAGGAAGCTCCCCGGACAGCTCCGACTCATTCAGTTCTGCACATATACATGCCTCACCCCCGCACCCCGCGGGGAAGCACCCCTCACCCCGGGAGTTTCCTTAGGTCAACAAGCATTTCTCCACACCCCTCCCCCGTCGGACGATGGCCACCCCCGTGGCCATCTCCCGCCATCCTTCCCTCAGCAACATGTGCGCTGCGTCACTCTATGCGGACACTATTACGGACATAGTGATTATCAGATTGTCGTCCCCCAAACGAAACAATCTCACAGGCCGCAGGACCGTCGGTTACTGCTCCCCCAGCTTCCGTGTGGAGAGGAACATCGGGACCTGCCCTGCAACGCGGGCCCACCCGCCGACTTTCATGAGCGCACTCTTCTTTTCGGACTTCTGCCAGTCCAGAGCCATCTTGATGTTGCCGGGCCACACGCCGAGCAGGAACAGCGTCGCAGGCGTCGCCGCGGCAGCACGAGTAGACGGGTTGGCGATCGCCGCAGCCAGAGCGAGTTCGACGAGTCCACTTCCCCATGTCCAGTACTTCTGCTCCCCCGGGAGTTCTTCCGGGACCAGGGAATCGTAGAACCGTCGCTGTGCGAAGTGCAGGACGCCGGCGCCGCCGAAGACGGTCGCCCAGACGGCGGCCCGCGTCTTCGTCCGGCTGTTTTCAGGTGTAGTCATGAAGCTCACGGTACGCCGCCTGACACCCCACGGCAGCGGTATCAGCGGATCGCGGTGCGTCCTTCGAAAGCACGTGACAGAGTGAGCTCGTCGACGAACTCCAGATCGCCGCCCATCGGGATGCCGGACGCCAACCGGGACACGGTCAGACCGGGGAACTCCTTGAGCAGCCGCCCGAGGTAGGCCGCGGTCGCCTCCCCTTCCGTGTTGGGGTCGGTGGCGATGATGACCTCGGCGATCTCCGGGGCGTCGGCGACAGTGCCGTCAGCGGCAACCACATCGTCGACCCGCCCTCCGATACGTTGCACCAGCGCTGTGACATTGAGTTCTTTGGGCCCGATGCCGTTAAGCGGGTCAAGGGCACCGCCGAGGACGTGGTAACGCCCGTCGTACTCGCCGGTGCGTTCGATGACCTGGATGTCCTTGGACTCTTCGACGACGCAGACGATCGTGGCGTCCCGGGTGGAATCCGCACAGATACGACAGACTTCCTCGGAGGACACGTTGTGGCAGATCCGGCAGTACCGCACGCCTTTCTGCAGACGTGACAGGGCGGCAGTCAGCCTCTCCAGATCCTCCGGCTCGGCCTGGAGAAGATGGAAGGCGATGCGTTGAGCGCTCTTGGGTCCCACGCCGGGGAGGCGGGAGAACTCGTCGATGGCGTCCTGGAGGGGACCTTCGAACACGGTGGTCGCGACCCTAGAAGCCGAGGCCGTCGAGGCCCTGGGAGAGCGGGCCCATCTTCTCGTTCGAGAGGCTCTTGAGGTTCTCACCGGCATCCTGGTAAGCACCGATGATGAGGTCCTGGAGGGTCTCGACGTCCTCCGGATCAACGACGGACGGGTCAATGGTCAGGCTCTCGACCTCGCCGGAACCGCGCAGCGCGACCTTGACCAGCCCGTTGCCGGCGGTCCCTTCGACGGTGGAGGCGATGATCTCGGCCTGTGCCTCCTGGAGCTGCTGCTGCATCTGCTGGGCCTGGGCCATGATCTGGTTCATGTCGGGCTGGTTCACGGTGTTTCCCTCCGCTGTTCGTACAGTTCTGTGGTCATTGCATGGGCCGCAATGCCGGTACCCCGGAGAGTTTACCGGGGTACCGCGTCACGCACCTACCGGGTGCGTTCTGCCCCGAGGTGCTTCTCCAGGAGCTCGCCGGCGATTTCGATGGCACTGCGGTGGTCGATGTTCGCCGAGGACGGATCATTGAGTTGCGCCATGGCTTCCTCCGCTTCTGCCATGTCAACACCCTGTTGGCCCTCAGGGTCCGGCGGAAAGTTGCCGGGGCCGTCATCCCAGGGTTCCGACGGTTCCTCCGGGAGGGGGACTCCGTTGAAGCCACGGGGCTCCGCACCGGACTGCGACGAAGGGGCAGCCTGTCCGGAACCACGTCTGGCATCGATCTTTGCCCGGCGCGCCCGCCAGCCGGAAAGCTGTTCTTCCTGGTTGGCGTTCTTCGCCGCCGGTGGCGGCGCCGGCTGTACCGGCTGTTCCTGTGGTACCGCCGGGGATCGTCGTTCCTGCTCCTCTACCGGAGGGTTCCGCGGGGATTCCACCTGACGTGCCCGTTGCAACGCCACCGACATCGGGTCAGACGTTTCCTGGATCGCGGCCGCATGGTCCTCCCGGAGAGCAGTCTCCTGCTGTGGCTCAGGTACCGGCTGCGGGTCCGCCGCAGCCTCAGCTTTTCCCGGCGACTCCTGCGTTGTCCTTCCACCGACACCGGCGGTGATCCGCACCGGTGCCCCCGTGATCTGCTCTGCGGCATCGGTGTACACCGCGGCATGCTCCGGTGAGTTGATGTAGTTCGCCAGTGCGCCGGTGTGGTGGAGCAGGGAAATCGTCGGCTTGTCGTCATCACCGACGGGACCTGCCTGTGCGGTGGCGTCACGCGCGGCAATCCACGCTGCGAGATTCGCTTCCTTCACCGCCTCGAGGATCTGATCCCACTGGTGAACCGGGTGGGGTGCTGTTTCCGTGGCGTCCGGTTCCCCCTGCGACACGGGACCTGGTGCCGGCTCGGGTGCCGATTCGCCGGTCTCTTCCGGTATCTCTGACGGTGGCTCCGGGACAGCATCGTCACGGGTCTCCGTCTGCGCTGGGCTGCTGGGCCCGTCGGCGTCGGCGACATCACCGGAGGTCCCTGGGCCGTCGGGGACGGGCGTCTCGTCGGCGGACGGACTACGGCGCCGCCTCATGATCTCTCGGGCGCGTTCCGCCTCGGCCCGGCGGGTGTCCTGTGCAGAGGCTGCAGACTCAGCCTCTGCAGCTGGTGCCGCCGGTGTCGGAGCCGGATCTGAGACGACATCCGGGGCTGTCTCTGGCGCAGGCACCGGAGCGGCTGTCGATGCGGCAGCCTGCTGGGCGGCCTCCGCCTCACGCTTCGACTTACGCACATAGGGTCGGCCGGTGCCCGCACCGGATACACCTCCTCCCCCTGTGCCGCCCCCTGCTTCGAGGGCCTCCACGCGCTGTGCAAGAGCTTCAACGGTCATTCCCGCCGCCGGCAGTGCCATCCGGGCGCACAGGATCTCCAGAAGCAACCGGGGTGCCGTCGCTCCCCGCATCTGCGCCAGGCCCTCATTCACCAGTGAGGCGCACCGGGTCAGCGTCGCCTGACCCACCGCCTGCGCCTGCGCCGCAAGCACCTCGCGTTGGTCCGCCGGTGCATCCACCAGACCGGTGTCGAAAGCGTCCGGCACCGCCTGGACCACCAGAAGGTCCCGGAAGCGGTCCAGAAGGTCCATCGCGAACCGACGTGGATCGTGGCCTGCGTCGATGACGTCGCTGACGCAGCCGAACAACCCCGCCTGATCCTGGTCCGCCAGGGCGTCCACGGCTCGGTCGATCAAGGAGGTGTCGGTGAACCCCAGCAGGGCCACCGCCCGGCTGTATGTGACGCCCTCGTCTCCGGCCCCGGCAAGCAGCTGGTCCATGATGCTCAAGGAATCACGCGGCGAGCCACCACCAGCACGGATGACCAGCGGATACACAGCGTCCTCGACAACGGCCCCCTCGTCCTCGCACACCCTGCCCAGCAGCCCCCGCATCGCTGGCGGGGTCAGCAGCCGGAACGGGTAGTTGTGGGTCCTCGACCGGATGGTCTGCAGCAGCTTCTCCGGCTCCGTAGTGGCGAAGATGAAGATGAGATGCTCCGGCGGCTCCTCCACGATCTTCAACAACGCGTTGAACCCCGCCGAGGAGATCATGTGTGCCTCGTCAATGATGAAGACGCGGTACCGGGAATCCGCCGGGGCGTAGAAGGCACGGTCGCGAAGCTCGCGCATGTCCTCGACACCGTTATGTGTGGCGGCGTCCAGTTCGGTGACATCCAACGTCCCCGGCCCCCCGGGTGCCAGCGCGCGGCAGGAGGTGCACTCACCGCACGGGGAGGATGTCGGCCCCTGCTCACAGTTCAGTGACCGGGCGAGGATCCTAGCGGAGGACGTCTTGCCGCATCCGCGCGGGCCTGAGAACAGGTAGGCATGGTTGATCCGCCCACTGTCCAGTGCCGTCGACAACGGCTCGGTCACATGTTCCTGCCCCACGACCTCGGCGAACGTCGCCGGCCTGTACTTCCTGTAAAGAGCCACGGACCCAGCCTACAAGGCGGGGCAGACAGCTACTGCCCCGCCGTTGGCGCTAGCGCCAGACATCATTGAGATTCGCCTGCGAGGTGGCCAACAACTGCTGCGCAGCGACAGGGCCACCATCCACAGCTACGCGATATTCGTCCTCGGTGAGCATCACCAGTTGTGCGTAGACCGTCATCCGGCCCGGGTGGGTGTACTCGTGGTAGCTGCCGCCACCGTGCCGGCCACCGAAGTTCACCTCATGCACGTTCGGTACCCCGTCCTCCCACAGGAACGGAGGCACCAGCAGTCCGTGCAGAGCCGTGATCGTGTCATCGACATGCCAACCGAGCTTCGGCAGCAACAGCCCGGGCTGCGGCGAGAAGTGAATGGGGTCCTTGGCGATCATCGTTGCCGCCGCCATGACAAGGTCTGCGGCCGCACGACCGTGGCCACTGGCGACGGTGATGAACTCCACCCGCAGGTCAGAGCCGTCCTCGGTGACCAGCTGAGGTTCGATCCGTGCGGCATCCAGTGTCGCAGCAACCGTCTCCGCACCATCGTCCTCCCCACCGTCTCCGCCGAGTTGGAGTTCGGCGACGGTGAACTCCGGAAAACTCTGGCTCACCCGGCGACGGGATGTCGTGAACTCACCGGGCAGCAGATCGGCCAACCAGTACGTCGTCTCTTCGAGATTCAACAGCTACTCTCCAGCGGCCTCGGCTGCTTCTGCGGCCTCGATGGCGGCGAGCAGGATGCAGGTCGCCACGCCGTCCATCGCCACCTCGACCTCTTCGATGGGCGGCATGGACGGGGCCAACCGCAGATTACGGTTGTACGGATCTTTCTTGTACGGGAACGTCGCCCCGGCTCCGGTCAGCGCAATTCCGGCATCCTTCGCCAGCTCGGCGACGCGGGACGCTGTCCCGTCCACTACGTCGACAGAGATGAAGTAGCCGCCTGCGGGGGTGGTCCACTCGGCGATCCCCAGTCCACCCAGACGACGCTTCAGGATCGCGGTCACCGCACTGAACTTCGGGGCCAGGATGCCGGAGTGTTTCCGCATCACAGAGCGGACCCCCTCAGCACTGCCGAAGTAGCGGGCGTGGGCGAGCTGGTTGACCTTGTTCGGGCCGATGCCGCGTGCCGACGCGATTCCGCGGTACCAGTCGAGGTTCTCCTTCGACGAGTTGAAGAAGGCCACGCCTGCACCCGCGAAGGTGATCTTCGACGTCGAGGACATCGCCCAGAATCGGTTCGGGTGTCCCTTGTCCGCAGCCAACGTCACCACGTCGATGATCTCCGGGAACTCGTCGGTGAGGGTGTGCACGGCGTAGGCGTTGTCCCACACGATGCGGAAGTCCGGTGCCGCCGTCTCCATCGCAGCGAGCCCTTCGGCAACCTCGCGGGAGACCGACCACCCGGTCGGGTTCGAAAACACCGGGACCGTCCACATGCCCTTGACTGCAGGATCCTTGACCAGCTCCCGGACAGCGTCCAGATCCGGACCCTGGTTCGTCATCGGAACCGTCAACATCTCGTAACCGAAAGTCTCGGTGATGGTGTGGTGGCGGTCGTACCCCGGAACCGGGCAGATCCACTTGACCGTCTCCTCCTCCGACCAGGGGCGCTCCGAATCATTGTTACCGAAGGTGTGCGACCAGGAGACCAGGTCGAACATGATGTTGAGGCTGGAGGCGTCCCCGGCGATCAGCAGCGCCGGATCGACACCGAGGAGCTCCGCCCAGAGTGCCCGGATGTCCATGATCCCGTCACCACCGCCGTAGTTACGGGTGTCGACGCCGTCCGAGCCCGTGTAATTGACACCGGGGAGGCTGAGCAGGTCCAAGCCGAGATCAAGCTGTTCAGCGGAGGGCTTCCCACGTGTGAGGTCAAGCGCCAGATGTCGGTCCTTGAGCTCCTGGTAAGCCTTGTCGGCCTCGCCCCTCAGGGACGTCAGGGTGTTCAGCACGTCAGTGTTCGCGTGGGTGAGCTTCATAGTCCCGCAGGACCTCCTCGACTTCAACGGGTGTGTTCCGTTCGAGTGTAGTGGGACCAGGCGGGAACCGACAGGGTGTGGCATCGCAGCCGGTTCGTACCCCCTGTGGCGGCTCAGATCACCGGGGACATCACCAGGGACGTCGACGAGCGGCGGGAGCGGACCCTGCCCCTGACACCATCCCTTGACAATTGACATCGAACAGGCAAACCTAATGCTGATACCTATTCACAGTTAGGATCCGGAGACCACAGTGATGACAGAGCCTGAGCGCAGCGCGTCCCCCATCGTCAACATGGACACGGTCTCGAAGACCTACCGCACCCGCGACCGCACGGTGCAGGCCCTCGACCGGCTGAGCCTCAGCGTCCAGCCCGGCGAGGTTCTTGGTGTCCTCGGGCCCAACGGCGCAGGCAAGACCACCGCCGTCAACGTCCTGTCCACCCTGGAAACCCCCGACAGTGGCACCGCGAGCGTCGCCGGGTTCGACGTCGTGAAGGACGCCGCGGCTGTACGGTCCGCGATTTCACTGACGGGTCAGTTCGCGGCCGTGGACGGCGAGTTGACCGGCCGCGAGAATCTCGTCCTCTTCGGGCGCCTCCGCGGCCTCCGCAGAACCGCGGCCGGGGACCGCGCCGATCAACTCCTGGCCAGTCTCAGCCTCTCCGATGTCGGCGGCTCGCTGGTCCGTACGTACTCCGGTGGCATGCGGCGCCGTCTGGACATCGCGGTGTCCATGATGACCGTCACGGAAGTCCTCTTCCTCGATGAACCGACCACCGGCCTCGACCCCCACGCCCGCTCCGAACTCTGGGACGTGGTCAGGAGCCTCAAGGCCCGCGGGGTGACGATCGTGCTCACAACCCAGTATCTCGAGGAAGCAGACGAACTCGCTGACCGCATCGTGGTCATTGACCACGGCACGGTCATCGCCGAGGGAACGGCAGACGAACTCAAGGGACGGCTCGGCCCGAATGACCTCATTCTCACCCCGGAGGATCCTGCCGATCTCCCCCTGCTCTCTGGCGCCCTCACCACCTGGTCACCGACCACCGGGGAAGAGACGGTCGCGGTTCCGTTAACGGATGGAGCCCGGACGGCGGCAGCAGTGATGCAGGCGCTGGGGGCCTCAGGTATCGAACTGGCTGCCATGGAAATGGGCAGTCACACCCTGGACGACGTGTTCTTCACCCTCACCGGTAAGACCGCACCGCAGGAGACAGCGCCGTGACCACCTTCGCCTCCCCCACCACGGTTCCCCGGGCGCCGGAGTTTCTCCCGTCCACGCTGGCGCTGGCTGAACGCAACATACTCCGGATCCGCCGCAACTCTGGATCGGTCATCAGCGCCACCGTGATTCCGGGGCTGTTCCTCGTCGCCCTCTACATCGTCTTCTCCCGGGTCATGGAATCCAACGGTATCGATTACGGGCAGTATCTCGTTCCTGCGGCGACGCTTCAGGCGGTCCTCTTCACCGCCGGCGGCTCGGCGATGGCCATCGGAGTCGACAAGGCCAACGGGATCAATGACCGACTGCGAGCCTCCCCGGTATCCACCGCGGCTCCGGTGCTTGGCCGTCTCGTCGCCGATCTGACCCGCGCAGTGTTGTCCGTGACGGTCGTGACCGTGATCGGTGCCGTGTTTCTCGGATTCGGGTGGAAGGGCGATGCCGGCGACACACTGGTTTACCTGACGGTAATCGTCGGTTTCGCCGTCGCAGCATCACTGGTCTACGACGGCATCTCGCTGCTGGCCGCCACCCCCGAATCTGCCGCTGCCCTGCTCCAGGCGGTGTCCATGCCACTGATCATGTTGTCCACGTCCTTCGTGCCCGCTGAAACGCTGCCCGACGGGGCGGCGGACATCATCGGTGCACTCCCGGTGTCCGTCATCGGAGAACTCCTCCGCCAGGCCAGCACCACCGGTGTCACCGCGGGCACAGCCGGGGCCGCTACCGCCTGGATCGTCGGACTTGCAGTCGTCGGTGCCGTCCTGTGCGCCCGGAGTTTCAGGAGGAGCCGATGAGCACGACAACGCACACGTCCCCACCCCAGCGCACCTCGGCGTCCGTCCTCGACGCGGTCGCCCTCCATGCCGGACGAACCCTACGCGGATGGTCGCGCACCCCCGCGATTCTGGCACAGAGCCTGGGCATGCCGGTGGCGATGCTGCTGATCATCGCGTTCATGTTCGGCAACGCCATCGAGATGGCGACAGGTCGCCCCGCAGTCCAGGGGTTGGTGCCTCTGATGATCTGCACAGGACCGATGTTCGCTGGTGCCACCAGCGCTGCCGGCCTGGTCACCGAACGCCAGGAAGGACTGTTCACCCGGTTCCGGACGCTTCCCGGTGTCACCGTGTCACCTCTGATCGGACGGGTCCTCGCGGAGGTGATTCGCGGGACCGTCGGCGCGGCCCTGATCCTGACGACAGGGCTCTTCATGGGGTACCGGCTGGAGAACCCGCTGGCAGTACCCGGCATCCTCGCACTTGCGGCCCTGGTCTCCCTGGCTTTCAGCTGCTTCCTGACGTGGGTCGGGGTGGTGGCGCGCACCCCGGAGGCCACAGTGTCCGCGCTGCCGGTGATGATGATCATGATGTTCTGCAACAGCGGGTTCATGCCGGTCGAAGGATTCCCCTCCTATATGCAGGGAATTGTCCGGAGCAATCCGCTGAGCACCGTCGTGGAGGCGATGAACGTCTGTGCAGGAACAGCTGGAGCCGACAGCTCAGTGGTCCCTGCACTGCTGTGGCTCATCGGAGGCGCCGCTGTCGGAACCCTGCTGCTCGCGACCACAGCAACCCGACACCGGTAGCTCCGCTGCCACCGGACAGTCGGACTCAACCCCGGGGAATCCTGTTCCACAGCTGATGAGTGAGCCCGGAGGACGTGCTGACAGACTCGACAGTAAAGCGATCCTCCACCCCAGCGAGGTCATCCCAGATTCGCACACCCGCCCCGAGGACAACCGGGATGATGATGAGATGAAGAAAGTCGACGAGGTCCGCCTGCAGGAACTCACTCACCGTCGACGGACCGCCGCCGAGACGCACATCCAGGCCCTGTGCCGCAGAACGCGCAAGGCGGAGCGCCTCGTCCGGCGCCGCATCCACGAAATGGAAACTCGTACCGTTGTCGAACTCGATCGACTCCCGCGGGTAATGGGTCAGGACATAGACCGGAGTCCGGAAGGGCGGGGCCTCTCCCCACCATCCTTCCCAGCCGTCGTCCGGCCACGGGCCTGTCTGCGGGCCGAATTTACGTCGGCCCATGATCTCAGCCCCGATCCCCTGGCCCCACATACTGAACATGGCGTGGTCTGCGGTCACCGGGTCACCGGTCCCGTCGATACCGTGGATGCCGTCAATGACACGACCGTCAAAACGACTGAACAGTGCTCCGGCATCCCCGATCGGCTTCTCGAAGGTCACATAGTCTCCGGCCGCGTACCCGTCGGAGGATACGAACAGGTTGTGGACTCGCGTACGTACCATCGTCGCTCCCGACATATTTTGATTGGCTAATGAAGTGAACTATAGGCCGCCCCGGCGCAGAGCGCCATGCTGAAGTTCCAGCCAGGTATCGATGCCTAACCGGTCGAGGAATGCATCATCGTGGCTGACTACGATCAATCCTCCGCGATAGCCCCCCAACGCGGAAACAAGAGCATCGACACTGTCGAGGTCAAGGTTGTTGGTGGGCTCGTCAAGTACCAGCAGCTGATGCGCCGGTTCCGCAAGCAGAATACTGGCCAGGGCGACCCGGAAACGTTCTCCACCAGACAACTCCCCTACTGTCTGGTGCACCCTGTCCGCTCTGAAGAGAAACCTGGCGAGACTCGCACGCACCTGCTCCACCGAGGAATTCGGTGCCGCCGCCCGCACCGTGTCGATGACGCTGACGGTGTCATCCAGGTGTTCGAGCCGCTGCGGCAGGTAACCGATCCGGTCGGTGAACGCAGATGTCCGGACACTGTTCTGCGTCCCGGTCGAACCGTCATCCGAACTGCCGTCGCCCCGGGCCTGACGGATGAGAGACTCCAGTAACCGGGTCTTCCCGATACCGTTCGGTCCGGTCAGTGCAACACGCTCCGTCCCCTGCAGCACAAGTGACGCACCATGGTCGTCACTGAACTCGACCAGGCGCCGTCCAGCAGGCACGTCGAGATCCGGCAGTGTGATCCGCATGGCCGTGTCATCACGGATCCGCCCCTCCTGTTGCCGCTTCTCCTCCTGGGCCGCCGCCACCTTCTCGTCGAGTTCTCCACGCAGCTTTCCGGCAGAGACCTGGGCCTCGGTCTTACGCTGATTCATGATCGTCCTAGGTCTGCGCTTGTTCACGAAATCCGTACGGGCGTAGC
Source organism: Corynebacterium glyciniphilum AJ 3170 (assembly GCF_000626675.1). Taxonomy (NCBI): domain Bacteria; kingdom Bacillati; phylum Actinomycetota; class Actinomycetes; order Mycobacteriales; family Corynebacteriaceae; genus Corynebacterium; species Corynebacterium glyciniphilum. The sequence goes on along the minus strand of NZ_CP006842.1, from coordinate 515,671 downwards.
GCTGACGACGTGCCAGCTTTGTCTGGGCCTCCGTCTGCTGCCGCTTCTCCGTCCTGAGTTTCTGTTCTGCGGTACGCAGCGCCTGCTCAGCGGCCGCCTGCTCCCGGTCCACCTGCTCCTGATAGTCGCTGTAGCCACCGCCGAACAGCTCCAGGTGTCCGAGACGCAGTTCTGCGGTGTCATCCATGAGGTCGAGCAACGTGACATCGTGACTGACCACGATCAGCGCACCTGGCCATGCCGCGACCGCGGCATAGAGATCATGCCGCGCACCGCGGTCAAGATTATTGGTGGGCTCGTCGAGCAGGACGACCCCCTCGCTCCGGCTGCTGCGCAACCGGAGTCCTGCCACGGCCGCCAGGACGACTTCTCCGCCAGACAGAGTCCCGACCGCCCGGTCGACGTCGATCTTCTCGAGACCGACGTTGTCCAGCGCAGCTCGGGCCTGGACTTCAAAGTCCCACGCCTCGTCCAGGGCATCGAAGTGCCGCGTTTCGACGGAGCCTGCCTCGATGGCGCGCAGCGCGTCGGTCTTATCGGTGATGCCGAGAAGATCCGACACCGTCACCTCTGTGGTGAGGAGCAGGTTCTGGGGCAGGTAGCCGACGGCACCGTTGGTGGTGACCGTCCCGGCGACGGGTATCAACTCACCGGTGATGAGCTTGAGCAGGGTCGACTTCCCGGTTCCGTTGGCGCCGACCAGGCCGGTACGCCCGGTACCGAATGCGGCAGAAATATGGTCCAGGGCAGGGGTACCGTCAGGCCAGGAAAAAGACACGTCTGACAGGACGACAGACGGCTGGTGGGTGATTGACATCATCGGCTCCAGTGGTTGTCAACGGACGCGTTGACAACGGAGCCGACGGTACGGCTACGACGACGTCAACGCACGGCAGTGCGCAAGATGACGGTCATCGATCAGCATGAAATGCCCTTCGTCGGAAAAGCAGGTCCACCCCCGAACCTACCCTGATGCCCCGGACATTCTCCAGGGGCACCTGCAGAAAAAATTAAAGGACACCGCGCACCCGCCAGAGCTCGTTGACCCTTGCTGCATTCCTGCCCTGGGGGAGTTCACAAGATGCACGCCGCGCGGCGTCCGGCCCTCATGGTAGCAAGTGGTGGCAGCGGGAGCCAACATTGCAACCAGTACCGTGCCGGACAAGCTCCGTGTGTCCCCGCCGCCCCGGCAGAATCATCGAACGAGCAGTAGTTTTGCATCCCAGGCACCGTCGTGTGTATATTTCTCGGCGGAGGATTCGACTAGCGGCCTATGTCACACGCCTGGAACGCGTGCGGGAGTCACATCCCTCAGGGGTTCAAATCCCCTATCCTCCGCCACGGACAACCCCCGGTCTTCGGACCGGGGGTTTTCGCGTTGCCGGGAATTCGTGGACGCGTACCACCCCGCTCGCCTCTACACTGGGTCGCCATGCAGACTCTCCGGGGCTCACTGTCCTCCGACCGCGCCCGTGCCGTGTTCGACGATCTCGTTGCCGGCCGACCCACCGTCTGGGTGCCCGAATGCACGACGCAACGGTCCCACACCGGCCCTGGCGCACTCACCGCCGCCACCGACGCCGCCGAGGAACGTTTCCGCTGGTTCGCCCCGTTGGTCGAAGAACTCTTTCCCGATACGCGGGAACTCGGCGGCATCATCGAATCTCCGTTAACGAAGGTCAGTGCGCTCAGCGATGCTCTCTCGCAGGAATTCGGCCGCCCCGTTCCCCGAAACCTGTGGGTGAAGCGTGACGACGCACTGGCGGTGAGCGGCTCAGTGAAATCACGCGGCGGCATTCACGAAGTCCTCGAGACGGCGCTCAGCGTCGCCGCGGACCTCGGCATCGACCTGTCAACCGGCCCCACGGCGTTTCTCGAGGAGCCGGTACGCGAGAAGATGGCGACGCGGCGCATCGTCGTCGGTTCCACGGGCAACCTGGGGATGTCGATCGGCCTGATGGGTGCAGTTCTCGGATTCTCCGTCACCGTGCACATGTCACACGATGCCAAACAGTGGAAGAAAGACAGGCTCCGCCGTTCCGGCGTGGACGTCGTCGAACACGACACAGACTTCACAGAGGCAGTACACGCCGGTCGTCGCGCCGCCGAGGCGGACCCACACGCGCACTTCATCGACGACGAGAATTCACGGAGCCTCTTCGCCGGTTACGCCGTTGCTGGTCGGCGGCTCGCCGGGCAGTTAGCCGCGGCATCGGTCCAGGTCGACGAGAAGCACCCGTTGACCGTGTATCTTCCCTGCGGGATCGGCGGCGCACCCGGTGGAATCACGTACGGTCTGGCCACTATCTTCGGCGACAATGTGCGGTGCGTGTTCGTCGAACCGGTGTCGATGCCCGCATTCCTGCTCGGCAGGCTCACCGGTTTGGACGACGCCATCAGCGTCACGGACATCGGGCGCGGAGAGCTCACCGTCGCCGACGGGCTGGCGGTCGGCCGGCCCTCCGGCTTCGTCGGAGCGACCGTCGGCGGCCTGATTGCGGGCTATGCCACGGTCACTGACGACGACCTGATGCGTGTCCTCGCGCTGGCGCACGATGTCTCCGCGATGTCCCTCGAACCCTCGGCGTGTGCGGGCCTGCGAGCAGCTGGTTGTCTCGTGGATGCAAACACCGATAACCCCGGGACCCACATCGCCTGGCTCACCGGCGGCTCCCTCATGCCGGACAACGAATTCGCCGCCCTGCTCGAGGCAGGACGGCGAATGGTGACTACCGGGAAGATCAGCTGACTAGCCCAGCGCGCCGGCCTTCCAGTCGTCGACGAAGTCCGAGTTGTCGTCGAGCCACTCGGAGACGGCCTCCTCCATGTTCTCGCCACCGTAGTTGTCTTCAGAGAACATGACATTCTCCAGGGACGACAGGTGTTCGTCATCGAGCACCAGGTTCTTCAGCAGCTGAGCGACATAGGGGTTGTCGTCGGAGAAGCCGGTACGGGAGAAGTTGTAGATGTTCTCCGCACCTCCCATGGCACCCTTCGGGTCTTCCAGGTCGCGGACGGGGAAAGCATCGTAGGCCCAGTGCGGGCGCCACAGGGTGACAGCGATGTCGTCACCGTTGTCGGTGGCACGCTTCAACGCAGCCAGCATTGCCGGAGCGGAGGAGATCTGGAAGTCGTAGTCCTGCAGCCCGTACTCCGGGATCGCGTGGTCCTGCGTCTGCTTCGTCAAACCGGCGCCGGGGTCGATACCGACCAGCGTGTTGTCGTAGTCGTCGCCCATGCCGGCAAGATCTGCAATGCTCTGGGCAGGAGAATCTTCGTTCACGGCGATCGTCAGCTTCGCATTGTCGTACCAGCAGCCCTGGGGCTCAAGATCGTCGCCGTAGTTCTCAATCTGTTCGGCGTGGGTAATAGGTAGCCAGCCGTCCATGAGAAAGTCGATGTCACCGCCAGCAACGCCGGTGTAGGCCGGCGCAGCGTCGAAGTTGGAGATCGTGACGGTGTAGCCCTCGTCCTCCAGGACATGCTTGACCAGATGCGAGGCGGCGAAGGACTCGTCCCAGCCGTTGAACGCGGCAATCGTGATGTCGGTGTCGTCGTCGGTGTCGAGGTCAGCGAGGTCGGACGACTCCTCACCCGGGGTGCAGTCCGCGAACTCAGAGGCGGCGCTCGAGTCATCGCCGTCACCGTTGTTGTCGCTTCCGCCGCCTTCGTTCTCGGCGCCGCAGGCGGACGCCACCAGGGCGGTGGTCATCAGGAGTGCGCCGAGGGACGCAGCCTTGCGTCCTCTCTTCAGTGTGGTGGTCCGTGCAGTCGTGGTCATGGTCTCTCCTCGAGAAAGTCGTGTGATGATTAGCCTACTGAAATGATTCTGTCTCAGCCGCTCTCCTTCTTCGCCCGTGCCAGCGGCGTACGACGGCCGAGTCCCGCAGTCACCCTGTCCAGGTAGATCGCCAGGATGACCACGGCGACGCCAGCGTTCACCCCGAGTGGGACGTTGAGGGTCTGCAGCGCCTGGGTGACGGGCCCGCCCAGACCATCCGCACCGGCCATACCGGCCAGCACCACCATGGACAGGGCCAGCATGATGACCTGGTTGATACCTGCCATGATCGTGGGCAGAGCCAGCGGCAACTCGATACGGAAGAGGATGTGGCGTGGTGTTGCACCGAAAGCGTTGCCGGCCTCCACGGTTTCCTGGTTGACCTGGCGTATCCCCAGCTCAGTGAACCGGACCCCCGGCGGCAGGCAGAAGATCAGTGTGGCGATCATGCCCGGGACCACACCGATTCCGAAGATCACCATGATCGGCACCAGGTAGGCCAGGGCCGGCATCGCCTGCATGAAGTCCAGCACGGGTTTGACGATCGTCGACACCGTTGCCGATTTCGCCGCCCAGATACCCACCGGCACCGCGATGACCACGGCGATGACCACCGCCACGAACACCATCGCCAGCGTGTCCATGGTGTTGGTCCACTGGTTCACTCCGCGGACGACGTAGAAGCCGACGACAGTGAACAGTGCGACCTTCCAACTGGCCGCAGCCCAGGCGAGTGCGGCGAGCACGATGATCATCACCCAGTAGACGGGAGATTCCAGAACGGTGGCGACGCTGTCGTACGCACCACCGAGGACGGTGCCGATGAAGTCCAGCAACCAACTGAAAGCCTCGTTGAACCAGTCGATGAAATCAGAGACCCACCGCCCGAGCGGAATGTCCGGATTGAGGAATGTACCCATGGATCAGTTCACCTTTCCGGCCATCGTCGCCACCAGTGCCTTCGGGTCCACGACACCGACCAGGGAGCCGTTGTCCATCACCGCCAACGATCCGGTGGCGTCCGTGGGGCCATACGCATCGACAGACCGGACAAACAGGTCACCCAGCAGGGTGCTCGCATCCACCGTCGGCAGAGAGGACGCCTCCGGGCCGGCGCTCGTCATCACGTTGCGCGCCGTCAGGACGCGGGTGCGGTCGATGTCGGCGAGGAAATCAGCAATGTAATCATCGGCAGGGTTCGTGAGAATCTCGTTCGCCGTACCGATCTGTGCGATACGTCCGGCGCGCATGATCGCGATGCGGTCCCCGAGCCGCATCGCTTCATTGAGGTCATGACTGATGAAGATGATTGTCTTGCCCAGGTCACGCTGCAGTTCAAGCAGTTGGGACTGCATCTCGTTACGGATCAGGGGGTCGAGCGCAGAGAACGCCTCATCCATGAGCAGGATCTCCGTCTCGGCCGCGAGTGCCCGCGCCAACCCGACTCGCTGCTGCATGCCGCCGGAGAGCTGCCCCGGCAGACTGTCTCCCCACCCGTCCAGCCCGACCTGCTGCAGCCAGTGGTCGGCCTGTTCCAACCTCTGTTTCTTACCTACCCCCTGAATTTCCAGGGAGTAGGCGGCATTGTCCCGGACGGTGCGGTGCGGCAGCAGGGCGAAATGCTGGAACACCATGGAAATGTGCTTCTTACGGAGTTCCCGGAGCTCACGGTCTCCCATCTCCGAAATGTTCTTCCCAGCGACGTTGATCGAGCCTGCTGTAGGCGTCCACAACCCGTTGATCATGCGGATCAGGGTGGATTTGCCGGAACCCGACAGTCCCATCACGACGAAAATCTCGCCCTTGTCCACGGAGAAACTCGCGTCGATGACGCCAGCGGTCCCCAGTTCCGTCAGTTCACTCCGGTCGGCCCCTTCCTCGAGTCGTCGCACCACTTCAGGGCCGTTCTTCCCGAAGACCTTGTAGACATGTGAAGCCTCAACTACGCCCATGCTCTTTTCGCCTCCGACGTCCGCGGAATTCCTTATGACAGACTTCCACCATAGGAAACATTGGAGTTCACTGCGAACATTCTGGATAAAAACTGCCAGAGAAGGGCTACGGTATTGGCGTCAGAAAGCGCGTCTACCAGTCAGTATGACCGAGACGATATCCGGGGAGATTGAAGAGAAAAGAGCGGAGAATTCACCCCCCGATATCGGGGAGCACGTCGGGATAACTGCGCTCGAGCTCGGCCAGCCACACCCGGGCATTCCCGTCCGACGGGGCCCGCCAGTCTCCCCGCGGCGACAACGACCCCGCGGGGGACACTTTCGGCCCGTTCGGCACGGCAGTCCGTTTGAACTGGGCGAAGCCGAAGAACCGGCGCAGGAAGGTACGCTCCCACGCCACGATCGTCTGCAGGTCATAGTCGTACCGATCCTCGTCCGGGAACCCTGCCGGCCACTGCCCCTCCCCTGCGTCCTTCCAGGCGTGCCAGGCGAGGAAGGCAATCGTGGAGGGACGGGTCCCACGGAACACATGCCACAGAGTGAAGTCGTGCAGCGCGTACGGGCCGATGGTGTCTTCCGTGGACTGCACCTGCCCGTCCGCACCGGCGGGCACCAGTTCGGGACTGATTTCCGTGTCCAGCACCGAGCGCAGTACCTCCGCGGCGTCCTTGTCGACCACGTTCCCGTCGGCGATCACCCAGCGGATGAGGTGCTGGATCAGTGTCTTCGGCACTCCGGAATTCACCGCATAGTGGCTCATCTGGTCCCCCACCCCGTATGTGCACCAGCCGAGGGCGAACTCGGAAAGGTCGCCGGTACCCACCACGATGCCGCCGAGGTGGTTGGCCAGACGGAAGAGGTAGTCGGTGCGCAGACCCGCCTGCACGTTCTCGAAGGTGACGTCATACACCGGCTCACCGTCCCCGGCAGGATGGCCCATCTGCGACAGCATCTCGGTGGCCGCGGGTCGGATGTCGAGCGTCTCGATGGTCGCACCTAACGCCTCGGCGAGCTTCACCGCGTTCGATTTCGTGTGGTCCGAGGTGGCGAAGCCCGGCATCGTGTACGCCAGAATGTCCGACCGCGGGCGCCCCGTACGGTCCATCGCACGGGCCACAACCAGGAGAGCATGGGTGGAGTCCAAGCCACCGGAGACGCCGATCACAGGCCGGGGATCGCCGATGGCCTTCAGCCGCTGGACAAGCCCGGACACCTGGATGTTGAAGGTCTCGTAGCAGTCCTGCGCCAGGCGGGCGGGGTCGCCGGGCACGAACGGGAACCGCACGACGTCCCGGTGCAGGCCCACGTCCACCTGCGGTGCATTGAGCGTGAAGGGGACGGTGCGGAAACCGACGTCTGACCGGTCCTGCACGACCCGACGGTTGTCGTCGAACGTGCCCTGGCGGATGCGTGCCGCCCGCAGGCCGTGGACGTCCACATCAGCGACGCTGACCCGCGGACCGTCAGGGAAACGTTCAGTCTCCTCCAGCAGCACGCCGCGTTCGTACACCATGGTCAACCCGTCCCAGGAGACGTCGTTGGTGGACTCCCCCTGGCCTGCGGCGGCATAGACATAGGCCGCCAGGTTCCGGTACGACGCCGATTTCGCCAGCAGGTGCCGGTCATCGGCCCGCTGCACCGTGATCGGGCTTCCCGACAGATTCAGCAGGACGGTGGCCCCCTGCAACGCCGCGAGCGACGACGGGGGCACAGGAACCCACATGTCCTCACAGACCTCGGCGTGGACGGTCAGCCCAGGCACGTCCTGCGCGTCGAAGAGCAGGTCGGTGCCGAAAGGAACCTCGGTACCACCGATCCGGATGTGCCCGCCGCGCACATCGTCGCCCGGGGCATACCAGCGGCGTTCGTAGAACTCGCGGTAGGTCGGCAGGTAGGACTTCGGTGCGACGCCGAGGATCCTTCCCCGGTGGACAACCACGGCACAGTTGTACAGGCGGTTGCCGTGCGCCAGCGGTGCGCCGACGACAAGGACGGGAAAGAGCTTCTCCGACGCGGCGACGATGGTGTGCAGCGCATCCGTGACCGCGTCAAGCAGGACGTCCTGCATGACCAGGTCGTCGATGGCGTAGCCGGTGAGACTGAGTTCAGGGAAGACGGCGACGGCGACGTGATCCTCGTGAAGCTCACGGGTGGTCTCAAGGATGGCGCGGGCGTTGGTGGCCGGGTCGGCGACCGCGACCGGAACGGTGGCCGCGGCGACCCGGGCGAAACCGTGTGTATACGCACCGCCCGGGGGTTTTTCTGGGGCGGTGTGCGCTGCAGAGGATGCTGATGGTCCTGTCGACATGGCCACCAGTCTGCCACGGGGTCCGCGACCGACGGAGCAACCCCACAGGCTAGTCGGACCAACCTGAGGGGTTGCCGCGTCGGCCCTCCTGGCAAGCAGTTCGTCGTCGGGCCACCGCGCGTACCGGCGAGCCGTCCCCGCCGACGAGGGGCAGGGGAAGCGCCGTGAATTCCACGGACGACGGCAGGTCAGCGAGTCCACGGAGGTTCTCGATGATCAGGTGGTCCGCCCCCAGCAGTAGATCGTGCACAGACAGAACGTCTGCACCGGGTGGGTCGGGGCTGGCGGTGTCCAGGCCGAGAAGGTGCATCCCTGCATCAGTCAGCAGTCGGCACGCTTCCTCGCCAAGCACTGGATACGTCGAGTAGGCGTCCGTGCCCCAGTGGGCGTCCCACCCGGTCGCGATGAGCACGATGCGCGCCGGGCGCCACGCCCCCAGGTGGGCCGGCGTGATAATCTCCCCCGGCCTGAGGGCCGGGATATGCAGGACACTCGCTGTGCCGATGAGTTCACCCGGGAGGATGCCGTCGACTGTACGTCCACCCTGGTCGACGTGGGCCGGGGCGTCCACGTGTGTACCGGTGTGGGTGCCCAGAGAGAGTGAGCGGACGGAACATCCGTCGGCGACGACGGTGGCGACTCCCGTGACCGTCACCGTCGGATCGCCCGGGTAGACCGGCATGTCTGTGGCGATGGGGTGGGTGAGGTCGAAGCAGGTGCGGGGCATGCCGCTCAGCGTAGTGGGGCCCGGGTCACCGCTGGGTGGCGTTCTGGGTGGTGTTGGCGATGTAGAGGTCGCATGTCGCTTCAGAGGCGACCTTGCGCGCGACACTGCCGAGGATGCGTTTGAAACCCTGGACGTGTTTGTTGCCTACGACGATGAGGTCGGCGTCGACCTTCCTCGCTGTCCGTAGAAGGACGTCCGCCGGGGGTCCTTCTCCGGAGGTCGCCTCGACCGCCAGTGAGGGGTACGACTCCCGTAGGACTGCGGCGACCGACTCTGCGACCTGCTGTGACGCCTTAGCCAGTCCGTCGGTCAACGTCCTGTACGCCGCGGTGCTTGCGACGCCGGTGTTCCTGGTCCGGATCGAGTCGAGGGCGTCTGCACTCGTGGTGCTGTAGGCGGTGCAGAGGTGCACCTCGCCCCCCAGTCCTTCCGCCAGTTCGGCAGCTTTCATGGCGGCGCTGAGTGCGGTCTGGCTTGAGTCCACTCCGGCCACGATCGTCTTGGCCATCATCTTCCTTTCACTTCCAGGGTGGATCCCCCGGGGTCGTACCCGCAGGAGCGGGTCGCGATCAGGGAGGACGGTGACAGTACAGGGCTCGGGAGTGAGCCGTCATCCCCGCGGCGGGTGTCGTGGTGGTTGCGAGGATAAGAGCTCTCAAGCTCCACACCGATGTGATGTGTGATCACAAAACTACCTAGCGAATGGGCTCTGCACAAGGCCGTTGTTCAGAAATGACCTGCGATCAGCGGTTTCCCCGCCTTATCAGACACGCGACGACATTGACCTGATTTGCCGAAAAAACAAGTTCTTGACTCGGCACTGTGTCCTGTGTCACGATCGGACGGTCCTCCGCGGCGGGTGTCACGTCCCGGACGGTACCCACATGAACTTACTGACAACGATCAGTGACTGGATCTGGAACCCACTCGCCTACTTTGCGCTGGCAGTCGGCGGATTCTTCACCATCGTCACACGCGGCGTCCAGTTCCGACGCCTCCCCGACATGATCCGCCAACTACGCCAGAGTAAGACCACCGACGGCGGGCTGTCGTCTTTCCAGGCCCTCGCACTCACCCTGTCCAGCAGGGTCGGCGTCGGCAGCATAGCTGGCGTGGCAACCGCCATCGCCATGGGCGGCCCGGGGTCCCTGATATGGATCATGGTCACCGGATTCCTCGGTTCGACCTGCGCCTACGCTGAAGCCGTCCTGGCCCAGGTCTTCAAACGTCGCATCCACGGCGAAGACCGGGGAGGCATGCCGTACTACATCAGGCACGGGCTGCGCGCTCGCTGGCTGGCTGCCGCAGTGGCACTCACCGCAATGATCGGCTACGGATTCGTCTTCCCCGGTATTCAGGCCAACAACATCGCCTCCAGCGCCAATCAGGCTTTCGGCCTCGAGCCCTGGATGACGGGTGTGGTGATCACCGCCATCCTCGCTTTCGTCGTTGTCGGCGGCACCCGTCGAGTCGTGCAGGTGGCTCAGACCGTTGTCCCGTTCATGGCTGTCGGTTACCTTCTGTTCGCTGTTGTTCTCATTGCGATGAACGCAGAAAAGGTGCCGGAGGCACTTCGACTGATCGTCATGTCCGGCCTCGGGGTGGACCAGATGTTCGGCGGCATCGTTGGATTCGCAGTCGCCTGGGGCGTCCGTCGCGCAGTATTCGCCTCTGCCACCGGCTTCGGCGAGGGAACGTTCGCCGCTGCGACCGCTGATGCCACCCACCCCGGTAAGCAGGGGATCATCCAGGCCTTCAGCATCTACATCGACCTGTTCCTCATCTGCATGGCAACCGGTCTGATGATCATCATCACAGACAGCTACCACGTGGTGAACCAGGCCGGCGGATACCTCGTCGACCACGTACCGGGCGCGATCGCCGGTCCGAACTTCGTGCAGTTGGCGATCGACACGAGCCTGCCGGGCTGGGGAAGCGTCTTCGTCGCACTGGCGGTTCTGCTGTTCGCCTTCACTTCCCAGGTGTTCTTCTTCTATGTGGCGACGACGAACCTGATCTTCCTGCTCGGAGAGAAGAGCAACCGGTTCTTCGAGTGGATCATCAAACTGGGCGCGCTGGCGATCTCCTTCACCGGGTCGGTCATTAGCGCAGACGCCATGTGGGCCGCGGGAGACATCGGGTACGGTCTCCTGGCCTGGCTGAATATGATTTCCGTGGTACTGCTGACCCCCATCGTGTTCAAGGTGGTCCGGGACTACGACCGGCAACGCAAGCTCGGCCAGGACCCCGTCTTCGATCCCGAACCGTTGGGAATCAAGGGAGCATTGTGGTGGGAGACCACGTTCCGAGAGCGCCAGGAGCAGTCCCCTCTTGCGGCGCCGACCGTCGCGGAGGCCCCAGGAAGCAACGGCTCCTCAGACATCCCAGATTCTCGACCGTAACGACAACGATCACAGAGGACGCCCCGACCGCAGCAAGAGAAATAAAGGTAGGCTCACTTTATGTACCTTGGCGTCCTCCCCTCGAGCCCCTGGCAGCACCAGCGTATCTGGCCGGAATCCCCCGAATTCTGTGCCCGGGCGATGGACCCGTCACTGTATGAAGAACTCGCCCGTGACTGTGACGCCGCCGGCCTTGACTTCCTCTTCCTCCCCGACAAACACGTCGCCAACGCTTCTCCACCTGACCCATCCATCGCGGACTCGTGGTTCGAGCCGATCACGCTGCTCTCCTATCTTGCAGCCGTCACCTCCCGCATCGGCCTGGTTCCCACGATGTCCACGACCTGGTACGAACCGTTCCCACTGGCACGCCAGATTCTCAGCCTCGACCACCTTTCACACGGACGGGCCGGGTGGAATGCCGTGTCCTCGCACCCGGGGCTGGAGCAGTCCAACTTCGCCCACCGTCCCGCGACCTCGCGAGAACAGATGAAAACCCGTCATGCGGAGGCCGTGGCGCTGGTCAAACATCTCTGGGAATCCTGGGCTGCCGACGCAGTCGTGGCAGATCCTGAACACCGTCGGTGGTTCCGCCCAGGGGCCGTCCGCCCCGTCGACCACCACGGCGAGCACTTCGATGTGTCCGGCGCGTTGACTCTCCAACGGTCACCGCAGGGTAGGCCCGTCGTGGTGATGGCCGGTGCCTCCGACAGTTTCCTGCGCACCGCCGCGAACGACGCTGATGTGGTATTCACGGCACTCAACGACATCGACACGGCGCGCACGACGGCTGACACTCTACGCGCGTTCGCCGCTGAGGCAGGAAGGACGGGGGCGAACGCTCCTCGTCTGATGCCCGGCTTCTTCCTGTCCTCCTGTGGTTTTCCGGAGTTCGGCAGCTCCAGTGAACAGCAGGTCCGCGGTCTGCACTTCCACTCCCCTGCCTCGTCCGACCCTGCATCAGGTGCCCACGTCGCCGCAGACATGGTACGCATCGCCGACAAGGCCGGCCTGGACGGGTTCATCCTGATGCCCCGGGCCATTCCCGAAGACATCCGTTTCCTCTGTGACGAGGTACTCCCCGAGCTCGTTGCGCTGGGGGCTCGTCCCCGTCTCTCCGGCACTTCTACCCTGCGCGCGAACCTCGGGCTCTGACGGTTTTCCCTCACAGCACCCGGTGGCGGCCGATAGGCAGCACCAGCGGTGTCCCGGACACCGGATCCTCGATGATCCGGGAATGTAGCCCGAAGACCTTCTCCACCCGCTCTTCGGTGAAGATCTCGGACGGCGCACCCACCGCCTCCACTCCCCCGTCGGCGATCATCACCACCTGGTCGCAGTAGCGCGCCGCGAGGTTCAGGTCATGCAGCACCATGACGATCGTGATCCCGGCGGAGTTGTTCAGGTCGGTGAGAAGGTCGAGTACCTCGACCTGGTGCGAGACGTCCAGGAACGTCGTCGGCTCGTCCAGCAGCATCAGGTCAGTCTGTTGCGCCAACGCCATAGCGATCCACACGCGCTGGCGTTGCCCTCCCGACAGCTCGTCGACTGCCCGGTCCGCCAATGCGGCGGTACCGGTGGTGTCCAGGGCGAAGGCGACGGCGTCATCGTCAGCGGCCGACCATCGCGACATGATGCCCTGGTGCGGGTGCCTCCCGCGGCCCACCAGGTCCGCCACAGTGATGCCCTCCGGGGCGATCGGCGACTGGGGCAGCAGGCCGAGCGTTCGTGCAAGTTCCTTGGCAGGACGGGAGTGCACGTCTTTGCCGTCTAACAGGACCTGCCCCGAGGCAGGTTTCAACAGGCGCGACATCGACTTCAACAACGTCGATTTTCCGCAGGCGTTCGCGCCGATGATGCCGGTGACTTTCCCCGGCAGGACGGAAAGGTCGATGCCACGGATCACGGTCCGGTCGCCGTACCCCAGGGTCAGGTCGTCGACGGTCAGCGTGTGGTGGGTCGTCACAGTGCACCTCCAGTGGCGTTGCGCCGGTTGGTCCGGATGATGAGGTAGATCAGGTAGGGTGCGCCGAGGACGCCGGTGATGACCCCCACGGGGTAGCGGGCGTCGAATGCCCACTGTCCGGCGAAGTCAGCGACGAGGACCAGCAGACCCCCGACAAGGGCGGACGGGATGAGCAGATTGGTTCCCGGCCCGACGAGTCGTGCTGCGATCGGACCGGAGAGGAAGGCCACGAAAGCGATCGGTCCGGCCGCCGCAGTGGCGAAGGCAATGAGCCCGACGCCAGCGATCACCAGGACCAGCCTGGTGACGGAGACACGGACACCGAGCGCACCGGCAGTCTCGTCGCCCAGCTGGGTGATCGCGAGATTGCGCCACTGCGCCAGCAGCACCGGTACCAGCACCACGAGGGCGACGAGAACGAGAAGGACGTCTTCCCAGGTGGCGTTGTTGAGACTGCCGGTGAGCCACCGCATGGCGGTCTGGGTGTCCCAGCTCTGTGCCATGGACAACTGCCAGTTCGTGAGACTGGTGAGGATCGCTGACACACCGATGCCGACCAGAATCAGGCGCGTCCCGGCGACTCCGCCTTTCCAGGCGAGGGCGAACACCAGGACCGCCACGGCCAGACCGGCGGCGATCGCGAAGGCGGAGACACCTGCCTGGCTGAGTGAGAGGGTCAGGATGGCGAACACGGCCGCCGCCGAGGCACCGGAGCTGATACCGATGATGTCGGGGCTGGCCAGAGGATTACGCAGCATCGTCTGGAAAACCACGCCGCCGAGTCCGAACGCCAGGCCGCAGACCACTGCGAGGGATGCGCGGGGCAGGCGGAGTCGTCCGACGGTGAAACTGGCACCAGGAACCGTCTCCCCGGTGGCTACGCGCCACACGTCCTTCAACGGGTAGACGGTGTGACCATACGACAGGGAGACCAGGTACATCGCGACAACCAGGACGGCCAGGATCCCGACAAGGATCCACCACCGCCGGAGACGTCCCCGGCGTTCTGCGGCCACGGCCGCGACAGTGGAGGGTATGGTCACAGGGCACGCACCTTCTGACGTCGGACGATGGCGATGAAGACCGGTGCGCCGATCAAGGCGGTGAGGATACCGACCTCCAGCTCGGAGGGCCGGGCCACGATGCGACCCAGCACGTCCGCGGCGACGAGCAGCACGGCACCGGTCACCGCCGAGAACGGAATCAGCCAGCGGTGGTCGACACCCACGAGCAATCGGCAGGCGTGTGGGACGACAAGACCGACGAAGCCGATAGGGCCGGTCACCGCCGTCACCGCCCCACAGAGGATGACTGCGCCGAGAGCAGCCGCGGCACGGGTCCGCGCAACCCGTTCCCCCAGACCTGCGGCTAGTTCATCACCGAGGGCGAGGGAGTTCAGGCCACGGGCCGAGAGCAGACAGATCAGAAACCCCACCACCAGGAACGGTGCGACGAGCCGGATCGATGCCCAGGTACCGCCACCGACACCGCCGATCTGCCAGTCCCGTGCCACGTCGACGAGATCGGTCCGGGTCAGCATGATCGCACTGATGAAGGAGGTCAATGCCGCAGCCGTGGCAGATCCGGCCAGGGCGAGTTTCAGTGGCGTGGCACCACCGTGGCCGAGTGAGCCGATGACATAGACGACGACGGCAGTGACCGCCGCCCCTGCCATAGCCACCCAGATGAACTCTCCCGGGGTGCTCAGGCTGAGGTAGGCCATGCCCAGGACGACAGCGAGGGCTGCACCGGTGTTGACCCCCAGGATCCCCGGATCGGCCAGTGGGTTGCGGGTGACTCCCTGCATCACTGCTCCGGTGACACCGAGTGCGGCCCCGGCGATGACCGCCAGGACGGTACGGGGAATACGGGTGGCGACGGCAGCCTGGTCGAATCCTTCCGCCGCGCCGGTGTAGGCGGCGAGGATGTCCTCGAGTCCGACGCTGCGCGAGCCTACGGCGGTAGAGACTGCCATGACGACCAGCAGGGCAGCGACCGCGAGAAGTAACCAGAGGGTGCGCATCGCCGTCGAGCGGCGCAGACGCTCGGCCGTGCTCTCAGCGGTACGTGTGGGCGTGCTCGTCGTCATTGCGGGGGCCGGTGTCAGCTCTCACTCTTGGCGGCAGCGTCGGAGAGCACCTTGACATAGTCGTCGAGGATGTACGGGATGCCCAACGGGGTGGGCATCGCTGCGGTGCCGAGTTCGTCGTTCTCCAGCAGGACGACGGCGTCGTTCTTGATCGCGGGAATCTGCCCGAGCACCGGGTTGTCCTTCATGGCGTCGAGCAGTTCCTGGTCACCGTAGGTCACGATGATGTCGACGTCGTCGAAGACGTCAGCCTGCTCGGTACTGATGGTACCGCTGAACGAGTCATTCTCCTCGGAGAACTTCTTGATGGAATCCGGGGCCTCCATGCCCAGGTCCTCGAAGAACATCGGGCGGGTGTCGTGGCTGGTGTAGAAGCTGACTTTACTCAGGTCTCCGATCTCCACGTGGGTGAGGAACATGGTCTTCTTGCCCTTGATCTCCGGGTTGGCGTCGGCGACCTCGGTGATCTGCGACTCGAGGTCAGCGATGAGGTCCTTGCCCTCGTCCTCCTTGCCGATGGCCTTCGACTCGATCTCGATGTTCTCGCGCCACGGAGTGCCCCAGGCAACCTGGTCCTGGGGGAAGGGGATCGTGGGTGCGATCTCGGAGAGTTTGTCGTAGTCCTCCTGCTCCAGCCCCGAGTATCCGGCGAGGATCACGTCCGGCGCGGTGTCGGAGACCGCCTCGAAGTCGATGCCGTCGGACTCGTCGAACAGGACAGGCTCGTCGTCGCCGCTGACTCCGAGTTCGTCGAGCTGCTCCTGCACCCAGGGCAGGACGTCAGAGCCGCCGAAGTTCGCCTTGGCCATGCCCACCGGGACCACACCGAGTGCCAACGGGACTTCCTGGTTCTCGAACTGGACGGTGGCGACGCGCTCCGGTGTGCCCTCGATCTCGGTGCTGCCGAATGCATGCTCGATGGTGATCGTATCGCCGGAGCTGTCGCCGTCACCTCCGCTTCCACCGTCATCGGAGGAGCAGGCGGTCAGTACGAGACCGAAGACAGCCAGCAGCGAGATCAACAACGTACGGAGCGGTGTGCCCCGGAACGGTGTGCGGGTCATGGGGTCGAACCTTTCGGCGGGAGGGAAACGTCAGAGGTGCCACGCCCGGATAAGGCATGCCTGCTCAAAGTAGCTTTGAGGGTACCCTGTTCGCAATCACGCATTCAGGACAGACAGTTTCGCCGATCGGACAGTGGTCCGCCGCTATTCCGGAGACCTGAACTGCCCCGGCGTCAGGCCCGTCGCCCGTCGGAATGCGGTGATAAAAGCGCTCGCCGACCGGTACCCGACCTGCTCCGCCACATCGGCGATCTCATCTCCCGCGCCCAGCAGCACCACCGCACGATTCATTCTGGCCATCGCAATCCATCTGCTGAATCCCAGCCCGGTCTCCGCCTCAAAGGTGCGGGTGACCGTCTTCGTACTCACGCCGAGACGGGTCGCCCACACACTCAACGTGGTCTGGTCCGCTGGATTGTCCCGCACCCTCTCGACGATCGGACTGATCAGCTCCGACGTCGGCACAGAAAGGACAAGCTCCTTCTCGGACGGCGTGATGACGTCGAGGATCATCCGCTCGGTCAGCTCACGGGAGCGCTCACCGAGCCCCTTGACACCAAGCCGGTCAATGAGGAGGCCGAGCAGCGGGGTGAGCTCCACAGTGACCGGGTCCTCCCCCAACGCCGGGGTGTCGACAGTGAAGTGGACGGTGCGCTGACGTGACCCCGCGTGAGCACGTCCGGCATGCACCAGCCCGGCCGGAATCCACAATGCCACGCCTCCCGCGATCGTCCATACACGCTGACCGACCCTCACGGCACCGGAGCCGTAGTCGTGCCAGAGAAGCTCATGGGTGGGGTGCGAGTGGTCACCCCAGACGGTGTCCCTGGCGAAGACCTCCTCCCACCCGAACGCCCGGACGTCGAAGCTGAGTTCACCTGCCCGGTAGAACGGCAGGCTCCTGCTCTCCACCGTCACCGGTCAGAGTCCCATAAGAGGTATTCCATAGTCCCAGTAACTTAGTATAGGCTTCGCTACCATGACAACTTTCCCCGCACAAAGTCGCCGCCGACGCGGCACCGCTACCGCCGTCCTGTGCCTGGCTACCGCCGTCCTGACCGCCTGCTCCAACGACAGCGACGAGTCCAGTTCCACCGGTTCCCCGGATGCTGCGCCCGAGACCGTCTCGGTCACCCACTCCATGGGCACCACCGATGTTCCGACGAATCCGGAGAAGGTCGTGAGCTTCTCCCCCGCCTGGACCGATGCTTTCAGCGCCCTCGGTGAACCTGTCGACATCGAGTACCGCATCGACGGATATGACAACGACAAACCCTGGGCAAACAACGACTCAGGGCAGGTCGAGACCTACTCCGCGGGCGCGGACGGCAGAAGTGACAACAGCGAGGACATCGCCGCGGAGGATCCGGACGTCATCTTCGTCAGTTATGTTCCTGACCAGGCCACCTACGACAAGCTCAACGCCATCGCACCGACGATCGCCGTCGTCGGGGACAACACCCAGTCGGACGACTGGCGTGAGGTGACCGAACTCGCCGGCCAGATCCTCGGCAAATCCGACGAGGCCACTGGACTGATCCAGGACGTGGACGACAAGATCAATGAGACGAAGGACGCGCATCCGAGGCTCGACGGTGCCAGCGCCGCCTTCGGGCAGATCAGCGAGCAGGGCCTCGCGGTGGTCACCGACGACAATGACCCTGCGAACAAGTTCCTGAGTGACCTGGGCATGAGCGTGCCCGAGGAGATCAGGGCCGCCAGCCAGGACGGCTCACGTGCCTTCATCGCCGAGGAGAACATCGACATGCTGAACACCGACTTCCTGGCGATGTGGGCCATCGGGGTCGACCCGTCGAGTCTCAACGGCTGGGACCAGCTCACCGCTGTTGAAAGTGGGGCCGCATACCTACCGGACCAGACGTCAGCGATGGCGCTGAGCCAGCCCACGGTGGCGTCGGTGCCGTGGACCGTTGACGAACTGGATGACAGCTTCACGGCGGTGGACGAGTCGCGCGCCTGACAGCCGTTCACGCACGCCGGCGTGTTGTGTGCTCTAGCGTTGGCCCCATGACTGGTCTCCCCACCCTCACCATTACCGACGGCCCCACCCGGATCGCCCACGTCCGGCTCGACCGTCCGGACAAGCTGAACTCCCTCACACTCGAGATCCTCGACGAGCTGGTGTCTATCACGCACCGTATCCGCAAGGACCGGACGATCCGTGCCGTGGTCCTTTCCGGTGAGGGCCGCTCCTTCAGTGCCGGGCTCGACTTCGGAACCGTAATGAAGACTCCGGGGGCAATGGCACTGTCGTTCCTGTCCCGCCCGTGGCGCGGGACGAACCAGTTCCAGGAAGCATGCTGGGGGTTCCGCCGCCTGCCTGTCCCGGTGATCGCCGCCGTGCACGGGCACTGTTTCGGTGGCGGTCTGCAGTTGGCACTCGCCGCCGACTGGCGGTTCACCACCTCCGACGCCCAGTGGAGCATCATGGAGGCGAAGTGGGGTCTGATTCCCGACATGTCCGGGATGCAGGCGTTCAAGCAACAGTTGCCGGCGGACGTCCTGAAGAAACTCACGATGACCGGCGAGGTCTTCGACGGCCACGCGGCGGTAGAATATGGACTGGCCAGCGAGGTCTCCGAAAAACCGGTGGAGGCCGCTGAAGCACTCGCCGCGCTGATCGCGACCCGCTCACCCGACTCCGTGGCCTACGCCAAGAAGCTCGTCGACGAGACCTGGACGTCCGGCGCCCGAGTCACCTTCCTCCGGGAACGGCTTCGCCAGTTCCGACTGCTCACCGAGAAGAACACGCGGATCGCGCAGAAAGCGGCGGCGGAGAAGGTCGCCCCGGTGTTCCGGAAACGGTCGGTCCGCTGAGGCTGTGCGCAGGGGTTCACCCCTCCCAGGTGACCGGCACATGACTCAGCAACGCCGGATCAGCCAGCGCCTCCTCCCCGATCGAGCGGTCAATCCACTCCCGCGCCGCACGCCCTTTCTCCCTGAGCGTCTCGCCCGGCATCTCACGCAGCGTGACCGCCCCGTCCCGCTTCGCCAGTCGTTCACCGGTGGGTCCGAGCACCAGGGGGACGTGTACGTACTCCACCTCGGGCAGCTCCAGCAGGTGTGCCAGGTACGCCTGCCGCGGCGCGGAACTCAACAGGTCATCACCACGGACGACCTGGTCGACTCCAGCCAGTGTGTCATCGACGACGA
The DNA here is from genome assembly GCF_000626675.1 of Corynebacterium glyciniphilum AJ 3170. Lineage (NCBI taxonomy): Bacteria > Bacillati > Actinomycetota > Actinomycetes > Mycobacteriales > Corynebacteriaceae > Corynebacterium > Corynebacterium glyciniphilum. The sequence goes on along the minus strand of NZ_CP006842.1, from coordinate 496,208 downwards.
CGGCGAGGTTGTAGGCGAAACCCACGTCGGCGCCCCCCTGGCCACCTCGCCGCAGCACCATGTCATCGACGTCGCCGGTGTAGTGGCCACCCTCGACGGCGAAAGCCTCCCGCACCGTCCACTCACCGACGTGTGCGCGCAGCCGCAATGACGGGACCCGGCCCTCCGCCGCGAGGGCGTCCCGTCGGCTCTCCCGCTCGGTGTCATCCAGGTCCCGGCAGGTGCCGGGATAGTGGCCGGGGACAACGTGCGGAGCGCGGGCGGCCTCGCGGATGTCCTTGCGGGAGCAGTAGCACTCGTAGACCATGCCATCCTCCTGGAGTCGCTCCAGGGCAACGTCGTACCGGTCGACGGTCTCCGACTGCCGAGCCACTGCCCCGCCCCAGGTGACACCGACGGCGTCGAGATCCTCCAGCTGACGGTCAGCCGAGATCTCCGAGGACCGTGACGCGTCGATGTCGTCGATACGGAGGACGAATCCACGCCCCGTGGCACGCGCCCAGGCTTCGGCGAGAACAGCGGTACGCAGGTTACCGAGGTGCAGATCGCCGCTGGGGCTCGGGGCATAGCGGCCGTTGGTGCGGGAGTCTGTCATAGCATTCAGGATAACGCCGTCCGACGACATCCCCGGTCTCGGGGAAGAATGGGGCCATGAGCATCGACCTGACTCTCGCGTCACAGTTCATGACCACCCACGCCCGCGTCCTCGACTGTCGGCGGTTCGAGGTGCTGACCACCGGAACCGGGCAGGAGGCGGTCATCCGCGGCCTCGACGCCTACCGGAACCCCGACGGCGGATACGGATGGGGCCTGGAACCCGACCTGCGGGCCGCAGAGAGTCAGCCGGCCGGTGCACTGCACGCCCTCGAAGCACTGGTCACTGCTGTTCCTGCGAGGTCTCCGCACACCGTTGCGCTGCTTGACTGGCTGCAGTCGGCGACCTTGCCGGACGGCGGCCTGCCGTTCGCGCTCCCTATCGCCGATCCGTCCGGCTGTGCGCCGTTCTGGGCCCAGACGGACCCGTCAGAATCCTCGATACAGATCACGGCGGCGGTCGCCGCCCAGGCGCATCTGCTCGCCCGCACCGATGCAACCGTGCGGGATCACCCGTGGTTGTCGACAGCCACCCGTTACTGTTTCGACGCGATCCGTGACATGGACGCCCCACCCTCCGCCTACGTCCTCTCCTTCGCACTGCAACTGCTCGACGCAGCCTGTGGCAGTGAGACCGCGGGGCTGATCAACCACCTGAGCAGGTTCGTCCCGGCGGACGGTGCAGTCCCCGTGGCGGGTGGGGCTGAGGGCGAGACCCTCCACCTTCTCGACATCGCCCCGTTCCCCGGACATCCCGTTCGCAGGCTGCTGGACGGCCGCGCGGTCGCTGCGGACCTGGACCGACTGGCGGAGTCGCAGTGCTCCGACGGCGGCTGGCCGGTCGACTTCACCAGCTACTCGGCCGCCGCCCCGCTGGAATGGCGTGGCCACGCCACGGTGCGTGCCGTCGAGGTGCTCCGCGCCAACGGCCGCTGACCGGTAACTCCCAGGTGCCGGACAGGGAGCGCAGGTAGCGTTGGAGTGGTCCATCTTTCCGTCACCAGGCGCATGGAGGCGCTGACATGGGATACTCTCACCAGAACCGATACGACGGCGCCCCGGATCCGGCGGCGCTGTGGAACCTTCTCGAGAACGTGCGGGGCTACCTGCCGCTCCCGTCGCAGGCCACGCCGCAGGAGCAGACGCGACCCCGTCGGAGCGTCCACGCGACAGTACTCGAGGTCCTCTCCGACGGGCCCCGCCACGGCGGTCAGGTCGTCCGCGAGATCGCTGACCGGCACGACGCACAGGACGGTCATGAGCCGCCGGGCGCCGCGGATGTCTATCCGGAGTTGCAGCTCCTCGTTGACGAGGGACTGGCCACCGTGGAGGAGTCCGACGGCCGTCGGACGTACACCTTGACCGAAGCGGGGCGAGCTGAAGCTACCGAGGTCAGCGAAGACGAGACTGCCCCGGCACCGTGGGACGCGTTCACCCGACTGTTCGACGGCCGCGGGGAACTGCCGAAGTCCGGGGTGAAGCTCGGCCAGGCGGTGCACCAGATCGCTCTCAGTGGCAACGAAGACCAGCGCCGTCGTGCGACTGCACTGCTCGACGAGACCCGCCGAAAGATCTACGCCATCCTCGCTGAGGACACCCGCGGCGACGGTGCCGACGGTGTCCCAGAAGACTGACCAGCGGCGCGGCGAGCGAGGTCTTCGCCGCCGTTACCGGCGCATCATCGCCTTCGGCCTACGGTTGATGGTGCAGATGTGGTGGTTCGAGATTGTGCTGCCACGTCTCGGTCTGCGGAAGCTCAGCCAACGCGGACAGGAGCGCCGGTTCGTCCGCGCCGCTGCCCGGTTCCGTGTGTTGGCGACCAGTCTCGGCGGGTTGATGATCAAGGTCGGCCAGTTCATGTCGACGCGTATCGACATCCTGCCGTCGTCCGTCACCGATGAACTCGCCGAATTGCAGGACAAGGTCCCGGCGGAGAACTTCGACGCCATGCGCTCGCTGGCGGAGGCCGAGCTGGGCATGCCGCTTGACCGGGCCTTCGACGCGTTCACTCCGACACCCCTGGCGGCGGCGTCCCTGGGTCAGGCGTACAAGGCACGTCTGAGGTCACAGGAGGCCGCCGACGTCGGTTTCACCGATGTCGTGGTGAAGATCCAACGACCCGGGATCGCCGACATCGTGGAGGTTGACCTAGCCGCCCTCCGCCGTATCGCCCGCTGGCTGTCACGGATCCGCTTCATTTCTGTCCGTGCGGATGTCCCCGCCCTGGTCGAAGAATTCGCCCGTACCAGCTACGAGGAGATCGACTACCTGCACGAAGGAGCGGAAGCAGATGCTTTCCGCACAAGCTTCCAGGCAGCGTCCCCGCTCGTGGACGCACCCACGGTCGTCTGGGAGCGCAGCGTCCGGCGCGTCCTGACGCTACAGGACGTCACGGCGATCAAGATCAGTGACGTCGACAGTCTGCGCGCCACCGGGATCGACCCGTCCGTGGTTGCCGAACGGCTCGCCGAGTCGATGTTCACGCAGCTCTTCGAGACCGGCCACTTCCATGCCGACCCTCACCCAGGGAATATCTTCGTCACGCCGGACGCTGCCGACGACACCGGTGGGTTCCGTCTGACCTTCATCGACTTCGGGATGACCGGCACCGTGGACGACGAACTGAAGTCGCAGCTCCAGGACCTGGTTGTCGCGGTAGGCATGCAGGACGGTCCGGGCATGGTCGCCGCCATGAAGCGCCTGGGTGTGCTGCTCCCTACCGCGGACACCGCGGAGCTCCAGGTGGCAGTGACCGAGCTCTTCGCCCGCTTCGGCGGGATGGGAGTAATGGATCTGCAGCACGTCGACCCCCGTGAGTTCGAGGACTTCGCCAGGCGGTTCCGCGATGTCATCCGCTCAATGCCGTTCCAGCTTCCGGAGAACTTCCTGCTGATCATGCGGGCGGTGTCGATGCTCTCCGGGCTGTGCTCCACCCTGGACCCCCGGTTCAATATCTGGGATTCGGTGGAGCCTTTCGCTGCACGCTTGATCAGGGAACGCGCAGGTTCTTCGGCGAAGGACCTGGCCCACCGTGCGCTCATGACGACGGTGACCACGGCTCGGGTACTCGGACGGCTGCCCCGTCGCCTGGACAACGCGATCACCATGATCGAAAGCGGCGACCTGTCGGTCAACACCCCGCAGGTCGAGCGGCAGCTCAAACGCCTGGAGCGCGCGGCGGTGCGCGTCGTCGCCGCGATCATCTTCGTCGGGCTCGTCATCGGTGGCGCGGTACTCCGCGGCGGCGCCGACGGTGGTGCCGCCCAGGTGGTCGGGACGGCCATGATGGTGATCTCGGTGCTGCCGTTACTGTACGCGCTGGTGGGCGGACGCGGGACCGGGTAGCCTTCCCGGGCATGGCTGACCATGTCCGCAGCGCATGCGGGCACGACCACCTCGTCAACCCTCCACACACTGACGCCTGTCAGTCGACCTTGACGACAAGCTTTCCGAAGTTCTTGCCCTCGAGCATGCCGATGAAGGCGTCGGGCGCGGTGTCGAAGCCCTCGACGACCTGTTCACGGTAGCTGATGGTGCCGTCGGCGACCTTCGGCCCGATCTCGGCGAGGAACTCGGGGTAGTACTCCTCGGCGAACTCGGTCTGGATGAACCCGCGGATGAGCAGGCTCTGGGCCAGGATCGTGCCCATCGCTGCCGGCAGCCGGTCACGGTCGCCGGCGTCGGTGGAGTTGTACTGGGAGACCAGGCCACACACCGGCACGCGGGCGAACTTGTTCAGCAGCGGCAGGACGGCGTCCCACACCGCACCGCCGACGTTCTCGTAGTAGACATCCACGCCGTCGGGGCAGGCGTCGGCGAGTTTCTCGGCGAAGTCAGGGTCACGGTGGTCCACCACCGCGTCAAAGCCGAGTTCGTCACGAACGAATGCGCATTTCTCTGGGCCACCGGCGATACCGACAGCACGGGCGCCGGCAAGTTGGGCGAGCTGCCCGACCATCGAGCCGACAGGGCCGGACGCCGCCGCGACGGCGACCGTCTCGCCCTGCTTGGGTTGCCCGATGACCTTCATCCCGGCGTAGGCGGTGAACCCAGGCATGCCCAGGACGCCGAGAGCGGTGGTCGACGGAGCGCCGTGGGTCTGCAGGGTCCGCACGTGCGTCGCCGGAACCACGGCGTGGGTGCACCACCCGGTATGGGCGCGGACGAGGTCGCCTACCTCGAAGTCGGGATGGCGTGAGACGGTTACCTCGGCGACTGTCTCCCCCTGCATCACGCCGTCAACGGGGACGGGGGCGGCGTAGGATTTCGCGGCGCTCATCCGTCCCCGCATGTACGGGTCGAGGGACAGATACTGCACCTTCAGCTCAAGCTCCCCGTCGCCGACCTGCGGCAGCGTGACCTCCTCGGTGCGGAAGTTCTCCGCAGTCGGCGCGCCTGTGGGGCGGCTGGCGAGGACGATCTGACGTGCGGTAGTCATGGAGGCATCTCCTTGATGAGTTCGGGAACGGAGTTCGTTTCTCCATCCGCCGAGGGTAGCCACTGAACCTGTCAGCGGCACACAGGGTGTCGGATAGAATGACCCACCATGACTGAGTCCGCCGTCTCCCCGGCCCCTGCAGCACATGACACCACTTTCGAGCTCGGCACCAGGGTCGGCTCCGTTGACGGCGCACCCGCCCACGGTCGCACGGGCGTGATCCACACACCGCACGGGGACATCCACACACCCGCCTTCATCCCGGTTGCGACGAAGGCGACAGTGAAGACACTCACCCCGGAGCAGGTCCGCTCGACGGGGGCAGAGGCGATGCTGTCGAATGCGTACCATCTCTACCTGCAGCCGGGCGAGGACATCGTGGACACGGCCGGCGGCGTCGCGGCGTTCGAGAACTGGCACGGCCCGACCTACACCGATTCCGGCGGATTCCAGGTGATGAGCCTGGGGGTCGGGTTCAAGAAGGTCCTGGCGATGGATGTCGCGAACCTCACCGAGGGCGATATCCGCGCGGTGAAGAAGGAGCGCATGGCCCTGGTGGACGAGGACGGCGTGGATTTCCGCAGCATCATCGACGGTTCGAAGCACCGTTTCACTCCGGAGAAGTCGATGCAGATCCAGCACGGGCTCGGGGCTGACATCATGTTCGCCTTCGATGAGCTGACCACGCTGGTGGACACCCGGCTCTACCAGGAGGAGTCGGTGGAGCGGACCCACCGCTGGGCACGACGCTGCCTGGTGGAGCACGACCGGCTGACCGGCGAACGCAGTCACCGGCCGTTGCAGTCGCTGTGGGGCGTGGTCCAGGGCGCGCAGTACGAGGACCTGCGTCGTCAGGCGGCGCGAGGCCTGGTCGAGCTGTCGAAGGAGGCGGAGGAGGCGGGTCGCCGCGGGTTCGGCGGGTTCGGCATCGGTGGCGCCCTGGAGAAAGAGAACCTCGGCGTGATCACGGGCTGGGTCTGTGACGAACTGCCGGACGAGAAGCCCCGCCATATGCTCGGGATTTCGGAGCCGGACGACCTGTTTACCGCCATTGCCGCAGGAGCGGACACCTTCGACTGCGTGGCACCGACCCGGCTGGCGCGCCGTGGCGGGGTGTACACGCTGGACGGTCGCCTGAACCTCATGGCGGGACGCCACCGTCGCGACTTCATACCCATCGATGCGTCGCTCGGCGGCTATGTGTGCGACCACTACTCGAGGGCGTACATCCACCACCTGCTGCGCGCGAAGGAATTCCTGGCTGGCACCCTGTGCACCCTGCACAACATCCACTTCATGGCGACGTTGACCCGGAACATCCGCACGTCCATCGACGAGGGTCGCTTCGAGGAGTACCGCGACGAGTTCCTCGGCCGCTATTACGCGGACACTCCCCCGGAACTGCGCGGACGCCAGCCCTGATCCTCACGTATCGCGCTGGTGATCCGCCGGGTGATCTCCGAAAGCTGCGAGACCTGGGTGTCTGTCAAGGAGTCGAAGACAAGGCGCCGCACGAGGGCGACGTGGCCGGGCTCCGCAGCGCGCACGGCGGTCTGCCCCGCAGCCGTCAGGATCGCTACGGTGACGCGACCGTCCGACGGGTCAGGTATGCGGCGTATCCAGTCCCGTTTCTCCAACCTGGCTACCGCTCTCGACAACCGTGACAATGTGCTGTTCGCGTAGTCGGCGAGCTGGCTCATCCGAAGCGTGGAATCCTCTGCCTGCGAGAGCGCATAGAGGATCCCGTATTCGAAGTGGCTGAGCCCGGAGTCCCGCTGCATCTGTTCGTCAAGCGCCGCAGGCAACCACTCCAGGAGTGTGGCCAACGACGCCCATGTCTCAAGTTCAGTGCGATCGAATGTCTCAGCCATGGCACTATCCTACGCATTTACTTGAACAGGAAAGTGATCAGGCGTAGCATTCACTTTCCCAGGAAAGTAAAAATCGAACGATGAGGCGGCATGGATCTTCAACTCGGCGGAAAACGTATCTTCATCAGCGGGTCAACCCAAGGAATCGGCTTTGCGGTGGCATCCGCCTGCGCCACTGAAGGGGCGAACGTCATCATCAATGGCCGTGAGTCAGCCGGCGTGGAGTGCGCCGTCGCGAGACTGCAGACGACCTCTCCGAGCTCACAGGTGTCCGGCATCGCGGCAGACCTCACAGACGCGGGGGGCGTGCAATCACTGCTGGACAACCTCGGTCCCGTAGATGTCCTGGTGAACAACGTCGGACAGTTCGACGTCCGTCCTTTCATGGAGATCAGCGACGAGGCGTGGCAACGATACGTCGACGTCAACCTGATGAGCGGTGTGCGTCTTGCACGCGGCTTGCTGGATGGCATGCTCACCCGGAACTGGGGCCGCGTGATCTTCATTGGTACGGAGTCAGCGGTGGACGTACCCGGCGACATGATCCACTACGGAGCAACCAAAGCTGCGTCACTGGCTGTGAGTAATGGACTCGCGAAACTGACCCGTGGCACCGGCGTCACGGTCAACACCGTCCTCGGCGGGCCGACCTACTCCGACGGGGTCGCACGAGTGGTGGAAACCATAGCCTCGGCACGGGCGGTACCGACAGATGATCTGAAGCAGGGCATGGTGCGGGGCACCTCGCTGCTGCAACGCTTCATCGAGCCGGAAGAGATCGCCGATGTCGTGACATACCTCGCGAGTCCGCGGTCGTCTGCGATCAATGGTGCCGCATTACGGGCGGACGGCGGGGTCCTCACTACACTCCTCTAGCTCACGTCTCATGAGTTTCCTTCAATGCGACTGCTGCCCCGTGCGGGACGGAGCCGGTTATCAGTACAGGTCCAGTGCCTCTGCGAGCATACGGTGTCCCTGCTGCTCAAAGGCGTGGTCTCCGACTTCCCGTGCCCAGACGGCCGTCCCCACCGCTTCCCGGATCTGATTGACGGCCCACGTACGCGGATCGCGGGGGTCCGAACCGTACCCCTCGAGAAAAGCCTGTTCAAGGTCGGGACGGCCACGCCACTGCTGCACAGCGAGCCGGCCCAGATCCGATTCCGCACTCCGGACATCGAAGCGTCCGAAGTCGATGATCCTCAGTGTGGCGCCGGCGATCAACCAGTTACGTGGCTGCCAGTCTCCGTGTGTAAGCACCCGGCGACCGGGGGCCGTCGGCGTGGTGCGTCGAGCACTGTCGGCGAGCACCCGTCTGACCGTGTCCACAGTGCTCGCACTGATCCGGTGGTCCCGGTCAAGGAGAGTAAGTGTCTTGGCCGTCATCCGTGATTCATAGTCAGGGTAATCCATGTCCGCCGGCACCGGCTCCTCATGAATCTTCGCCAGCAGAGCACCCGCCTGCCGGTGGACCTCCGGATCATATTCAGCTTCTGTCCCCTCAACCAGGTCCCCCTGGAGGTACTCGACTGCAACCACGTTGAGTTCTCGATCTGCTGCAAGAACTGCCCCGACAGTCCCCCGATCAAGAAAGGCCACGGGCACATGCTGTCGTCCCGTGATCTCCCGCCCGATATGTTTGTTCCGCCTACCGGCAGCCTTGACTATCATCTCCCGCCCGCCAGCCTCGGCGTGGAGCACCCGGGTGTCCGTCAACCCCCAGGAGAGGTCCTCGATCAGAACGACGGACGCACACTGCTCGACGATAAATGCCGCCTGATCCGACCCGAGTAGCCCTCGATCCCAGTGGTTCATGAGCATCTCCCCGACAACGTCCCCTCTTCCACCCGTATATTCCCTCGGCGGCAACCATCAGTCAAACCGGAACAGCACCGAACGCTCTGACCTGCAGATTGTCACATCGTCACCCGGTATCCCGTCTCTCCCCTGTCAACCTGTCCACCAGAACGCCAGAGGGATATCGACCATGACCCACCTTGACCTGATGAAAACCCATAAACGTACCTATGCCGCGGCGGGAGCCTTCGAATTCGCCGCCCGCAGCGGACTCGACCGCCGCACCCGCCTTCTCATCGAACTGCGTGCGTCCTTCCTCAACAGCTGCAGTTTCTGCATCGGCATGCACTCCGACGACGCCCTCAAACACGACTTCGGACAGGACTGGATCGACGCGATCCGGGACTGGACACCAGACAGCACCGACGCCCACTTCAGCGCGTCCGACAACCTCGTTCTTGCCTTCACCACGGCTGGAACGCGCCTCAGCGAAGACACCGATTTCGATGTCGAACTCCAGGAACAGGTGATCGAAGAGTTCGGTGAGAAGACCACCGGTGCCCTGATCAGTGAGATCGCCGCTATCAACATGTGGAACCGGCTGGGCGTACTCTCGCAGAAATGACGACCACCCCGACCTGGACCCGGGAACGCCCACGCCTGCTCGGCCTGGCCTATAGCGTGCTCGGAACCTGGGAGGACGCCGAGGACGCCGTCTCCGAAGCATGGTTACGCCTGCAGCGTGTCGCCGGAACAAGCCAGCAGCCGCGGGACGTGCCTGCCTGGCTGACCGTCGTCGTTTCCCGCCTTGCCCTCGACGCTGCGACGACCGCGGCGAAACGTCGCGAGTCCTACGTCGGGCCGTGGCTGCCCGAAATTTCCGTGCAGGACGACCCCGCCGAGTATGTTGTGCTCGGCGAAGGCGTCGATCTGGCGTTCGTCCGGATCCTCCAGTCACTTCGTCCCGTGGACCGGGTTGTCGTCGTCCTCAGCGACGTCGCAGGAATGTCCCACCAGGAGATCTCAGACATCGTCGGCAGCACCCCGGCGGCAACGCGACAGCGACTCCGTCGGGCCCGGACGACCCTGGCCACACCATCGTCGGATACGCACGCCCCCCGGCTGGTGGACCGCTCCCATCTGGACACCCTGGCCACCGCGCTGAATGCCGGGGACCTCGGCACTCTCGTGGAACAGTTGTCTGAGGGATGCATCCTGTGGACCGACTCCGGCGGTCTGACCAGGGCCGCACGCAACCCTGTGTACGGCAGTGACCGGGTCACCCGATTCCTTGCCGGTCTGATCAGCAAATACGGGATGCCCCGGGTGTCGGCCATCGACACCGCGGCTGGCCCGGTGCTCCGCGCGGTCTCCGAGGACATGACCCGTGTCGTCGTCCTCGAGACCGGTGGCGGAGTAGAGATCACCGGGATCCAGGTTCAGCAGAACCCCCACAAGATCGTCGCCCGTATGCCCCACGATCTGAGTCACCGCCCAGAACGATCATGAGGCAGAGATCGTTCTGAGGGGTGACTCAGATCCTCGCGGAAGCAGGCTCCTCCATGCGCTCAACCTTCCCGGAAGAGTAGGCGTCCTCCAACTTGGCACCTTCGACGTCCACCGACGGAAGAATCCGGTCCAGCCAGCGCGGCATGTACCAGGTGGCACGCCCGCACAGGAACATCAGTGCGGGAATCAGGGTCATCCTGATGAAGAAGGCGTCGAACAGCACGCCGACGCCCAGTGCGAAACCGAAGATCTGGATGAACGGCAGCGGCTGGGCAATGAAGGAGGCGAACACGCAGATCATGATCAATGCAGCTGCGGTCACCACCTTGGCACCGAGTCCGAAGCCGCCGATCACCGAGTCCTCGACGGCGTTGTACTTGCTGGTCTTCGCAGCCTCGTGGCTGTGCAGGGTAAACCGCTCCCTCATCCGGGAGACGATGAACACCTGGTAGTCCATCGCCAGGCCGAAAGTGACTCCGATGAGGAAGATCGGCATGAAGCTGATCAGGGGGCCGGGAGAGTTGATCAGGCCCCAGAGTCCTTCCTGCCAGAACAGGACAGTCACTCCGAAGGCCGCTCCCACGGACAACAGGAATCCTGCTGCTGCCATCACCGGCACCATGAGCGACCGGAAGACCATCAGCAACAGCACCAGTGCCAGGCCGACGACGAGAGCGAGGTAGATCGGCATCGCGTCGGACAACCTGTCGGTGACGTCCTGCTGGATCGGCACCAGACCGGTGATGCCCATGTCCACGCCGGTCTCGTTCTCCAGGATGCTCTGCTGAGACCGGAGCTGCTGGATGAGCTGCGCGGTGCGCTCATCGGTCGGACCGGTTTCCGGGGTGACCAGGATCTGTGCGGTTGAGCCGTCTTCCGAGGCACCGATCAGCTGCGAGTGTTTCACTCCGACGTTGTTGCCGAGCCGGTCCTTCACTGTCACGAACGCAGCCTGCGCCGGTTCGATCCCGCTGGAGACCAACGGTGCCAGTGCGGCGGAGTCCGGTTTCACGTCGTCGGTATTGACGATGACGAGGAACGGCGAGTTCCGCCCCGCGCCGAAGCCTTCCTCCAGCATCTCGGCGGACTGCCGCTGGGTACTGTCCACCGGGGACGTCTTGTCCGACGGCAGGGAAAGCTGCAGACTCATCGCCGGAAGAGTCAGCAGGACAAGTGACACGATCACGACGAGCAGAAAGCCTCCGGGCGCACGGTGGACAAGCTGCACCCACCGCGTCCCGAGGGACGCCCTGGAGGACGACCGTGCTCTCCGTGCCTTCTTCTCGTGCTGCCCGCGGGCCCGCCGTCGGGCGCCTCTGCTGCCGGAAGCTAACGCCGCTGCCACCGCATCGTCCGCCTCCTCGACCGTCATTCCGTCGCGGACTTTCGCGCCGACGGCCGCGTCCTTCCGGAAGACTCGGTTGCCGAAGGCACCGAACAGAGCGGGCACCAGGGTGAGCGCCACGAAGACGGAGAGCAGGACGGTGGCCGCCGCGGCGTAGCCCATGTAGGTGAGGAACTCGATGTTCGCTACGCGTAGGCCGACGAGAGCGATGATCACGGTCAGTCCGGCGAAGACGACTGCCGAACCGGCGGTACCCACCGCCAGGCCGGTGGCATCGGGTCTGGACCGGCCGTGTCGGAGTTCATCGCGGTACCGGCTCATGATGAACAGGGCGTAGTCGATCGCGACGGCCAGCCCCAGCATGATGCCAAGCACCGGAGTGATGTTGTTCAGAGGGACGAACGCGGTCGCACCGGTGATACCGAGCGCGCCGATGCCCACACCGACGACCGCGCTGATCAGCGGCATGCCCGCTGCTATGAGGGAGCCGAAGGTGATGAACAGGATGATGAACGCGGCCAGCAGGCCGATGGCCTCGCTGATCGGTTCGATGACGATCGGGTCACCGAAACCTGCGCCACCGGCCTCTGCTTTCAGGCCGGCGTCCCGCGCGATGTCGAGGGCGTCGTTGACCGCGTCCTTGTCGGCCGGAGTGACGTCGGCGGGCAGGTCGACGTCGAAGGCGAAGGAGGTGGTGCCGGTCCGCCCGTCGGGGCTGAGGGTGGCGACGTTGGCGGCATCGGCCTCAGCGACGTCACGGGGCAGCCCCATCTCGGTGGAGGTGTCGATGACCATCTGGGACTGTTGGTCATTGAAGACGACCGGGTTGCCGAAGGAGGAGTCGTCACCGAAATCATCGACGTTGGTACGGACAGCCTCGACGACCTCGTCGAGGACGCCCATGTACTTCTCGTCGCTGAGTTTCTCCCCTTCCGGGGCCTGGAACACCAGGTTCACGTCCGACGCCTCGGCGGGGTTGTCGGTGCCGGGGAACTCGTCCATGAGCATCTGAGTGGCGTGCTGGGACGGCACCCCGTCGATGCTGAAGACGTCGTTGTAGCCCTTCTGGATCACCAGTGACCCACCACCGACGGCGGCGAGCAGAACCGCCCAGATCCCGATGACGAGCCACCGCCTCAGGTAGGACCACCGGCCGAGTCGGAACAGGAAAAGAGCCACGGAGAGGTCAGCCTTCCACGTAGGAGCACAGTGCGAGAGACAATCCTAGCCCGTCCGCCTGAACCGACGCCTGTTTCGCAGCGGATCCCCAGCAACAACGAGAAAAACCCTCCCGTTGCCGGGAGGGTTCTGTGGCGGTGGCGGAGGGATTTGAACCCCCGGTCGCTGTTACACGACGCTCGCTTTCGAGGCGAGTACCTTCGGCCGCTCGGTCACGCCACCGCCGACAAAGGTACAACAACTGCACCCCGGCGAGCAAAACGCGGGAAACTACTTCCCGGACAGCTTGTCGAGTCCGTCCTTCAGGGTGCTCTTCGCTTTGTCAGCCTTGTCTCCGTCAGTGACCTTGTCGATGGCCTCGCCGGCCTTCTCCTCGACCTGGTCACGGTTGTCGTTGACGGCCTTCTTGGCCTTGTCCGCGAGTCCGCCGAAATCCATGGTGTCCAACCTCCGTGAAGGAACTGTGCTGTGGGTACTGCTCTGACGGGAACCAAGGATAGATGCTCAACGGCGACTGCGGAAGAACCCGCGGACAAGTTCCTCGCACTCCTCACTCAGGACGCCCCCGCGTACGGCGACGGTGTGCAGAGGGGATTCCCTCGCTACGTCGACCACGGACCCACACGCCCCTGTGCGCGGTTCATAAGCGCCGAAGAGGATGCGACCGATACGTGCGCCGACGGCAGCACCGGCACACATGGCGCAGGGTTCCAGGGTGACGACAAGGGTGCAGTCCTCCAGCCGCCACCCGTCGCCGAGGGCCGTCGCCGCGGCACGCAGGGCAAGTACCTCGGCGTGGGCGGTGGGGTCGGCGTCCACGTCCCGACGGTTCGTGGCGCTGGCCAGTTCCCGACCGTCGGGACCGACGACGACAGCGCCGACGGGAACATCGCTCTCCGGTGTAGACGCGGCGACGGTGAGGGCCCGACGCATCAGGGCGTCGTCACGCTCTTCACGGGTGGGACGAGGCAGGCCGGAACCGGTCACGCCCACCCGGTGTACCCGAGCTTGTCGAGGATCTCCGCGAGGTCGTCGTCGAAGCCGAGCTCCTCGGCCACGCGCATGAGCTGCTCAGTGGCGAGCATGTCGCCGTCATCCAGGATCACGGACAGGACCTGTTCGCTGACGCCGAGGTCGGCGAGGATGTCGAAGTCTCCTTCGGGCCAGGGGGCGTCGGGATCGTCGGCGTCATCGATGTCGTCGTCGGTGGGCCCGTCGACGTCGAGGTCGGCGAGGATGTCGCGGGCGAGGTCGATGCCGGGCTCGTCGTCGTCCTCGACGATCACGGAGGCGTCACTGAGCAGTAGCTGGGCGCCGCGTGGGCCGGGGCGCACCAGGGCACACCAGTCATCCTCGACACAGACCATGCCGAGCAGCACACCGGCGGCGCGGAGCCGGCCCAGGTCGGCCAGCAAGGGGCGCAGACCACCGGGGACGTTCTTCTCCAGGACGCGCAGGCGCCACGACGCGCCGCCGGAGTCACCCTCGGCGAGTTCGGCTGCGACGACGAATCCACTCATGCTCGCTAACCGTAGTCGCCCTGTGCCACACTTGAAAGGTGAACACTGCTTCCCCGTCCCCGGCCGCCACCTCCCCCCTGCCTGTCTGTGTGCTCGGCCTGGGTCTGATCGGTGGCAGTCTGGTGCGTGACCTGCGCGAAGCGGATCGTCCGGTGTTCGGGTGGAACAGGTCGCGGTCCACGGTGGACGCTGCCGCCGCCGATGGTGTCGACGTCTCCACCGACCTGGTGGCGACGCTACGCCGTGCCGCCGAACAGGACGCCCTGATCGTCCTGGGGGTCCCCGTCCCCGCGTTACCGTCGCTGCTTGACGCTGTCGCCGAGCACGCCCCGGACTGCGGGCTGACCGATGTGGTCAGCGTGAAGGGGGACGTCCTGTCACTGGTCACCGACCACGGGCTGGCGGCACGTTATGTCGGCGGTCATCCGATGGCCGGCACGGCGGACTCCGGCTGGGATGCCACGATGTGTGGGCTCTTCCGGGACGCGGTGTGGGTGGTCACCCACGACAATGCGCGGGACGACCCGGCCTGGGTGAGTACCTGGCGTCAGGTGGTGGAGATGGCCGAGGCCACCGGCGCGGTGGTCGTGCCGGCGCGTACCGCGGCGCATGACAGCGCGGTCGCCCGGATCTCCCACCTTCCCCACGTCGTCGCCGAGGCGCTCTCCATCACAGCGGACCAGGGGGGCGCTCTGGCGTTGTCGCTGGCGGCGACAAGTTTCCGCGACGGTACGCGGGTGGCAGGCACGGCACCGCGCCTGGTGCAGGCGATGTGTGAGAACAACCGTGACGCCCTGGTCACCGCGTTGAACGAAACGCTCGACCTGCTGACCTCCGCGCGAGACGCCCTCGCCGACCCCGACGGTGACCTCGGGCAGATGACCCGTGACGGGCATGACGCGCGTCTACGGTACGAGGCACGTGCCGGCCGGACGCGCGAGGCGCCGTCCAACCGGCCGTTCATCCAGGTGCAGCCGGGTGCCCCGGGCTGGGTGGACCAGCTGCACTACGCCGAAACCGTCGGCGCACAGATCGGTGTGTTCTAGCCGGCCTGGCACTCGGCGGCGCCACCGTTGGCGGACGCCTCGTCGATCAGGGGGGCGATCCGGCGGGTCATCTCGGCGACGGCCTCGCGGGCCGTCTCTTCCTGACCGTCTTCCGGAATCACGGCCACGGCGACGGGCACCTGAGCGTCGACCGGGCCGACGAGCCCGAACTCGCGCAGGATGAAGCTGCCGTCCGCTGTGTCGCCCCAGCCGCCTTTCACATGCGAGCCCTCGAGCTGCGCGAGCCCGGTGCTGTGTTCCTCAGCGAGACGCCCCATCGCGTCGAGTGGCTGCTCGGACCCGAGGACGCAGGCCATCCGGTTGGCGAAGATCGTCTGGTGGTCGAGGGTCCAGGCGATGTCCCCGAAGCCCTCGTAATCGTCACGGTTCCAGTCCACCGTGGTGTCGGTCGGATCGCCGCCCTGGCCCAGGACGCCGCCGAGTGCCGTGGCCGCCTCATCGTCAGACCCCAGGGACTCCCAGAGTCGCAGCGCGGCGTCATTGTCAGAGACGGTGATGGCTTCGTCGATGTCACCGGTCAGCTCTTCCACGGGACGACCGTCCTGCAGACTCTTCTGCACCGCGGCGATGGACACCGGAACCTTGATCGACGACAGCGCCGGGGCGTCCTGCAGTTCACCGACGTGGACGATTCCCCCGCCTGCCCGCATGGTCGTACCAGCGGTGACACCGAACTCCTCCGAGATGTCGTCGGTGACCCCCGCGAGGGCGACCCGGATGTTCTCCGCCTCCTCCTCGGAGGTCGGCGCCGAAGACGCTGCGACGTCCTGCTCAAGAGCACGCCGATGACGTTCTGCCTCATCCCCGTCATCTGCGGTGAGTCCGTTGAGGAACACGGCCACGCTCAGGATGGCGAGCAGCAGGCCGCCGACGACCCAGAGATTCCGCTGGCTCGCCCGTACCGTGCCCGCCGAGGGATCCGGCGCACGGTGATGCGTTCCCGTTGTTCTCGCTGACTTTGCTGCCCTGCGTACCACAGCCATCGACACTAGCCCACGCTGTGGAGAATTCAGCAGTCGCCGTCCGCGGCTACCCCGTGAGCACCGGCGACGGTGTCCCAGACCGATTCAACGATCTGGTCGAGCACCCCCTGGGCGGACTCGTAACTGCCGTCCGTTGCGGTGGCTGCGACCGCGACGGGCACCATCGTGCCGTCCTGCGCGGGAATCAGACCGAACTGACGGAGCAGGTACGTTCCGTCCTCCCCTGGCCCCCAGCCGCCCTTGAACCGGGCCCCGTCGAACCGCCCGAGCCCGTAGGACTGGTCGGAGCTCACGTGCCCCATCGCGTCGAGGACGGGGCCTGAGCCGCTGATGCAGCGCAGCTCCGAGGCGAAGGTGGCCTGGTCGTCGAGTGTCCAGGCAGTCTGCCCGAATGTACTGAACTCGGCACGCCGCTTCTCGGCAGGCACCGTGGTGGTCATGTCGCCGCCGTCCCGCAGGACGTCCTGCACGGCCGCGGCGGCATCAGCCGGGCCGCCGAGCGATGCCCAGAGTGCCTCGGCGGCGTCGTTGTCGGAGACGGTGATCGCCAGGCGCATCTGGCCGGCGAGGGTCTCGTCGCCCGGCGCGTTGTTCAGTGCGGCGATGGCCAGTGGCACCTTGCTCGTGGACCACGCCGCGTCGGAGAGGTCTGCCAGGGATCCGCCGGAACGCTCATCACCGGCGTCGAGCAATACAACCCCGGCCTCACCGGGAACGGTGGGGAGGTCCAACGACTCACTGTCGGCTGTCGGGCCGGGTTCTCCGCCGGTGGTCGGGGCCGGACCGGTGGTGACAGCCACGGTCCCCGCGTCCGAGGTCCCGGTCGAGCTGTCCCGGTCAACGTCGCCGATGACACACCCGGTGAGTAGCAGGGACATCGCCACGACCCCGGATGTGGCCCACCCCACCCGGCTACGCAATGTAGACATGCGCGTTGTTCCCGCCGGCGCAGTGGACGTAGCTTCCTTCGTCGGTGCAGGTCATCTGGTAACTGTCACCGGTGACGGGGCTGCGCACGTCGATGGTCTGGTCGGTCTCCCGGTTGTCGAGGTAGGCGTCGACGAAGGCGTTGCGGACGGCCTCAGCGAACTCGTCGCTGGTGTAGTTGTCGCCGGTGGGCGGTGACTTGTACACGGAGTTGAAGTCGCCGGTGGGGTCATTGTTCCGTGCGGCGTCGTTCACCGGTTCGGCCCCCGACGGCAGGTCCGGCCGGTCAGGTCGGGCGGCGCTGCTGGTGTCCGAGGGAGTCTCCTCGGTCGTCTCCTCACCCGTCTCTTCCTCGGACGGTGAGGCGGGCTGACTCGTCATCGACGCCGGTGCAGCCGCACCGTCGGAGGAGGAACCGAAGAGGTCGTCCCACTTCCAGACCAGCAGAGCAGCGACGAGGAGGATGATCAGCACCGGGACGACCACCAGGAGGATCCGACCGGCCGATGACCTGTCTGCACTGTAGGCCTGCTGTGGATAGGGTTGCTGGCCCCACTGTGGGTAAGGGTTCTGGTCGCCGCCGGGGGCGGGACGGAACTCGCGGGTGGAGTCGTCTCCGTCCCTGCGTCCCCAGCCGTCGTTCTCAGCCATCGTCAGCCCTTAACCTTTCCGCACACAGGATTCTTCGGTGCGTTTCAGTGTAGGGCACTGAAACGGGACGCAAGGCACCCGTCCGGCGGCAACACCGGCTGGTAGCTGTGCCGGGTGCCGGGGGTGGAGGACGCCGAGCCCGGCAGGTCGGCCAGAACGCCGACGGCCGCCAGCGGGTTAACGGCGAGACGCAGGTTCAGTTTCGCTACAGGGTCATCGTCGTTGATCTGGTCGACGGTGCACCTGTCCTGCTCCGGTGCATCGACAGTGCCGGGCCGCCCCTGCCACAGCTGGGCCGCCACAGGTGTCCGTGTGCCGGCGTCTGTCACATTCTTCACCGCGGCCGTGCCCGCGCCCACGCCGAGACTCTGGCCCTGCACGATAACCTCCGGTCGTTGATCCTGAGGCAAACCAGAGACCCGGTCGAGAACCTCCTGCAACAGAGCTGTCGCCGAGGCTTCCGCAAGGTCGGGCCGCATCAGATAAGCCACCGCGGACGGTGTGTGTGCGTACCGCACGGACACGGTGGCCACATCACCGTCGGCCCAGTCCTCCACCGCCTCCACCTGCTCCGGGTCGACCCAGCCGGACCCGGTCGGCAAAGCGATCATGACCGTGTCCTTGGAGAATCCCCCGTCGGCGACGAGCGCGTCGACGGTCTCTCTCGCCGCACCATCGGCGTCCTGTCCGGGATAGTCGCCGAAGACACGCACCGCACCCACCGGGGAGGTCTCTGTGAGGACGTCGCGAGGACGCTGCATCAGAGGCCCCTCGTCGAAAACCCACCACGTCGCCCCCGCCAGCGGACCCGCCGCCTGCCACAGGATAAGTCCGATGAGCAGCAGTACCCAGCGCCGCGGGGCACGCGGGGTGGCCGCCGGCACCTGTGCCGTGTCCTGTCCGGACACCGGCGCATCATATTGCATCACCACGGGAACCACTCCTCCACCGGGGCACCGTTGTGTTGTCGCAGGGTGTTGGCAGCGACGGCGGCATGGGCGACGCGGGCCATCGCCCGGCAGCCGGCAGTACCAGGGCCGCCCTCAGCACAGGAGTCCCGCATCTGCTCGGCCATCTGCCGGTCAAGGTCGCGGCGCGTATGCTCCGGGATCGCCTCGCCGGTGCGGTCGGCGACACGCAGCAGGTCGTATCCGAGATCATGGGTCATGCACGCCGGTTCGAAGGATTCCGGGAGCGGCACCGGCGACGAGCAGTCACCGGCGGGGTTGGTGGCGTGCCCGTCCTGCGTGCCCGGCCGGTAACCGAGTTCGGCGACGAGGTCCCCGGAGAAGTAGGACGTCCCCGTCCCACCGGCGGCGAGGGTGTCGGCGGCGTCGATCGCGCCGACGGTCCCTGTACCTGTCACCGTGCGGGGTTCCGCCGCCGACCCGATGGGCGGGACGACTGCCCCGGCGACAAGGACGGCGGCGGCCAGGGAGGCGGAGGCGAGGATTCTTCTGCTGCGTGTCATGGTCCGGAACGCTAGGCAGCGGTGTCCGCCGCGGGGATCCCTCTGCGGAGTGATTGTGGATCTCACTCTCCAGGGGGATCCGGGTCCCCCGCACGCCGACTAGCGTCTCTTCCATGAGACGCACGAAGAACCCGGCCTCCCCGCCCCGCACGTCCCGTATGACCCGCCTTGCCCCGGTGGTCCGTCCGGTGCAGAGTGTGTTGGCCCGTGTCGCAGCCCACGCCGGTGTTCCCCCGCTCGTCCTGCTCCTCGTGATCATCTTCACGGCGATCCTCTTCACCGTCGCCTGGCCGACGTACTTCGTGACCCATTCGCTGCACCCCGCGATCGTTCCGCTGCTGGCGATGATGGGGACCTGGCCGGTTCTCGCCTCACTGTGGCGGCCCTGGCCGTCGTGGCTGACGGTGGCACTGGCCTGCCTGGTGAGTGTGCCGTTGCGCAGCGAGCCGGGGTTCATGCTCGGCTGGCCGGTGCCGTTCCATCTCGCCCTGGCGTTCACCCTGGCGGTGGTGGTGGTGCGCGGTTCGCGTGACGCCGTCGCCGTCGCCGTGGTCGGCACCCTGGCGCTCATGCTGTTCAACCCCGGGGAGGTCATCGTCGGCTGGATCGTGGGGACGGTGGTGTGGACCATAGTGTGCCTGCTGCTCCGCTGGCTGCTGGCCTCCCGACGGGACCTGCGCCGCGAAGAGACCCGGACCAGTGAGCAGTCCGAGATGCGGGTCATGGCCGAGGAACGCAACCGTCTGGCCCGGGACCTGCATGACGTCGTGGCACACCAGATGTCGATGATCGTGGTGCAGGCGCAGTCCGCCCCCTACCGCCTGCAGGGCGTCACCCCGGCGATCCACGCCGAGTTCGACTCACTGTCCGACACCGCCCGCGAAGCACTCAACCAGGTGCGCGAGCTGCTCGGTGTGCTGCGCAGCGACGCCGAGTCCGGGGCGACGACTCCGGTCGGCACGAACCAGATCGGCCCGACACTGCAGGCCGCACGTCGAGCGGGGATGGACATCACGTGGACGATCGATCCGGCGGCCGCCACCCTCGACGACACCACCGGGATCGTCCTGCACCGGGTGTTGCAGGAGTCCCTGTCGAACGCCTCCCGGCACGCGCCCGGTGGCACAGTGCTCGTCGAGCTGGACCTGCACGACGGATGGGCCACACTCACCGTGGACAACGGTCCCGCAGCCGCCGGCGCTCTCGTCCCCCCGGAGCACAGCGGAGGCGCGGGGATCCAGGGCATGTCCGCCCGGGTGCGCACCGTCGGCGGTACTTTCACCGCACTTCCCGCCGCGGACGGCGGGTTCACGGTCACCGCCGGGGTACCCCTCGCCGCCCGGTAACGTGTCCGACATGACCGCACAATCCGACACCACCGTGCTTGTCGTCGACGACCAGGCGATGGTGCGCCAGGGGTTCGCCGCGCTGCTGAACTCACGTGAGGGCATCACC
Source organism: Corynebacterium glyciniphilum AJ 3170 (assembly GCF_000626675.1). Classification (NCBI taxonomy): domain Bacteria; kingdom Bacillati; phylum Actinomycetota; class Actinomycetes; order Mycobacteriales; family Corynebacteriaceae; genus Corynebacterium; species Corynebacterium glyciniphilum. The sequence goes on along the minus strand of NZ_CP006842.1, from coordinate 475,404 downwards.
GCCGTCGGGGATGCCGCCGACGGTGCCCAGGCCGTCGAGCAGGTGACCCGCCTGCACCCTCACGTGGTGTTCATGGACGTGCGCATGCCCGTGATGGACGGGCTCGAGGCCGCCCGACGCATCCTGTCCCTCGGCCTGGACCCGGCCCCACGGATCATCATGCTCACGACCTTCGACCTCGACGACTACGTCTACGAGGCGCTGCGCATCGGCTGCTCCGGGTTCCTGCTCAAAGACGCGCCCGCCGACGAACTTGCCCGGGCCGTCCGACTGTCGGTCACCGGTGAGGCGCTGCTCGCCCCGACGGTCACCCGCCGTCTCATCGCCGACGCCGTCGCCCGGTCACCGCGCACTCCGCCCCGACGGACCTCCGCCGAACTGGCGTCGCTGACTCCCCGTGAGCTCGAAACCGTCGAACAGATCGCGACGGGCCGGTCCAACGCCGAGATCGCCGCCGCCCTGTTCATCTCCGAAGAGACGGTGAAGACGCACGTCCGTAAGGTGCTGCAGAAGCTGCAGCTACGCGACCGGGCTCAGGTCGTGGTCTTCGCCTACGAGAACGGTGTCGTCTGAGCTGACCGCGCGCAGCCCCGTAGCGACGCGCCGTGCCCACTCCCCGACGTTCGCCACCGCCGACGGGGTCCCCGGGTAACGCACCCGCAGGTGCATACCGTCATCGTTGAGAACGAACCACGCCATCACCCCGTCGGTCCGGATCCACGCCGACACATGCTGGGGACGGGCCGCGGACGGCACCTGCACCGGCAGACGCCGGTTGTCCAACCATGACACCGCGAACATCCCCGGCGTGTTCGGCATCCCTCCCCACGGGCGCAGCAACGGCTCCAGGGGGTACGCGCCCAGCGCGATGGCGTCACGCACGGCCGCATCACAGTCCAGCGGCTCAGTGGAATCGCACTCCAACACGGAGTTGGTGATGAACCACCCCACCGAATCCGCCCACCGTGCGGGGTCATCCGCCGGTCCGCGTCGCGAGTGGACGGGGAAGACGGCACACAGCGCTCCGGCGTGCATGTCCCGGTTGACCTGGGTCAGGACGCTGACGGCCAGCGGTAGCAGCCGGACGCCCCGTCGGGCTGCGACGTCCTCCAGGCGGGCGACACCCTCCGCATCGAGCACGTCGATGACCTCGACGACCTCGTCACGGGGCTCCGAGATGTCACCGAGGCTCAGCGGGAAGACGGGCATCTCGCCGTCACGGGTCTCCATCACCCGTGTCCACCGGGCACGGATCTCGTCCGGAGCCGGTGGAAGGTCCTCCAGAGCGCGGGTGTGCTCGGCGAACGACGGCACTGGCGCGAGCTCATCCTCGTGTTCCAGCGCGGCGAGCATGTCACGCACCAGGACAAGCAACGACCAGGCGTCCGTGTGACTGTGGTCCAGGCCGATCACCGCCGTGCAGGTGCCGTCACCGTGGTCCACGACCGCCAGCCGGTGCGACGGTGACCCGAAGGGCTCACAGGCCGCGTCGAAGACACCCCGCAGGACGGTTCGGGGGTCCGACACGCCGTCGCCGGCACGCACCCACCGTCCCCCGGTGACCTCGACAGGGTGCACCCGCGCCTGCGCACCGTCGTGCCGTAACACCGAGCGCAACGTCCCGTGCCGCTGAACCACACGGCGCCATGCTTCGGCGAGACGTCCGCGCCCCACCGGCGGCACGGCGAAAGCGACGGCCATCCAGCTCCCCGGACGGGACCCTGCCGCAGCATGCCTGGACTGGTCGAATGAGGGGGTGCTCCCGCCAGTACCCTCCCCCGGGGTGGAGGCCACGGTCGGCTCGAACACGTGCACCTGCCCTGCGGCGAGCTCCATACGGGCTACAGTTGTCAGTCTCATACCCACGGACGATAGGGCCGTGGGATTACGTACGGATTTCCTGCATGAGTCACGCATTAGACACTCTCGCCCACGACATCTGGGGCCCGGTCGACGGCACCCCGGTCGTCCAGCTCCACGGGCTGACGTCCAGCCGCGCCCGCGACGTCGCCCTGGGACTCGACCTCACCGCGGGTCAGGATGACCTGCGCGTCTTGCGCTACGACGCCCGCGGCCACGGCCGGTCACCGGGGCCCGAACACCCCGCCGCTTACCGGTGGGCCTCGTTGGCACGCGACCTGGAGCACGTCTCCGACGAGTTCTCCCCCGACGCGCCGGTCCACGTCGTCGGTCAGTCCATGGGCGCGGCGACGATCCTGACCTCCGCGACCGCGGGAAGAACCTACGCCTCCATGACACTGTGCATTCCGCCCACCGCCTGGGAACTGCGCGGTGACCGGGCCGGAATGTACGAACGCTCCGCCCAGTTCGTCGAGGACCACGGCCTGGCCGCGTACGCAGAGACCACCCGTGCCGAACCTGCCCCACCGGCACGGAGCACCGAGGTGCCGTTCACCATGCCGGACGTGCCGGAGTCACTGTTACCGACGGTGTTCCGCGGTGCCGCAGGCAACGATCTGCCCTCCCGGGAGCGCATCGCCGCCCTCGGCGAACGACGTATCCCGACACTCATCCTGGCGTGGATCGGCGATCCTGCCCATCCGGTGGCCGTAGCCGAGGAACTCCACGCCCTGCTGCCGGGTTCGCAGCTGGTGACCGCCTACTCCCCGCAGGACGTGGCCCGGTGGCCCGACACCATCGGTGCCTTCATCCACACCGCCGCGAAGTTCCGTCGGTGATGCGGCCGGAGTTCAGCGGGGTCAGCTGGCACAGACACCTGGGGTCGTTTCTGACCACCGAAACCGCCCTGACGTAGTCGTCCCAGCGCCCGGGGAGTCCACGCACCAACATTCTGGCCTGAGGTCATTCCGTGTTCGGGATCCGTTCGGGATCTGTTCGGAACGAAGACATACGACCAGGCGTAACGTGTCGTGTTCTCCCCACCCCGGAAACGAGAGAAACCCCCAGGCCACAGAGTGTGTGACCTGGGGGTTTCCCGTCAAGAAAAGCGTGCGCCCGGAGGGATTCGAACCCCCAACCTTCTGATCCGTAGTCAGATGCTCTATCCGTTGAGCTACGGGCGCGCCGTCGCATCTCTGCAACGAGACTACAGCCTACACGCCGACCCGGAATGCACCAAAGGACCAGGTGGGAATCTATTTACACGATCTTGGACACGACCGTGAGCGGCATGATCTTGAGTACCGGGCCGATCAGCCGCCAGGGCCAGCCTGGCACCAGTGACCGGCGTCTGCGCGACTCGATCGCCGCCATCATCGAGCGCACGCCGGTCTGCGTGTCGACCATGAAGCGGGTCTTCTGCTCGACCTTCTCGTTCATCTCCGAACGGATGTAGCCGGGCAGCAGAACGGTCACGTCAATGGGAATGCCGGACGCCAGGAGCTCCGACTGCAGCCCCTCCCCCATATTCGCCACGAAGGCCTTCGTGGCCCCGTACGTCGTCATGGCTTTACGGTTACCGCGCAGGGCGGTCACCGATGAGACGAGCACGAGATGGCCCGTGTTCTTCGCCCGGAAGATCTCCATCGCCGCCTCCGCCTGTGTCAGGGCACCCAGGGCATTGGTCGTGGCGGTCTCCCGGTTCGCTTCAGGCTGCCCGGACCCGATCTTGCGCCCTTTGCCCAGGCCGGCGTTGACGACAATGCGGTCCAGTCCCCCGTCAGCGTCCTCCTCCGCCTGATGGAAGACGTGGTGCACCGCGTCCGGGTCGGTCACGTCCAGCGCATAGGTCCGCACCGCACGACCCGGGTAGGACGAGGTGATCTCGGCGGACAGTTCGTCGAGCCGCTCCGTCCTACGGGCGCAGAGTGCGAGGTCGTGGCCGAGCGCGGCGGACTGGCGGGCAAGTTCAGCTCCGAGCCCGGAGCTGGCGCCGGTGATCAGCGTGGTGAAGGTAGTCATGGGCCGACGGTAGCAGCGCTCCTGCACCCCCGGAGCGGAATCGAGCGAGCCCCCTGTCCGTGATGCCGAAACATCGCGGACAGGGGGCTCAACCCAAGAAAAGCGTGCGCCCGGAGGGATTCGAACCCCCAACCTTCTGATCCGTAGTCAGATGCTCTATCCGTTGAGCTACGGGCGCGACGCTGTTTCCAGCGACTCCAGAATCCTCGGCACACCACCAGACGGGACGTGTCACGCGATCCCGGGGTACACCACACACCCCGTATAGCGGGACCGCGTCCTGAATGTCCGGTAACTCACCACAAGAACCGGACGGCTAACGACACGCCCTCACGAAAAGCCTGAGGAAACTGAAGTGGCGGAGGCGAGAGGATTTGAACCTCCGGTCCGCCGTTAAGCAGACAACTCATTAGCAGTGAGTCCCATTCGGCCGCTCTGGCACGCCTCCATGCCGTCACGTGTGACGACGCATCGAACCATACATCAGGCCCCCGCATCAGATCAAAATCAGTCGACGACTAGGCTGAAACCCATGATCCGCGCCGACCTTTCCACCCTGCCCCCGTACGTCCCCGGCAGCCTGAACGGACTTCCCCTGAAGTTGTCGAGCAACGAGTCGTCACTCGGCCCGTTACCGGGGGTCACCCGCGCGGCGGCCGAGGCGCTGGCCAGTGCGAACCGCTATCCGGACATGGTCGCCTACGAGCTGCGCAGCGCCATCGCCGACTGGCTGGCAGGCCCGTCCTCCCTGCTGCTGGACGCCGAGAACATCGCCGTGGGCGCCGGCTCCTCCGCCCTGATCCAGCAGGCAGTCCAGGCGACGTGCCGGGGCGGAGACGCGGGCGACGAGGTCATCTACCCGTGGCGCAGTTTCGAGGCCTACCCGATCCTCGCCCGGGTCGCCGGCGCCGAGGCTGTGGAGGTTCCGCTGACCCCCGACCACCGCAACGACCTGCCCGGTCTCGCTGCGGCGATCACCGAGAAGACCCGCCTGGTGATCGTCTGCAACCCGAACAACCCGTCGGGCACGACGGTGACGCGTGAGGAACTCATCACCTTCCTCAACGCGGTCCCCTCGGATGTCCAGGTCCTGCTGGACGAGGCGTACGTGGAGTACGTCCGCGAGGACGGTTTCCCCGACGGACTGGGACTTCTCGCGGACTACCCGAATCTGGCGGTCGCGCGGACGTTCTCGAAGGCTTACGGCCTGGCGGGGCTGCGGGTCGGTTACCTGGTCGGCCGTGCGGAGTTCATCGAGGCGGTGAACAAGGTCTGCATCCCGTTCAGTGTGAACGCGGTCGCGCAGGCCGCCGCTGTGGCGAGCATCGGTGCGAAGGACGAACTGCTCGCACGTACGGACGAGACCGTGGCTCAACGGGCCCGTGTTCTGGAGCACATCCCGGAGGACTGGAGAATCGGTTCAGAAGCCAACTTCGTGTGGCTGGACCTGGGGGACCGTGCCCGCGCTTTCGAGGAGGCGATCGCCGGCTACGGCATCGCCGTACGCTGCTTCGACGGTGAGGGGGTGCGTGTCACCGTGACCGACGCCGCCGAGACCGATGTCGTGGTGGAGGCGCTGGACGCCCTGGCGCCGGAGTTCTTCCCACGACGGTAACCGTCCGGAAACACCCCCGGGAGAGTATGGCTGCATGTACACGCCACCGTTCTCCCCGCTGTTCGCCACCCGCCCGGCAGCCTCTCCGGCGGTCCGGGACGTCCGGAGCTTCAACTCGGCCCCGGCAGAGCAACTGACCACCCTGCTGTCGTTCATGACCGCGAGCCGCGAACTGGCCCGCACCATCGTCGTGGGACGCCCCTACCTCGACGCCGCCGACGTCTACTCTGCAGCCTCACGTGCCCTGGTCACACTGCCCACCCCGCTGCTGGAGGGCATCGTCGACGCGCACCGGCCGGTCGACCGCGTGCCGCTCGTGGAGGACGCCTGGATGGCAGGGAAGGTCTCGGACGACCAACTGTCGGACCTGCGCGAGGCCGCCCTGGGCTACGCGGCGGCGCAGGGGCACCTGTTCATCGCTGACCCGGCGGTGTGGGGCTCGCCGGAAGCCGTGACGATGATCCCTCCCCGCACCGGGCCAGATATCGGCGCCGTGATCGACGCCGTCGGTGAGGACATCGACCGCCGGCTCCGGCTCCCCGGCGCACAAGCCTGGGCGCTCACCGTCGCTCACCTGGAGGAGTCCAACCGGCAGAAGCTGGTGACCCTGCTGGAGCGCTAACGCCAGCTCTGCTCGAGCGTGCCGGCGATCTGCTCGAGGTTCGGGTCGGTGACCACACAGGTCACCGTCCGGTCCTCCTGCGCCCAGCTCTCCTTGGACGGCATCATCGTGACGACGTCCAGCGAGGACTCGGGGAATCCGATGCCGACATAGCCGGTGAAGGAGTCACCCCCGCAGATCGCTCCCGCCTCCTGCCCCAACGGCTCGTTGCCGGGGAACAGGTTCTTACCTGCGATATCCGCCTGTGCGTACACCTCGCCGGCATGGGGGCCGGCGCAGTCGACGACGTCGATGTCGCCGGTGCCGTCGAGCTGGTCCATGTCGGCGACGCAGTCACCGATCGCCAGTCCCCGGGCCCCCGGGGCGTCGGGATCAGTCTCCACCGGCTCAGCATCAGGCTGGTCGGGGTCGTCCGGCACCTCAGAATCAGGTCCGTCTTCAGCGCCGGATTCCGCCGCAGAGTCCGGCACCGGTTTATCGGGCGGTGCTTCAGTGTCCACGACAGGGTCCGTGGTCTCGTCCCCCGGTCCCGCGTCGCCGATGGTGCAGGCTCCGAGCAGCAACGGTGTGCACAGCACCGCCACCGCAGCGCCTCTGGTGATCCGTCTCATCGTCCCGACGTTACCGTCAGGACCTCCACCACTGGCGGACCGGCACCCCGGAACTGCCTGCCGCGTCCGGCTTCACGCCGAGAACCTGGTGGAGCTGGATCACGTTGTGTTCGAAACCCCATTCCGACCCCGCCATGTACAGGCCGAACAGACGAGCCGTCTCCTCGCCCACGAGATGGACGGCCTGGTCCCAGTTGGTGGCCAACAGTTCACACCAGTCATGCAACGTGCGCTGGTAGTGCGGTCGCAGATTCTCCTCGTGGACGACGTCGAATCCGGTGTCCTGCATGATCGTGATGATCCGGCCCGAGCCGGTCAGCTCACCGTCGGGGAAGATGTAGCGGTCGATGAACTGGCCGGTCTTCGTCTTCCGGTTGTGCGGACGGGTGATGCAGTGGTTCAGCATCCGACCGCCCGGGCGCAGCTTGGCGAACAGGCGGGTGAAGTAGTCCTCGTAGTTGGGCACGCCGATGTGCTCGAGGATGCCGATGGCACTGACCGCGTCGAAGTCGGACTCCGGCACGTCACGGTAGTCCATACACCGGACCTCGGCGAGGTCCTGCAGACCCTCCTCCTCGATCTTCGCCTTACCCCACTCGTACTGCTCTCGGGACAGCGTGACACCGATGGCCTTCACGCCGTGGCGGGCGGCGTACCGCACCATACCGCCCCACCCGCAGCCGACGTCCAACAACCGGTCACCCGGGTTGAGTCGCAGCTTGTCGAAGACCAGGCGATGCTTGTTGTCCTGCGCCTGGGTCAACGGCCCGTTGGCGGTCGGCCCTTTCTCCCAGTCGTCGTACCGCCACCCGCCGGTGGGACCGGTGACCTGGTTCTCACCGTCAAACTCGGGATAGTAGGCACAGGTGTAGGCCATGGAATCGCCGAGGAAGAGCTCGTAGAAGTCATTGCCCACGTCGTAGTGGCGGCTCACGACCTCCTTGTCCCGTTCCGGAGAGTGCCGGGACAGCCCCTCGAGTATGGCCCTCTTCCAGCCCGGGAGGGTCTCCTGCTCCGGTGCCGGCTGCACCTTGATCGCCCCCATGGCCTTCAGCGAGCGGGCGATATCCAGCAGGTCCTTCGCCGAGGGGCGTCGGATCTGGTCGTAAAGGTGCTGGAGGTGGTCAAAGACGAGGTACGGGTGGCCGGGCTCGTCACCGGTGACGCGGAGGCTTCCGGTGATGTAGGCGCGTGCCAGTCCGAGGTCGCCCGGCGCGGTCACGATATAGGCCAGGGCGTCCGGCGATGTGATCTCCAGTGCCAGTTCCGCGTCTGCCGGCCCCGCGGTGGATCCGTCGAAAGCGGTCACCCGGAACGGTGCCGGCGGTGTGATGACCTTGTCCACGATCTGTCCCACCGTCAGCGGCGTGAATCCCCTGCTCATCTCTCTCCTCTTGGTCATCATGCGTCATCGTGCTTGTCGTGCGTCATCGTGCTCGGTGTGCGTCGTCGTGCGTGTCGTCAGACGCCGCCCACGGTCTTCTCGTACAACCCGGGGAACCGGTCATCCGGGTCGAAGACCGCCTTGAGTTGTGCGGGACGTTCACCGCCGTAGAGGGCGGCGAACTGTTCCTCAGAATAGAATGCCTCGGAGTACAACGACTTGTGTCCGCCGAGGTCCGAGACGACTCTCTCCACCTCCCGGTTGAAGGCTCCGGTCGGGGCGTCCTTCCCCATCAGGTCGGCGGGCACCGAGCTCCAGAATCCCACGTTGACCCAGGTGTCGCCGGGTGACAGCGGGTACAGGGGCCACGGTGTCCGCTCGCCCGAGTCGTCGGCCAGTCGAATGGGGCACAGCCACACCGGCTCGATCTCGCAGTGGGTGAAGAACCACGTGAGGAACTCCGGCAGGTTGTCGGGGGTGACCTCGATGTCCTGGACGACGCGCTCGCGTGCGGGGCGCCCGTTGTGTGCCTCGATCCGGTCCGCGATGTCGAAGCGTCGGTCCCAGCCGATGATCTTCCAGTAGAAGCTCGACCGCAGGAGATCCCGCGGCCACAGAGTACGGATGGTGGGGTTCTGGGTACCGAAGGCCCGGTTGCACCAGAACCAGTCGACGTCCCACCGCCAGAGGTAGTCGCGGATGGTCAACTTGTCGCGCAGGACCCCCGACGGATGCTGCAGAGAACGGTAGTAACTGCGCTCGCGGGTGTAGTCGCTAACGGGGCCGGCCTCGCTGGTCGCCCGTCCCAGGACGAGGTAGCTCTCCTCCAGGCTGAAGACCACACCGTCGAGATAGTCGACCCGTTCACCCTCGTACTCCTTGTCCACGACGATGTTGTCGAGGGCGTCGGTGAGCGACTGAACGTCATCGAAGCGTACATGCCGCAGGTCGACGTAGGGTTCCACCCGTTCGCACCGCACCTTCAGCCGCACGCTGTATCCCAGGGAACCGTAGGAGTTGGGGAAGCCGCGGTAGAGGTCGGTGTTCTGGGTCGGCGAACAGGTGAGGATGTCTCCGGTACCGGTGAGCACATCCATTTCCAGGACGGCTTCGTGCGGCAGGCCGTTGCGGAAGGAGGTGGATTCCACCCCCATGCCGGTCACCGCACCGCCGAGAGTGATGGTCTTCAGCTGCGGAACGACGGTGGGCGCCAGACCGTAGGGCAGCAGGACGTCCACCAGGTCCTCGTACGTGCACATGCCCTGGACGTCAGCGGTGCCCTCAACGGGGTCGACGGCGATGACGCCGTGCAGCCCCGACACGTCGAGCCCGACTGCCTCGCCGGAACGCCCGCGGAAAAGGTTGGACGTCTTCTTCGCCAGCCGCACGCGACGCCCGGCGGGGACCGCGTCGAAACTGGCCTTCAGTCGCGCCACGGCCTGTTCGTGTGCGTACCACCCGACGGGGGCTAGATCTCGCTGGTCAAGTCCATTTCCTATGCGTACCGCGTCAGTGATCCTGCCGGCGACGGTCACAGCTTTCTCCTTCAGGCTCATAAGTAGCCACTGTAGACCTCTTATCAGAACCATGCCGCCACCGCTCCGCCCTTCGATCTCCCCAGCCGTTACGCTGAATTGTGTGACTGACCTTCCCTTCGCAGCCGGGCGGACTGCCCTGCTGGATGCCCTGCGTACCCGGGGCACCGCCGTCGTCCAGGCTCCTCCTGGTACCGGCAAAACCACGTTGGCTCCCCAGTACGTGCTCGAACATGTCGCGGAGACGTCCCCGGGGCGTGTCTCGGGGCGTGTCTCGGGGCGTGTCATTGTCACCCAGCCTCGGCGCGTCGCCGCGCGCGGATCCGCTGCCAGGATCGCCACTCTACGAGGGTCCGTTCTCGGCAACGAGGTGGGCTATACCGTACGTGGCGACCGGAAGGTCACCACGGACACCGTCATCGAAATGGTGACCCCGGGCGTCCTGCTCCGACGCCTGCTCGCCGACCCCGATCTGGACGGTGTCGCCGCGGTCGTCATTGACGAGATTCATGAGCGACACCTGGAGTCTGACCTGGTATTCGCCATGCTCGCCCAGGTGCGGGAGCTACGGGACGACCTCATCGTCGTCGCCATGTCGGCAACGGTGGAGGCATCACACTTTGCTGCACTACTCGGCGGGGTCGACGGCACGGCGCCCCTGGTCGACGTCCCCTCCCCCATCCACCCGCTCGACATCCGGTACGCCGACTCTGCCTCGTCGATGACCAACCGGGACCGCCGGTCGCGCCGTGCCGTCGCAGACATGGTGGAGACGACGGTCCGGCGGGCACTCGATGAGACGGCGGCAACCGGGGGCGACGTACTCGCGTTCGTCCCCACGATCAGAGACACCGAGTCGGTGGCCGCCGCGTTATCGTCGCGGGGAATCACCGCCTCCGCTCTGCACGGACGCCTGTCCGCCGCCGAGCAGTCACGGATCGTCGGCGGACATGACGACGGGCGGCGTCGCGTGGTTGTCGCGACGGACGTCGCGGAATCGTCCCTCACAGTTCCCGGGGTCCGGGTCGTCGTGGATTCCTGCCTGGCGCGAGTGTCCCGGCGTGACACCACCCGCGACATGTCCGTCCTCGTCACTGAGACGGCGAGTCAGGCGTCCTGCACCCAGCGTGCCGGACGGGCCGGCCGCGAGGGGCCGGGGACGGTGTACAGGTGCATCACCGCCGAACAGTTCGTCAAGGCGCCCGCCTATGCGCCGCCGGCGGTCACCACCAGCGACCTGACCAGCGCGCTACTGGATGTCGCCTGCTGGGGGTCGCCCCGCGGCGCGGACCTTCCGCTGCCTGACCCGTTCCCCACGACGGCAGCAGAGGCCGCGGAACGGACGCTACGGTCGATCGGCGCAGTGGACGACCAGGGCTTCGCCACCGAGACCGGACGACAGCTCGCAGCGATCCCGACGGACCCACGGATCGCACGCGGCGGACACGAGGCGTGCCGTCGTGTGGACGTGCGCACGGTCGCTGCCGTGCTCAGCGTGCTGGACGACGGTGCCCGCGTGCCCGACCTTACCGCCGCCGTCCGTGCCGTCAGGCCACAGGACCCGGTGGCACGACGCTTCCAGCGACTGCTGTCGCCCACTGCCACAGTGACCCCTGACTTGTCCGGGGATGATGCCGTGGCCTACACCCTGGCCTGCGCGTTCCCCGGATTGATTGCCCGACGGGTTGATGATTCCTCCCGCTATCTGACGGCCTCGGGTACCGGCGTGGTGTGGCGGGACGGACGGGCGCCGTCCAGCGAGTGGATTGTGGTCGCTGACCTGGGGAGGACTCCCGGGGGCGCTACCGACGCCCAGGTCCACACTGCGGTCCCAGTGTCTCCTGATCTCGCGTTCGCCGCGGCGGCCCCCCTGCTCACCGACGAGGTGACGTGTACGTGGCTCCCCGGGGGCGTCGCAGGGAAGCTCCAGGCGCGCCGGGTCCGGTGTCTCGGCGCTATCGAGTTGTCCTCCACCCCGGTGCCCGCGAAAGACGTCAGCGGCGACGACCGGGTGGCCGCGGTGCGGTCCGGTCTGCAGGTCCACGGCCTGGATGCCCTGGAATGGTCGGCACACGCCCGTGATCTGCGACGGCGCATCCAGTACCTGCACAATCACGGGGTACCCGGATATCCGGACGTACGCCACAGCGACGGCGAGTTCGTGGATTTCGTGGTTCCTGACCTGACTGCAGGCAGGCGTCCAGACCTGGCTGGTCTGCTTCGGGGACTCATCCCATGGGATCAGCCTGTCGACGAACTCGCCCCCGAATCGTTGACACTTCCAGGCGGTCGCACCGTCCGCATCACCTACCCGGAGAGCGACGCCGCGCCTGACACGCCCGCCGTGGTCGCGACGAAGCTCCAGGACTGCTTCGGCCTGCGGCATTCCCCGGAAATCGCGGGGCGCCGAATCCAGTTCCACCTGCTGTCCCCGGCGCGCCGACCGGTGGCCATCACCGATGACCTCGGTGGTTTCTGGGACGGTGCGTACCGCGGAGTACGACGGGACCTGCGCGGACGCTACCCGAAGCACTCCTGGCCGGAGAACCCGTAACGGTCACCCCTATCCCACGTGGCTGTCCAGCCAGGCACGGAGCACCCGTGCGTGCGTATGTTCGGTGTCCTTCCCCGCAAACAGGAGCAGAACATCCCGGTGCTTCAGCTCGTTGCGGATCTCGGAGAGTGCGTCGTCCAGTTCGCCGTCTACATGCCGCTGATCAAGTTCAGACCGGTAGGCATCTCCGAACTGACTCCAGCTAAGAACACCTCCATGAAAATCCTTCCTGAGCTGGTCAGAAGGAGAGAGTTCCTTGAGCCACCCCGACAGCGGAAGGCTGTCCTTCGCTACTCCACGGGGCCACAACCGGTCAACAAGAAACCTCGCTCCGGCGACATGGTCACCGTTCCGGACGTCGTACACACGTGCAATGTCGAGAGTACCCATCGTTCTCCCTGCTATTCGAACATACTGTTGACTGTGTCCGTGCTCCAGTATACGCTTCAAGGCACAAACACAACGGGGGTAGCGAAGGTGACGACAGCGACAGGGACGGTCGGGGCGGACATTGACGCTATTCAACTCCACCTGAACAAGGGGGAGATGGTACTTGTTGCCCATCTGATGAAGATCCCCCGGGACGCACGCCTGGCTGCCGCGACGGCACTTCGGGGGCGGTCCCGCGCCGATGCACTGCGGTTCGCCCATTCCGGCGAACTTGCCTCCCGCAATATCGAACTCTTCGCCGCCGTCGTCGGTAGCGGTGTGGTCACCGCCGAGCATCTCGACCTGATCTGGGGCCGCCTTAACCGTCAGCTGGTCACCATTCCTACGGCCCGTCAGGACGAGATCCTCGGACACCTGGACTCGGCGGTGAACGCACACGTCACACCGTGGCTGCGGGACATGGTGACACCGGTGTCGCTGACCGAGCTCCGCGACCGTGTCGACGAGGCGATCCTCGACATTGCCCCCGGGCTCGCCGCAGAGACAGCCATCGCCGAGGAGGACTCCGCGACCCTGCGGCGTCGCGGAAACACGTTCATCTTCACTGCCGGGTGCGAGACCACCAGCGCCGCGATCGACGCCGGACTGGAGAAGCGCATGCGTGAACTGCTCGCCGGACTCCGGCGTGAGCGCATCCTGACCGATGAAGACGAACGCAGGTCTCTGCCGACTCCGTCTCAGCTTAAGGCACAGATCCTCATGGAGCTGCTCGGCAATACCCCGGAGGCGATGACTATCCGGGTAAACCTCTACCGCGCGACGCTCGACGGCATCCACGGAACCGGTGCCGGATATGTCGCCGATGTCGGGTGGATCAATGCCCGGACAGCGGACCGCTTTGAGGACGCGGCGACCACCGTCAAGGAGATCCCGGTCGACCCCGCCCAACACCCGGAGTCCGACGGCTACCCTTTCCTCCTGCAGGACCGGAACTACCTCGAGGGACGGGATGCGACCTGCAGGTTCCCGCAGTGCACCGTTCCGGCTAACCTGTGCGAGAACGACCACATCGAGAATTCCCCTTTCACGGATCCCACCAGCAACGGCCCCACCAGTGTGCGCAACGGTCAGAAACTCTGCCGCGCCCACCACCGCCTGAAGACCGAAGGAACGTGGACGTGTTCCACCCCGGACGACGGGTTCACCATTGACTGGGTCGGCCCCGGTGGCCGGAGCTACTCCACCCACGCCACCGGACCGCTAGCCCGCGCCTGGCAGAACAGCCAGGGGAACACCGGGGATCCGGACGAACCGCCCGGCTGATCGCCGGGCACGAGAAGACCCCCGCACCGCAGGTGCAGGGGTCACTGGTGCTGCCCGAGGACCGCTACCGCTTCCTGTTGCCGGTCACCAGACCGACGAGGAAGAGAAGGATAACCGAGCCGAGGAGACAGGTGAGGAAGCTGAAGATCCAGCCACCACCCGCGACGTTCACGTTGAGCAGCGTGAGAAGCCAGCCTCCGAGCAGACCGCCGATCACGCCGACGATGATGTTGAGGATAATACCCATCTGGGCGTCGGTCCCCATGATCTTGGATCCGATCCAACCTGCCAGACCACCGATGATGATCCAACCGATAAAACTCAGGGGAGGAGCAGAGTCAGCTGCAAGAATGAGTGTATTGGTGTCCATGACAACATTCATACGCGAGATCGGCATAAATCCGGCTGACGGGGTAATCAGTATCCGTCATCCATGGCGACCCCATGCAGCTCCTCGGATACCCTCCCTGCCAGGGCTCCGTCCTCCCACAGGGTTGTGACCACGGCCTCGCTGCTTCCGTCTGGCAGTGACGGAACCGCACCGACAAGCCTTTCCCGCACGTGGCGGAACACACGGCACTGCGCCTGGCGGTGTGCGAACGGCACCGGTGCAATGTCACGTCCGGTGTGGTGCTGAACGTCCGGGATCAGCCCCCAGCTGCTGCGGTAGATGTCGTACCCGTCAAGTTCTTCACTGTTGTCCAGTGTCAGTGTGTCGCCGACGTGGATCCGGTCATAGTTCGGGGCCTCGGTCTCGTCGACGCAGTCGAGCTGCTCTTCGTCGAGGAAGCTCACCCACATCGTCGTATGTGTGCCCGGTTGCCGGTACGGAGCAGCGGCGATGTAACCGCGGGGGCTGACGTGGGCGGTGAACGCCGTCGTCGTGTCCGGGACGCAGGCCCGGATGAACGGGACCACGGCAGACACCCCGTTGTTCCGTAGCTTGGTGCGCATCACCCCCGGCGACGCATTCGAACCGACGGCAACGACCGGCGTGCGGTCAAGGTCGTCGGCGATTCCCACCAGGCCTACTTCACCGGGGAAGTACCCCTCTGCGGTCAGCGTCCCGGACGAGGTGGGCCAGGGTCCGGGATACAGCCACGGGGTGGCTGTGAGGTCGACATCGAGACAGGGCGCGTGCTCAGGTACAGCAGTCATGACGTCACCCATCCTACGCGACCCTGCGC
The DNA here is from genome assembly GCF_000626675.1 of Corynebacterium glyciniphilum AJ 3170. Lineage (NCBI taxonomy): Bacteria > Bacillati > Actinomycetota > Actinomycetes > Mycobacteriales > Corynebacteriaceae > Corynebacterium > Corynebacterium glyciniphilum. Next base: position 460,301 of record NZ_CP006842.1, on the reverse strand, counting down.
AATCGTCCCACCAGTCACAGGATACGATCTGGTACATGCGTACAATGACCCGCCGGGACGAAGTCTTCGACGCCGTGGACCGGCTCATCGGCAGAGAAGGGATTCCGGCAGTCAGCATGCGTGCCGTCGCCGCGGAGGCCGGCGTCTCCCTCCGACTGGTCCAGTACTACGGGACGGACAAGAACACGCTGCTCTCAGCATCCCTGCAGCGTCTCTCGGACCGCAGCATCCGGCGGTGGTGCGAGCAGCGCACGACGAACACATCCCTGCGCTCAGTCATTGAGGGGTATTTCGCCGCCACCCTCCCGGTCGACGAGGAAACCTGCGCCTTCCACCGCATCAGCGTGTCTATGGAACTCATGGCGGTAACGGGCACCGAGCCCGCGGCGTCAGCGTACCGTCAGCACCTTGCAGCAACAGGCACCGAGTTCACCGAGGCTTGCCTGGAAGCGATCCCGGAACTCGGAGAGGAGACCGCCGGAAGCATCGTCGATACAGCGATGGCACTGGGACACGGCCTGGGGTCGCTGCTCATGGCGGGGCGCATCAGCGAAGAGTCCGCCCGTGCCACCGTGGCGGCGATGGTTGCCGACCTGCCGGGCTAGCGCGGCGTCAGAACCTTTTCAGCAGGTCGTAGGCCTCCTGCGCCATCCGGGCGATGGTCTCACCGGCAGGTTCGCGTTGCCGCACCAGACCGACCCCCTGGCCGGCGTGCAGCTTAAGGTCGTCCGCGTAGCGCCCGCCGGGGCCCCGCGCGGCGACGAGTTCCTCGTCCGTCACCGAACTGTCGCTGGCGTACCGGTCGACGAAATCATTGCGGACGGTCCGCGTCGGCCACGCCTCAATATCCCAGCCGACCTGCTCGGCACGATCGTAGATCCCGGTCAGCACGGTGTTGCGGGACGACGCTGTCACCGCCGCGGCCTTGAGATCGTCCGAACCGGCAGATTCGGGGGACGCCAGCAGTGCCGTCCCGATCCAGGCAGCGTCCGCCCCGGCGGCGAGGACGGCTGCAAGACCGCGTCCGGTGCCCACCCCACCCGCCACAGCAACCGGGACGCCAGGCGCGTGCGCCGCGGTGTAGTTGAGCACCTGCTGCATCAGTGGCATCGTCCCGATGCGTCCGGTGTGTCCACCGGCGTCGGTCCCCTGGACACACAACACGTCCACCTCAGCTTCGAGAGCCTGACGCACCTGGGGCATGTCGTTGACCGGCGCCACCACGCTGATGCCCGCGGCGTGCGCACGGGCCACCCATGGTGACGGATCGCCGAAGGCCAGCGACACCACAGTCGGGTTAGCCTCCAACGCCGCGGTGAAGACCTCGTCGGTCAGGGCCCAGACCATCAGCCCGATGCCGAAGTTCCCTCCCCCACCGGCGATCTCAGCCTGCTCCCGTACCCACGCCGGGGACGTCGACGCCCCCACCCCGATCATTCCGAGCCCCCCGGCCCTGCTCACGGCGGCAGCGAGGTCACCGCCGGCGCGGCCTGCCATCGGCGCACCGATGATCGGCACGTCGATGCCCCACAGTCTCGTCAGCAACGTGTCGGGTAGCTGTGTCACGGTGGTCCTCCGTTTTCCTTTCCCCGTCTGACTTCTGGTCGTACCCCTCAAGGGTAGCCTGGCGGGCATGGACATGACACTGAAGAAAGCCAAGGACGTCAACACCGCCGCCGTCACCACCCTCGGACTGATCGGGGGATGGGTGAGCGCCCGGGAGACCGGTATCCGCCCCCTCGGCGGTGTCCTGCTCGCCGCCGCCGGCGTGTACGCCGGGCGCACCTGGCTCGCCAAGGGTGGTCCCGCGCTGACCGCAGGTCTGACCACCGCCTACGTCGCCGGGTTCGGCCTCTCCCACCCGCTGGCGAAGAAGATGGGGTCCTGGCCCGCTGTGCTCACCGTCACCGCCGGTGTCGCCGGCGCGTCCTACGTGCTGGCGGACAAGAAGTAGGCGCCGACGGTGTTCTCTGCCATTGCGCGCAGCTCATCGAGATGAGGGTCGATGTCGCCGGTGAAGGTCACCGGCTCGGCTGCTGAGGTCCAGCCGAAGCCGGTGGCTATCTTCTCCAGCGCGTTCTCGGCACCGGTGGTGTCGTAGCCGCCGCGGATCCAGTAGGAGAAGAGTTTCTCGCGGTCCTGGTTCTGGATGAACGTCGAGTCGAAGTAGTGCTTCAGCGCGCCGGAGATGTAGCCGAAGTTCGCGGTGGTCCCCAGGATCACCGCCGCAGCTCCGTAGAGTTCATCTCCATCAGGTTCCAGGGCATTACGCTCCCTGACCTCGAGTGATTCATCGAGTTCCTCACTGACCTGTGCTGCCGCGTCGCGGGCAGCCTCGATGACGGTCGTCGCGATCGTGCGCAGCTTGTCGGTCGGACTGTGATGGACAATCAACACATAAGCCATACCCCCATGATGCACGTATCCTGGACGGCATGGCAGACAACGACCTCAGCACCATCGTCCTGCGGCACGTCTCCTTCGAGGACGCCGGCTCATGGGACGACCTCCTGCAGCCGAGTTACGTGGATGTCGGCGTTGACTTCCCGCCCGGCCCTCTGGAGGCCGACCTGCTGGTCGTGATGGGTGGGCCGGTGAACGCCGAGGACGGTGACTACCCGTATCTCGCCGATGAGATTGAGTTGATCCGGTCCCGTCACGCCGCGGGTCGTCCCGTGCTGGGCGTGTGCCTCGGCGCGCAACTGCTCGCACTCGCCCTGGGTGGCCGGGTCATCCCGTCGGCGGGGCCGATGCAGATCGGATGGTCGCCGGTGACGCTCACCGACGCCGGGGCGTCCGGACCGTTGCGCGCCCTGGAGGACCGCCCCGTCCTGCACTGGCACGGCGACAGGGTCGAACTGCCCGTCGGCGCCGCCGCCGCAGCGGCGGGTGTGCAGCGGCTCGCCTATGACGACGACACTCCTGTCCAGGCCTTTCGGTCGAACCATGCCCTCGGTCTGCAGTTCCACCCCGAAATCGACCCAGAGGCTTTCGAGAAGTGGCTGATCGGCCACCACACCGACCTGGAGAGGTATGACGTGGACGTCGATGGCCTGCGGGCGCAGACTGCGGAGCTCGCCCCACGACTCGTGGGCCCCTCGCGGAAGATGGTGGTGGACTGGGTGCGCAGTGTCGGTCTTATCGACTGAACAGGCTGATCCGTAGTTACAGTGGGGAACATGGACATCTACCAGAACCCTCGCACCAGCGGCCCCCTGATCCTGCCGTTCGACGGGAAGGTGCCGCGTATCCACTCCACCGCCTACATTGCACCGACAGCCGTACTCATCGGCGACGTCGAGATCGGGCCCGACTCTTCAGTGTTCTACGGCGTGGTCATCCGTGCCGATGTCGGCGCGATACGGATCGGCGCGCGCACGAATATTCAGGACAACAGTGTGCTGCACGTCGACAGTGGTGTGTCCAACGTCCTCGGTGACGATGTCACCGTGGGGCACCAGGCCCTTGTCCACGGCAGCAGCGTCGGTGACGGCACCCTGATCGGCATGTCGTCCTCACTGCTCAGCGGCTCGACGGTGGGAAGCGGGACACTCGTCGCCGCCGGTGCCACCGTCCTGGAGGGGCAGGACGTCCCGGACGGTGTCCTCGCCGCCGGGTTGCCGGCGAAGGTGCGCCGCGAGCTGTTGCAGGAGGAGCGGGACGGGCTTGTCACCCACGCCGGGCACTACGTGGAGATCGCCAAGGGCCAGATGCCCCCGGGGGACGCGCTGAGCCTCGACGAGGTGCGCTTCATCTGAGCAGTCGGGGCAGCCCCACCGCTGCCGTGGTGCGCAGCGACCATGTCGCCACCGGGGTGAGATCCGTGTCATCGGGGCTGATCTCCACCACGGGCACACCACGGGACGCGGCGATACGCGGCAGCCCCGCCGCCGGGTAGACCACCCCGCTGGTTCCGACGATCACCACCAGGTCACAGGTCTCCATGGACTCCTCGGCGGCGACGAAATCCGCGTGCGGCAACGCTTCACCGAACCAGACGACGCCGGGCCGCACGGGGTTTCCGCAGATCCGGCACTCCGGCGGCTGGATGCGGTCAACCGGGTCGTCGCCGAGAGACGGCAGTGCAGGCTCCGCGGCCGGGGCACCGCAGATCGTGCAACGGAAGGAGAACAGACTGCCGTGCAGGTGGGAGACGTCGCTACTCCCGGCGTGTTCATGCAGGTCATCGATGTTCTGGGTGGTGACGTGCACGGTGACGCCGGGCATGTCCTGCCACGCCGCCACCGCGCGGTGACCGTCGTGGGGGACGGCGGCACGGGCTTTCGCCGCCCGCCACAGATACCAGGCCCACATGGGATCGGGGTCGCGGGACCAGGAGTCGATGCTCGCCATGGCCTGCGCATCCACATTGCTCCACAGGCCGGTGGTGGCGTCGCGGAACGTGTCCAACCCGGAGTCCGCGCTCATCCCCGCACCGGTGAAGACCTCGATGCGTCGGGCGTCGCGGACGGTGGCCGGCAGGTCAGCGGGGAGTTCCATGCTCCAAGGGTAGGACGTGCTCCCCCGAGGCGTCCAGGGTGAGCGCCAGCGACGAGATGTACTGTGTCTTCCCGTCCGGCCCCGGCACCGCGGAGGCGAGCATGTCGGGGCGCTCACAGGATTCGCCCGTGACTGCACAGGTCAACCGGTCGTCGGCAGGGTTGCCGTCGGCGTCCTCCATCGGCAGGTCGATGCCGTCGGAGTCACGGCGCAGGTACCAGCGTCCCTTCGTGACGACCGCCATCAGCGGGGTCACGACCACGGCGATCACCGCGGCGAACAACGGGGAGAAGGGGGCGACGGTGTCCCCGAAAGCGCCGAAGAACATCGCGATGGACACCCCGCCGGACAACACGACGGACGTGATACCGACCGGGTTGTAGTCGAAGAGCATGCCGCGACGGAACTCCGGGCGTTTCGGCGAGATGCCGAGGATGTACTTGTTGACCACAATGTCGGCCGCGACGGTGAAGATCCAGGCAATCGCCAGGTTGGAGTAGAAGCTGAGCACGAAGCTCAGCACGCTGAACATGTTGAACTCCATCAGCGCCAGGGAGATCGACACGTTGAGCACCACGAACCAGACGCGCCCCGGGTAGCGCTTGGTGGTGCGCGAGTAGATGTTCGTCCAGGCCAGGGAGCCGCAGTAGGCGTTGGTCGTGTTGATCTTGATCTGGGAGATGACCACCAGGATCACCGCCAGAGTAACGGCCAGCCACCCGGGCATCATCTGCCGGTACTCCGTCATGAACTGGTTGACCGGTTCCACGGCGATGTCCGCGCTCTGCCCGACGACCGAGATCATGTAGACCGCGAGGAATACTCCGAGGATCTGCTTGATCGCGCCGAGCACGACCCAGCCGGGTCCGCCGCAGATCACCGCAGCCCACCAGGACCGGCGGTTGGCGTCCGTCTTCGGGGGCATGAACCGCAGGTAGTCGATGTTCTCGGCGATCTGGGCGGTCAGTGACAGGCAGACGGCGGCAGCGAGCATCATCGCGGCGAACGAGACGGGCGCGTTGTTCTCACCGCCGTACTCCAGGAATGTGCCGACCGAGGACGGTTCCTGGATGACGAGGACGATCAGGGGGATGAACATCATCACCAACCACAGCGGGTTGGTCCACGAGTGCAGCTTCGACAGCAGCTTCATGCCGTAGATGACCAGCGGGATGATCATCAGCGAGCTGATCGCGTACCCGGCCCACAGCGGGATGCCGAGACCCACCTTGAGCCCCTGCGCCATGATCGCACCCTCGGTGGCGAAGAGGATGAAGGTGAAGGAGACGAAGATGAGGTTGGTGATGATCGACCCTTTGTAACCGAACCCGGACCCCCGGGTGATCAGGTCGAGGTCCACGTTGTAGCGGGCAGCGTAGTAGGCCAACGGGAAACTGGAGATGAAGATCAGCAGCGCGGCGATGAGGATGCCGCCGACCGCGTTGGTGGTGCCGTGTTCCACGCCGATGGCCGCACCGATGGAGAAGTCGGCGAGGTAGGCGATACCGCCCAGGGCACTGGCCGCCACGGCCGCCGGCGTCCACGTGCGGTAGTGGCGCGGGGCGAAACGTAACGAGAAGTCCTCGGTCCCCACCGGACTGGACGGTGGTGCCACCTGAGGTTCACTGGACGGCGCCGGGCCCGCCTGCGTCGCATGGAGTGTCTGGGTTGTGTTCGTCATGGAACAGGACGCTACGGTCGCCGTTTTTCCGGCAGGGTGCCGTGGGGGTTTCCCGGAGGTTACAGTTCCGGGAGCTCCACCCAGCCGACGGCACCGGCCCGGAACGTCTCGACGTCGAGCGTCGACACACCGGCGGGGATCCCACCGAGCCACTGTGCTGTCGTCAGCGCGTCGAGGGTCGTGGCCGTCGCGGCATCGGGATCCGCGGGGACGGATCCGCCGATGACCCCGAGGCAGTCGACACCCCGGTGTTCCAGCGCCTCGAGAGTCAGGGCGCAGTGGTTGAGGCTGCCCAGACACGTTGTCGTCACCACGACCACCGGTGCACCGAGCCGGACGGCAAGATCGGCGAGGGTGTAGCCGCCGAGACTGACCAGCAGTCCCCCGGCACCTTCGACGAGGACGACCCGCCCCGGCCCGTCGAGGGCACTGAGGGTACGGGCGGTCTCGTCCAGACCTGGCAGGATCACGCCGGCCCGTCGCGCGGCGGCGACCGGTGCCAGCGGCTCCGGGCAGGTGACGAAGCAGTGTGTGTCGGTGATCCCCGTCAACGTGGTGACGGTACGCAGGTCACCGTGTCCGGGAGGCTCGCCGGTCTGCACGGGTTTGACCACGGTGACGCGGTGCCCGGCGTCCTCCAGACGGACGGCCAGTGCCGCGGTGGCGACCGTCTTCCCGACGTCGGTGCCGGTGCCGGTGACGAGGAGGATCATCGTGGCCCCACCGCCTCACACATGGCGGAGGTGATCTGACCGATCTCTCCGTCGGTACAGGTGAACGGGGGCATGGTGTAGAGCAGTCGTCCGAAGGGACGGAGCCACACGCCACGCGCCACCAGGTCGGCGGTGACCCGCGCCGTATCCACCGGGCCGGTGGTCTCCACCACGCCGATCGCCCCCAGGACACGGACATCCACGACCCCCGGGGCATCCCGCAACGGTGCCAGTCCGCTGCGCAGGAGCTCGGCGATCCGAGGTATCCGCTCGCGCCAGTACCCGGACTCCACCAGATCCAGGGCCGCGAGTGAGACAGCACAGGCCAAGGGGTTGCCCATGAACGTCGGACCGTGCATCAGCGCTCCGCCACCCGGTCCGGAATCCACGGCGGTGGCGACACGGTCGGTGGACAACGTGGCGGCGAAGCTCATGAAACCGCCGGTCAGCGCCTTGCCTATACAGAGGATATCGGGGACGACGCCGGCGGCTGTGCCGACCAGCTCATCGCCGGTGCGCCCGAACCCGGTGGCGATCTCATCGAGGATGAGCAGTGTCCCGGTGTCATCGCACAGACGCCGTAGCCCGGTCACCAGAGCATGGTCGTGGAACCGCATCCCACCGGCGCCCTGGACCACCGGTTCGACGATGACGGCGGCGACGTGGTTCTCCTCGACAGCGGTGCGTATCCGGCACAGATAGGCGTCGATGACCTCCGGAGTGCTGCCACGGGGTGGTGGCGCCGGCACGAAGACCTGTGGAGTGAGCACACCGGTCCACAGGGCGTGCATGCCGCCGTCGGGATCGCAGACGCCCATCGGCCCCTGGGTATCCCCGTGGTACCCGCCGCGCCAGGTCAGGAAGCGGTTCCGCTCAGGCCGTCCGACGCCCCGTTGGTACTGCAATGCCATCTTCAATGCGACCTCGACGGCCACCGACCCGGAGTCGGAGTAGAACACCGACGTCAACGGGTCACCGAGAAGGCCCGGCCCGTGGACGAAGTCGATGAGTCGTTCGGCGAGTTCCGCTGCGGGCTGGTGCGTCAGACCGCCGAACATCACGTGGCTCATCCGGTCGACCTGGCGGTGTGCGGCAGCCCGGAGGTGGGGGTGACCGTGCCCGTGGCAGGCCGCCCACCAGGAACTCATGCCGTCGATGACCTCGCGACCGTCCGCCAGATGTAACCGGGTGCCGGACGTGGACGCCACCGGCAGGTTCTCTGACGCCGTATGTCGCGACGCATAGGGATGCCAGACGTGCCGTCGGTCAGACTCGGCGACACGGCTGGCGTCCCAGGCGTACGTCGCATGCTCTACACTATTCACACCACCAGGCTATACACTGTTCAATTAAGGAACCACCGTGACCTCCCGTACCGGTCTTCAGACCCACCTTGCCGACCGCCTGCAGACCTGGCGCACCGCCGGACTCGGTCGCTCCACCGTGGACCTCTCCAGCGGCCAGCACCCGGTCGTCGACATCGACGGTGACCGCCGCCTGCTGTTCTCCTCGAGCAACTACCTGGGCCTCTCCCACCACCCCACCGTGGTGGCCGCAGCCGTGGCCGCCACCCGTGCCTTCGGCACCGGTGCCGGTGGCTCCCGTCTCACCACCGGATCCACGACCCTGCACCGGCAGCTCGAGGACGAACTCGCCGACTGGCTGGGATACCCGGACTGCGTCGTCTTCCCCACCGGCTACGCCGCGAACCTTGCTGCACTGACCGTCCTGGCGGATGACACAGTCACCGTCTTCTCCGACGAGCGCAACCATGCCAGCATCATCGACGGCTGCAGGTCAGCGAAGAGCAACGGTGCCGACGTGCGCGTCTACCCGCACCAGGACATGCATGCACTGCGCAGGCTGCTCGACTCACGGCGGACGCCGCACGGGCTCGTCGTCACCGACGGCGTATTCTCCATGGACGGTACCGTGGCGCCGGTAGGCACCCTCGTCCCGCTGGCCCGGGAGCACGGCTGCATGGTCCTGGTCGACGACGCCCACGGCATCGGCACCCTCGGCGACGGACGCGGCAGCGCCGCACCCCACTCCCCCGCGCCGGATGTCCTGGTCGGCACGCTGAGCAAGGCACTGGCCGCCGAGGGAGGCTTCCTCTGCGCCGACACCGTCACCTGTGACCTACTGCGGAACCAGGCACGCCCGTTCATCTACTCCACCGCCTCCCCTGCCCCGACCATCGCCGCCGCGCTGGCCGCCGTGCGACTGGTACGTTCCGACCCCGGGCACGTCCGAGAACTGCAGGACAATGTCCGGCGCCTCACCGCCGGGCTGGGCCTGGCAGGCACGACAGGGACACCGATCATCCCGGTACCTGTCGGCGACGAAGCAGAGGCCATGGCCGTGGCAGATGCACTGCGACAGGACGGATTCCACATTCCGGCGATCCGCTACCCCACCGTCCCCCGCGGCCGGGCGATCCTGCGTGTCACTGTCATGGCGACCCACACCGACGCGCAGATCGACGCACTCACATCCGCCGTAGGTCGATGGCGGGCCGCCCGAGCAGCTGCTCCCGTGCCAGACCGTGAACCGCCTCAACCACCAACCGCACGCTGACCGGGTCATCGCCGGCCACCCGCACGGTAATTCCTTCGTCCGCGACCATCGTCGACGCCACGGCGGTGAGCTGCTCCGACGCCGTCGGAAGGTCGTCGCGCAGCACGGCCAGCAGCCCGGGGACGTCGGACGGAGACGCCGGCACGATGAGCACCGTCCCCCATACCGCCCAGCGTGACAGCAGCATCTCGGAGCGCGCCGTCGCGCCGGTGACGCACAAGGTGTCGGACAACAGCGGACGGCCGTCGCGGGTGACGCGGAAACGCTGTGCCAGGGCATCAAAACCGTTGCGCTCCCCGCGGGCGAGTCGGCCGGTGAGCATCACTTCCGCAGCAAGCACCGTGCCCCCGGGCGCAACCTCAACATCTGTGGTCTGCAGCAGGCGTGAACCGCCGAAGAGGATCGTCTGACCCGGCAGGTACTCGCACACCGCACCATCGGCGACGTGCAGGCTCACCCACTGCGACGCCATCCCGGCATCCATCCGGTGCACCGGCGTGCCGGCCTGGGTGGTCACCGTCGCCTGGGCGTCCGGGGGCAGCGTGACGACCTGCCGGATGCGGTCGTTCTGGGCCAGCCCGCCACCGGTGGTACGGATGTAGAGGAACGCCTCCCCGGGGCCGGACGGATCAATGTACAGCGGACGGGTCAGCTGCATCGGCGCTTTGACGTACCGGGACGACACCCCGGTCCGTCCGTCCTTCACTCCCAGCGTGACATCGAGGACACCGACCTTGCCGGGGCGACCCACCGCCATCACCCCGCCGACGGAACGCTCCCCCGCGATGTCCACCATCTCGTGCGGGACGGGCGGGGTGAGGGCGGACGGGTCGAGCGACCTCACTCCCGGGACTCCCGGAACCCCTCCAGTTTCTGCTGCAACTCGGTGATCCCCTGCCCGGAGAAACAGTCGGTGAGGACGACAGGGTTACCGTCGCGCACGTCGACGGCGTCGGCGTTCATCACCGTGAGGTCGCAGCGCACGTACTGGGCGATATCGGTCTTGTTGATCACCAGGATGTCGGACTCGGTAATGCCGGGACCACGCTTCTTCGGCATCTTCTGCCCCTCGGCGGTATCCAGGACGAAGACGAACACGTCCACCAGCGCCGGAGAGAAGGTGAGCGTGAGGTTGTCTCCGCCGGACTCGAAGAACAGGGTGTCGATCTCCGGGTGCTCATCGAGCAGGTCCGCGGCGGTCATGAGGTTCATCGTCGGGTCGTCGCGCACCGCGGTGTGCGGGCAGGAGCCGGTCTCGACCCCGATGACCACGTCGGGGCTGATCACGCCGTCGAGCTCCCGGCGGACGTGCATGGCGTCCTCCTGGGTGTAGATGTCATTGGTGATCACGCCGACGCGGCGTCCGGCCTCGACGAAGCGGGGGACGAGGGCCTCGATCAGGGCGGTCTTGCCGGAGCCGACGGGGCCGCCGATGCCGATGCGCAGCGGTGACCCGGTGCCGGTGACAGGGTCTGGGGTGGACGGGGAGGTGGTGGTCATGGTCGTGCCTTTCTAGCTCATGAACAGTCGGGCGGGGGCGGTCTCGTGTGCGGCGGAGGCCAGATCGCTACCGGGGCTCGCACGGCCCAGCAGACTCCAGTCACTGTTGGTGAGGAGTTCTGCCGCGGTACGGACCGCCCGTCCGGCGACCTCGACAATCACCGGGTGGGATGCGGTGACCGCGACCTGGGCACCGATATGGTCACACTGGCGTAGCCGCAGCGCCGCGCCGGCCCAGCCGACGGCGAGGCCGGTGAGTTCGGTCGCCACCGCTGTCACGGCGTCCATCCCGTGGGACGCATGTACCAACCCGGCTGCGACGGCCTGGTTTCCCGGGGTGTCCTTGGCAGCGACCGCCGCGGCGTAAGCGCGCAGGACATCCGATTGAGGCTCACCGAGCCGGGACTCGACATCAGCTGTGACCAGCAGCAGCTGGCGTCCCACCCGGGTCGACGCCCGGCGCAGCTCACCGGTGACCTTCGTGGCAGAGAGCTCATGGTCCAGGGCGACCAGGGTGGTGAGGTCGTCCGTCATCACGGCGACAGCGGTGGCCACCCCGTCGCCGGGACCTGCGGTGTGGCGCAGGTGGTCGAGCAGCACCTCGGTGACCTGCTGCGTTCCACAGACCCGCCCAGCCTGCACCAGCCCCTCCAACCCGTGGGACAGAGTGTAGCGCCCCGACGGGTAGGCAGAGTCCGCGTAGGTCAGGGCCTGCAGGAACGGGAGCATCGACGACGACGGGGCCATCAGAACAGGAAGAACTTCTGCGCGAGCGGCAGCGTGGTCGCCGGGGCGATCGTCGCGGCCACGCCGTCGACGGTGACCTCGTAGGTGTCCGGATCCACAGCGATGTCGGCGAGACGGTCGTTGCGCACCATATCCTTCTTACCGATGTCGCGGGTACCCGCCACCGGCAGGACGGTGGAGGTCAGGCCGAGTTGGTCGGGTACACCTGCCTCGATCGCCGCGGCCGACATGAATGTCACCCGGGTGCTCTGCAGGGCAGTGCCGTAATTGGCGAACTGGTCACGGTAGAGGACGGGCTGCGGGGTCGCCAACGAAGCGTTCGGATCACCCATCTGCGCGTACGCGATCCTGCCCTGACGCAGCACCAGGCGCGGTTTCGCGGCGAAGGAGTCGACCGGCCACAGCACCAGGTCAGCCAGTTTTCCCGGTTCGATGCTGCCCACGTACCCGCCGATGCCCTGGGCGATGGCCGGGTTGACCGTCATCTTCGCCACGTAGCGCAGCACCCGGTTGTTGTCTGCCCCGGTGCCCGCATCCTCGTCCAGCTCACCGAGCTGTTCCCGGCAGTGGTGGGCGGTCTGGAACGCGCGGATCCAGGACTCGCCGACCCGACCCATCGCCTGCGAGTCCGAGCTGAAGATGCTGATGATGCCGAGGTCGTGCAGTACCGTCTCTGCGGCGATGGTCTCAGCGCGCACCCGGGAGTCAGCGAAGGCCACGTCCTCGGGGATGTCGTGGGACAGGTGATGGCAGACCATCACCATGTCCAGCAACTCCTCCACCGAGTTCACCGTGTAGGGCAGCGTGGGGTTCGTGGACGCGGGCAGCACGTTCGGCATGCCGGTGACACGCAGGATATCCGGCGCGTGGCCGCCACCGGCGCCCTCGGAGTGGAAGGTGTGCACGGGGCGGCCCTTGAAGGCACGGGCGGTGGACTCGAAGAAGCCGCCCTCGTTGAGGGTGTCGGTGTGGATGGCGAGCTGCACGTCGAACTCGTCGCAGACGTCCATGGCGGTGCGGATCGTCGCCGGGGTGGCGCCCCAGTCCTCGTGGATCTTCAGTCCCGCAGCGCCGCCGCGGATCTGCTCGGCCAGTGCCTCCGGCAGGGACCCGGATCCCTTGCCCAGGAAACCGGTGTTGACCGGCATGCCCTCGGCTGCCCGCAGCATGAACTGCACGCCGGACGCCCCGGGCGTGCAGGTGGTCCCGAGGGTGCCCTCGGCCGGGCCGGTGCCGCCGCCGAAGAACGTGGTGATGCCGTTGGCCAGGCCATGCTCGGCCTGCTGCGGAGTGATGTAGTGGATGTGGGTGTCCACTCCCCCGGCGGTGAGGATGCGGTGCTCCCCGGCAATGACCTCGGTGCCAGGGCCGATGACCAGCTCGGGATCCACCCCGTCCTGCGTGTTCGGGTTACCGGCCTTGCCGATCTTCACGATACGGCCGTCCCGGATGCCGACGTCGCCTTTGACCACGCCGGAAACCGCGTCGAGGACGATGACACCGGTGATGACGGTATCCAGTGCCCCGGAGGCGGCGGTGGCGGTGGGGTCCTGCGCCATGCCGTCGCGCACGGCCTTGCCACCGCCGTACACGGACTCGTCACCGTAGGCGTCGGCGAGATAGTCGTGCTCGATGCGGACTGTCAGGCACGTGTCCGCCAGGGTGACGGTGTCGCCGGTGGTGGGGCCGTAGATCTCGGTGTAGCGGGACCGGTCGATAGTACTCATGGACGTGTCTCCAGCTCATCGTTGGTGGCGAGGAATCCCGGCAGGTTCTCCAGGGCGCGGGCTTTCACCGCCGGATCGTCGAGTCGTCCTTCGACCAGTCCCGCGAACCCGTGCAGGACCCGCCGACCACCGAAGTCCACCAACTCCACCTCGCGGGTGTCACCGGGTTCGAAGCGCACCGCCAGTCCGGAGGGGATCGCCAGGTGTGTCCCCCAGGACGCCTCGCGATCAAAACTGAGGGCGGGGTTGACCTCGAAGAAGTGGTAATGAGAGCCGACCTGGACGGCCCGGTCCCCGGTGTTGGACACACGGAGCGGCCTGGTGGCACGCCCCAGATTCAGCTCGATCATCGTCGGCTGGTCGGGGGCCAGGCCGTAGCTGGCGGATCCGGACATGGAACTCTCCTAGTGGTGGTGGGGGTGGCTGTGGGCGTGGGAGTGCGCGTGCCCGTCTTCGTCGCCGTGGGAGTGAGCGAAGCCGGTGGCATGGTCGGCGAGCAGGCCAGCGGCGATGCCGTCGTCGTGGTGGTCACGAAGCAGGTGAAGCGCCGTGTGTGACGCGCGCTGCACTGCCGTGGCCAAGGACGACGGGCGGAACAACGGAATCCCACCGTCCGCACCCAGGTCCGCACGAATCTCGGCGACGCTCGTCCCACCGAGGAGACCGAGTCGTTCCCTCGCGGTGGCCGGTGACGGCCACGACCCGTCGAAAGCAACCTCCACCAGGAGATCCTCAGAGAACTGCTGGGCCAGGCGTACCCGTCGCAACAATTCGGCGTCGGCGAACGGGTCGACGGTGTTAGCCCGGAACAGGACACCGTCATGTGACGTCGCTGCAGCACGCAGATGGCGCCGCATCTCGGCGATCGCGCGGGTGGCGTCGATCAACGACGGTCCGAGCACCACCTGTGTCCCGGAGCGCTGCGCCCACTGCAACGCTTGAGCAGCTTGAGTGACTGATGTCAGGGCACGCCCCGTGCCTGCGGGGACGACCACCAGCGGCACGTCCTGCGTCCGTGCCTGTTCGGCGTGGCGGGCGAGGTCGCGTGGGCCGGTGACCACCGGCACACCCGTGGCGTCCTGCAGTGCTGCCGGGGTCGGTACCTCGGCTCCGGCGTAGAGAACGGTGAGGGACTCCATGGGTACCGGTCACATCCCGATCGGGTCATGGACGCTGACGAGCTTCGTGCCGTCCGGGAACGTGGCCTCGACCTGGATCAGGGTCAGTCGTTCACGGACACCGTCCTGCACGTCCTCGCGGCCGAGGACCTGCGTGCCGATCTCCATGGCTTCAGCGACGGTCCGGCCGTCCCTGGCCGCCTCAATGACGGCCTCGCTGATCAGGGCCGTGGCCTCGGGCACGTTGAGAGCGAGTCCCCGGGCCTTTCGCCTGCGGCTGACCTCGGCAGCGGTGAAGATGAGGAGCTTCTCCTGCTCCCGGGGACTGAGTTCCACAATGCGTCCTTCTGTGCGTGCTGATGCGAACCGGCCGGTAGGCGTACTTGTACAACGGTAGCGAAACGCGACGGGCCCTGGGGGCGGCGTGCTGGAGGTTTTACCCGGCGGAAACACGGCGGGGGTACGGGTCCTCTCCCAGATGGCGCACTCGAGACACAGGTTAGAAGTAGGCACCATCCTGTGCACGCATTCAGGCCCGAGAGCGTGCACAGGATGGTGCCCATTTTCCGAGGGTCTTCTGTCCCCCGAACCGAGCGAGGCCCGGTGTCGGACCATCCCGCGACACCGGATGCCCCGCGCGGACTAGATCTGCCGGATCCCAGCGCCGCTTTCCAGGAACTACTGAACAAGTACGGGGCCTCCGGCCTCATGGAGGAGACCAGGGAACTCTTCCGGACCGATGGCATCACCAGCATCGACATATTTCCGTCGCAGCTTCTCAAGCGTGAGATCGCGAGAACTGTCGAGCTCAACGCCGTGGCACTCCTAGATACATGCACTCGCTCACGGACCAGGACACTGCCGAAGCCGACATGGCGTTAGATGCTATAGAACGCAACCTTCAGATCATCGGCGAAGCAACCGTCCACCTCCCGCCTCTTGCCGATGTGCTGCGACGTCACCTCAACGAGCGGCAACGGCAGAAACACCACCCGTACGGTGTCAGTCCGCGAGGAACTCCAGCAGCGAGGCGTTGAACTCGGCGGCGTGGCTGGCGTTCAACCCGTGCGGCGCGCCCTCGATCACGGTGGTGCGGCTGTGCTGCACCATCTCGGCGGTGCGCTTACCGGAGCCTTCGAACGGCACGATGTCGTCCGAATCGCCGTGGATAATCAGCGTCGGGACCTCGATCTTCGGCAGGTCCTCGCGGAAATCCGTGGTACCGAAGGCTTCCATGCAACCCAGTGCCGCGGTCTGGTCACTCTGCTGCGCGAGACGCACCGCCTCCTTCCGGGTCTCCTCGCTGACCTTGAGGTCATCGCCGACAGAGAAGAACCCCATGGTGAAGTCCTCGAAGAAAGCGTCACGGTCGGCGCGGAGGCCGTCCTCCATCCCCTTGGCCGCCTCTTCCGTCAGCGGGCCATCCGGATTGTCGTCAGTCTTCAACAAATACGGCGGCACCGCACCGGCGAAGACCACACTGCGGATGCGCGAGGTGTCGCCGACACTGAAGTAGCGCGCCACCTCGCCGCCACCCATGGAGAATCCGACGAGGGTGACGTCAGTGAGGTCGAGCCCGGTCAGCACATCCTCCAGGTCCTTGGCGAGGGTGTCATACTCATAACCGGAGTCGGGTTTGTCGGACCGTCCGAAACCTCGCCGATCGTAGGCGACGACCCGGTAGCCGTTCTTACGCAGGACCTCTGTCTGCGACGACCAGGACTCCGCCGACAGTGGCCAGCCATGGATCAGGACGACGGTACGTCCCAGGTCCCCGGAATCTCCGCTGTCGTCGACGTGCAGGTTCACGCCGTCCCGCGTGGTGATCGTGCTCATGTCCGTAAGCCTCCTCGATGAGAGTTCGGTTGCCTTACCGAGAGTACTTATTCTGCCGGCGTGCGTGGCACGCACTGGTCAGACGGTCAGTGCGCGTGCGTCCCGCCGAAGTGGTGCAGCAACCGGTGCACACGCTCATCGGTGAGGGCGTAACGCATCATCCGCCCGTCTCGGGTCGCGGTAACCACGCTCGCAGTGGTGAGCAGCCGCAGTGCCGCAGACGCTGTCGCGGTTTTCACCCCGGCACGCTCGGCGAGTTCAGACATGCTCAGCGTACCGGGCCCGACGTAGTGCAGGACGGTGAGCAGCCTCAGCCGCGTCGGGTCGCCGAGTAGACGGAACGTCTCCGCCCACTCGTCGGAGAGCGCCCGCATCCGGGACAGATCAGGGTCATGACCTGCGCTCTCCCCGCTTCTCTCCGCTGCACTGTCCATGCCTCTGCACTGTAGCCGAATGTCGTACACTGTGGATCCTTTTACCAGCAGGCTGTTGCGCCGCGCTCCCCGGGGACGATATATTCAACGCATGTTGAATAACACCGCGATCGAGATCACCGATCTTCACGTCACGCGCGGAGAACACCACGTCCTCTCAGGATTCAGCCTCTGCCTGCCCGCCGGCTCGATCACCGGGATCCTCGGCCCGAGCGGATGCGGCAAGAGCACGTTGATCCGAGCAATAGCGGGAGTCCAGATCATCCGGTCCGGTGACGTCACCGTCCTGGGTCACCCGGCCGGCAGCGCGGTCAACCGCGAAAAGGTCGCGTACGTGACCCAGGCGAGCTCCGTCTACCCGGATCTGACGGTGGATCAGAATCTTCGTTATTTCGCCCAGGTCAGCGGAGCGAACCGCACCGCCGTCGAGCAGGCCCTCCGCGACGTCGGACTGACCGGACGCGAAAGCGACCTGACCGGGAACCTCTCAGGCGGGCAACGCGCCCGGGTCTCACTCGCCGCTGCGCTCGTCGGTGACGCTGAGGTGTATCTCCTCGACGAACCGACCGTCGGACTCGACCCCGTGCTGCGCCGCGATCTCTGGAGGTTGTTCACGGGGCTGGCACAGAACGGTAAAACACTCCTGGTCTCCAGCCACGTCATGGACGAGGCCGCACGCTGCGACAGGGTTCTGCTGATGCGTGAAGGACAGCTCATCGCCGATGCGACCCCCGATGAACTCCGGAGAGACTCCGGCCAGAATGATCTGGAGCAGGCTTTCCTGACTCTGGCAGAAAGGAATGCGTCATGACACGCGCACTCTCCACTGCCCGCCGCGTCGGCGCGCAGATCTTCCACGATCCCAGAAGCCTGGCGCTCGTCCTGGTACTTCCGTCACTGCTTCTGTGGCTGTTCAAATACGTCTTCGACGCAAGCCCCGAGATATTCCAACGCGTCGGACCACAGATGCTGGGCCTGTTCCCGTTCATCATCATGTTTCTACTGACGTCGGTGACCATGGTCCGCGAGCGGACGTCGGGAACACTGGAACGCCTGTTGACCACCCGTCTCCGCCGCGGTGAATTCATCGCCGGCTATGCGCTCGCCTTCGGGACCGCCGGGCTCGTGCAGGCTGCGGTAACCTCTGCCGTCGGCATCTGGCTGCTCAACCTGGACGTGGACGCCCCGTGGATACTGGGCATCTTTGCGGTGGCGAATGCCCTGCTGGGTACAAGCCTGGGCCTCCTCGCCTCCGCATTCGCGCGGACCGAGTTCCAGGCAGTCCAGTTCATGCCGTTGGTGGTGATCCCCCAGTTGCTGTTGTGCGGTCTACTCACTCCACGTGGCACGATGGCTACCGTGTTGACCCGCATATCCGATGTCCTGCCGCTGAGTTACTCCGCCGACTCCTTCACCCGCCTCACACAGTCCAGCAGGTGGAACGGCGACTTCGCCGTCGACCTGACGGTGGTCCTGGGCTTCGCCCTGGCGTCGGTGGCTCTGGCTGCCCTGACACTGCGACGTCGCACAGCGTGAGCCCGGAGCGTAGCGGGCGAGGACGGGGGCGGCCGCGCGGCGGAGATGCGGCACAGACCCGGCAGACGATCATCGACGTTGCCCGGGCCCAGTTCGCCGAGCGTGGCTTCCGCGGAGCATCCGTACGCTCCATCGCCGGCGCAGCGGGGGTCGATCCGAGCCTGATCAACCATCATTTCGGCGACAAGGCCCAGTTGCTGGTGGCGACCATGGAACTGCCGTTCAACCCGCTCGAGAGAATCGCAGGGGTCCTGGACGGGCCGCTGGAGGGGCTCGGAGCGCGGCTCGTCCGGACGTTCTGCGGGTCCTGGGATCCACACCGCGACGTGTTCACCACCGCTGTCCGGAGCACATTCGACGGCAGTCTGGAGAATGCCCCGATGCTCAGCCTCGCCCAGAACATCGTGACCGGCAGGATCGCTGAGCGCCTGGACGGTAAGGACGCCCACCTGAGGGCCTCACTCGTGATAAGCCAGCTGGTCGGCCTCGCCATGCTGCGGTATATCGCACGGGTCGAGCCGTTGGCAAGCACGGATGTTGATGACGTCGTCGCCACCTATGCCCCGGCGCTGCAGGCGAACATCACCCCGGACATTTCCACGACGTAAAACCTTCATTCAAACATTCCTTTGAACGTGCGAATACCCCTCCATCGCACTACCGTAATGAGCTGTGACCCTCAGAGCCGAACCCACCGTGCCAGTACCCGGCTCCGTAGAGCGGGACATACTCGGGCATCACGCAGCACGGCGCCGGACGATCCTCTGGATGGCAGCCCTCTCCGTCATTCTTCTCGTGACCGTGGTGCTGGCCGTCGGGGTTGGCCCGGTCTCCATTTCCCCGCTCGATTCAACCCGCATCCTCTCCCACCATCTGTTCGGCACCGCCCTCGACATACCGGACGGCACCGACCTCTCCCGCCACGACGCGGTGATCTGGACAATCCGGATGCCCCGCGCCGTCCTCGCCGCCACGGTCGGCGCAGGCCTCGCCGTCGCCGGCGTCATCCTGCAGGCCACCGTCCGCAACATCCTCGCCGACCCCTACGTCCTCGGCGTGAACTCCGGCGCCTCGGTCGGGGCCGCCGCCGCGATCCTCACCGGTGTCGGCGCCGGCTTCGGCGACTACGCACTGCAGACCAGCGCCTTCCTCGGCGCCACCGTAGCCTCCCTCATCGTCTTCGGCGTCGCCCGCTCCGCAGGGCGCATCACCGCCACCCGCCTGATCATGGCCGGCATCGCCGTGGGCTACGCCCTGTCCGCGGTGACCAGCTTCATGATCTTCGCCTCCGACTCGGCGGAATCCTCCCGGTCGGTGATGTTCTGGCTGCTGGGATCTCTGGGGCTGGCGTCCTGGTCCGGCCCGTTGGCCGCCGTAGTCAGCATCGTCCTGCTCGTCACAGCAGTACTCCTCGTCATCGCCCCGCGGATGGACGCCCTGGCCGCCGGGGACGACACCGCCCTGACCCTGGGCATTCACCCGGATCGTCTGCGCGGCCTTCTCCTGATTCTGTCGTGCCTGCTCGTCGGCACGGTCGTGGCGATGGCCGGATCCATCGGATTCGTCGGCCTCGTCGTCCCCCACCTTGCCCGGAGACTCGTCGGCAGTGCACACCGCTCCGTCGTCCCTGTCGCCGCCGTGCTCGGCGCGATCCTGCTGTGCTGGGCCGACATCGGCTCACGCACACTGCTCGCCCCGCAGGAAATCCCCGTCGGCATCATCACCGCCATCGTCGGTGCCCCGTTCCTCCTCCTGCTCGTCCACCGCATGCACCAGGGAGCCTCCGCATGACACGCAATACAGCCACCACCCTGTCGACCGCATCGATCGTCCTGGCGACATCCCTGCTCCTGGCATCGTGCACGCAGGCCGACGACACAGCAGCAACGACGGTCGACAATTGCGGCGACACCGTCACCCTCGACGGCGTGCCAGACAACGTCACCCTGCTGAAACCCGCCGCGGTGAGCACTCTCAGCGCCCTCGGCGTACTCGACCACGTCACCCACCGGGCCGGGCAGTATCCCACCGAGTACTACGATGACGCCACCAATGCCGTCCTCGACGACATCCCCTCGATCACCGACCGCACCGACGACTCCGGGCACCTGCAGATCTCACGCGAAGAGGTCGTGGCCTCCGGCGCCGACCTCGTCCTCGGTGAAACCGACACAGTGAACCGGCAGACGCTGGCCAGCTCCGACATCCCGTTGATCGAGGAACCGGCCTTCTGTGACGCGATTGACGGCGACGTCACCTGGGACGACGTCTGGGACCAGATCCGGCTCTACGGCACCGTCTTCAACCGTCCGGGCCAGGCCACGGCACTCGTCGACGATCTGCAACGCCGTCTGGACACCGCGCAGGAGGCATCGAAGGCTGCTGGCGCAGGACGCAGCGTCGCCGTTCTGTACCCCACTGTCGGCGGCGGCGTGACCTATGCATACGGCACCGGTTCGATGGCCGCACCCGTCGTTGCGGCAACCGGGGCGTCCAACGTCTACGCCGACCAGAACGAGCGGGTCTTCGACGTCAGCGCCGAAGACATTGTCGACCGCAACCCGGACGTCATCGTCGCCCTGTACAGCTCCGGCGACAGTGACCGCGTCGTTGACGACGTCAACCGTCTCCCCGGCATCGACCGCACCACTGCCGGCCGTGACCAGCGAATCCTGCCGATGCTCCTCAACTACGCCGAACCACCGACCCCGCTCGCCGTCGACGGCGTGGACACCCTGAACAACTACCTGCGGGAGCACCCGTGATCAGTGCAGAGAACATCCAGGTCACCTACGCTGGCCGCCCCGCCATCGACGGTGTCTCCCTCACCGTGCCCTCCCACGGCACGCTCGGCCTCGTCGGGCCCAACGGGTCAGGAAAAACCACGCTGCTGCGCGCCCTCTACGGGGCGGTACCGCTGACGGCCGGTCGCGTCCTGCTCGACGGCGACGACCTTGCGGCCACACGACGCCGCGATATCGCCACCCGCATCGCCGTCGTCGCCCAGGAACGCGACGCCACCTCCTCCGGCATGCCGATGAGCATCGCCGACCTGGTGATGCTCGGACGTCTGCCCCACCAGGGGTTCGGGACACGCACCACCGGCCATGACCGGGCGGTGGCCGCCGGCGCGCTCGACGCCGTCGGGCTCACCGCTCTCGCCCGACGCGACCTGACCAGGCTCTCAGGAGGCGAACACCAACGCGCCCTCATTGCCCGCGCCCTCGCCCAACAGACGCCACACATCCTCCTCGATGAACCGACAAACCATCTCGACATCCGCTACCAGCACGAGATCCTCGAACTGGTCAGCAGCCTGCCCGGATCCGCCGTCGTCCTCCACGACCTGAATCTCGCAGCCCGCTACTGCGACCAGATCGTTGTCCTGGACTGCGGGCGCGTCGTTGCCGAGGGAACACCATGCGAGGTACTCGTCCCCGCCGTCCTGGAACCGGTGTACCAACGCCCCGTGACCCGGGTCGACATCGACGGCGAAATCACCCTGGTCTTCCCTCGCACCGCCGACCGGAAGACGGTCCGCCAGCCATGACCTCAGCATTGCAGGATCGCCTGGACTCCTACTGGTCCGGACGCGCCGTCGATTATCACGTGCACCAGATCACCGGGCCGCGTGCCCCGCTGGACCGTGAGTTGTGGTCGGGAGTGTTCGACTCGCGGTTGCCTGCCAGAGCGGACATCCTTGATACTGGCACCGGCTCCGGCTACCTCGCGAACCTGTTGGCCGGGCTCGGACACCGGGTGACCGGGATCGACAGCTCGTCTGGGATGATCGACGTCGCGCGGGCATCGGGAGGGGACGCGAGCTTCATGCTCGGCGACGCCCACGCACCCGGATTCGACGACGGATCGGTGGACGCCGTCGTGAACCGCTACCTGCTGTGGACGCTGCCGGACCCGCTCGCCGCGGCCCGAGCGTGGCGCCGGGTCGTCCGCCCCGGCGGTGTCATCATCGCCGTCGACGCCACCTGGTTCCCCGGCGGCATCGACCCGGCGATGAAAGTCCCGTCCTCCGACGGCGAGGATGCCTTCGTGCGCACCTACTCGCCGGAGACACTGGCCTCGCTGCCGCTGGGAACGGCATCACATGCCGGGGAGTTCGCCGCGGTGTTCCGCGAGGCCGGCTTCACCTCAGTGTCAGTGGAGGTACTCACGCAGGTCGCCGAGCTCGACCGTCGCTTCGGCGTCGCCCCCGGACACGAGTCACGTCCGCACTTCGTGGTGACCGCGCGGGGGTGATGAGGAGTGTGAGATCGTCCTCTACCCGATGATCTGCAGCACGCCCTCGGCGATGACGGTCGATGCCAGGTAGGTCGAGACGATCACCACGATCCCGACCGGGATGATCTTCCACCCGATCTGCCGGAGCAGCGGGATGTCCTTGCCGATACTGAGACCGGCCACCGAGAGCATCATGGTGATCACCGCCAGGAAGTCCACGCTCTCTGACACCTGCAGCAGCCACGACGACACCGGCGATGCCGGGATCGTCAGCAGCGTACCCACGGTGATCACCACGATGATCGCCGGTGCCTTCCCCTTCGTGATCCTGGCGATACCGATGCCGACGGCAGTCAACACGCTCATCGCAAGGAACGTGAGAATCATGTTCCACGAGAAGCTCCCGGCGAGCACAGCAGAGACAACCACGCCTGCGATGCTGATGACCGACAGTGACATCCACAGCGGCAGCCTCACCAGCGGCGCATCCGTGACGGCAGAGGCCAGGTCCCCCGACGTCTTCAGGATCTTATGTGCACCTGCGGCCTTCACCTCGTCTTTCGCACTCTGACGGCGGGTGAGGAACCGGTAGAAACGGTCAGCCAGCGGCAGCGCTACCCAGATCCCCAGGTAGGCCCCGGCGATCGAGGCGATGAGATTCGCCGTCGTGCTGAGCGCGAGAATCTGGTCAGCGAACTCCGGGTGTGCCGCCGTCACCGACGCCGACCCTGCGGCCATCATCGACCCCGAGCCCACACCGGCACCCATCGCCAGCGCACGCCAGTCGAAGATCCCCAGAGACGACGCCAACGACGCGATGAGGCTGATGATCACGGCCCCGAACACCGAACCGAAGATATACATCGACAGCACGCCCCGGTACTGCTGCGAATTCGTCCCGAACCGCTCAGTGACCATGGCGAAAGCACCCTCTCGGTCGATCGAGAACGTGGCCCCCACAGTGGCGGAACCCATACGCAGCATCACCGCCAACGGCAGTGCGAGGCAGATCGGGCCGATGATATTGCCGATCTCCTGCAGCAGGAGAGCCGGTCCGGCGTCCAACAGGAACGGGATATTCGGCCCCAGGGTGAAGGACAGTCGGGCGACGAGCACCAGCACCGCGACGCTCATGATCGCATTCGCCACATGTTGGAGGTCCAGCGGAAGCGGCCGGATCCGCTGCGTCGAGATCGCCACCCCCATCGCCAATGCCCAGATCATCGGGAGCAGGGATAAGGCGGCGAACCCCAGGGAGATCTCTCTGGGTCCGATGAACTGGGCAATCGCCGCGATCACGACGATCAGGCCAGCCAACACCCAGAGGCCACGACTACGGAGTGTCGGGGCGATGATACGTGGTGGTCTGGGCTCACTCGTGGCGGCCTGGACCTCCAGAGGCTTGTTACTCATGTCAGGTTCTCTTCTCGTGGTGAGTTCACCGGTCAGTCGGCGCCCGGAGGGGTGTCATCCCGAGGTCGTCACGTGCCGCCTTCCCGTCCCCGGTGCGGGGATGGCGCGAAAGTACGTGACCCAACCCACAAACACGCGCAGATGCAGGAAATGACGACGAGAATCCGGAGTTCGCAGGATCTGACATATAGCCGGTCAGGGCATCGGAATCGTCCTTCCCGTCGCGTCGCTGTTGTCGTCGAGGACATGCCCGAGATGCTTCAACGACCGCAGCACCACAGACCGGTCAACGATCCGCACTCCCGGTAGACGCTCCTCAAGAACCGCTTCGAGCTTGTTCACGTCCAACAGTGAGCGGAGCCACGCCGCCATGATCACGTTGTACTCACCCGTCGCCGTGACCACGAGACGGGCTTCATCGATCTTGCTGAGCAACGGCCCGACCCTCGACACCTTGTCCGCCGGCACCTGGAGGAAGTACCACACCGACACCGGCCACGGCGTCCGCGACCGTGCAACGTCCACGCGGACGTTGTAGCGGTCCGTTGCCGTCATCACAGCCACGACCTCACGTGCCTTACGCGCAGTGATCCCTGCCGAATCCGCCACCTCCGCAGACGAGGCCCTCCCGTCCACAGCCAGCGCCTCACGGACCTTCTCCATTTCGTCAGGCGTCAGTCGCGGCATTGCCGCACCGGCGCTGCCAGACGCGGTGCGCCCGGTGATCGCCGCCACCTCATCGCGGGAGAGCGCGCGCAGGCGCCACTCGCGGGCATCAGCGACGACCTGGGAGACCAGGTGCGTCCGCACACGACGCACCCCGTCCAGTTCCTGAATGTGTTCAAGGGTCCAGTGCGCCAACGCCGAGGTATCCGGAGTCAGCAGACTGAGCATGATGTCACGGGCACCGGCGGTGAGGTCGATCGTGAACGCTCCACGCTCCTCCACCAGCGCCTCCGCCACCTGCAGGGTCCGTCCTGGCCGACACTCGATTTCGATGAGGGAGAACACCGCGTCGGGATCCCACCCGTAACCGGTGACGTAGACCGCGCCCTGCCGACGGAGATGCGACCACCGA
Organism: Corynebacterium glyciniphilum AJ 3170; assembly: GCF_000626675.1. Taxonomy (NCBI): domain Bacteria; kingdom Bacillati; phylum Actinomycetota; class Actinomycetes; order Mycobacteriales; family Corynebacteriaceae; genus Corynebacterium; species Corynebacterium glyciniphilum. The sequence goes on along the minus strand of NZ_CP006842.1, from coordinate 435,202 downwards.
CGGGCGAGGGTGACCGGGTCCGCGCCTACGATGGGCGCCAATGCCGCCCACGCTGCACGCGGAGCCACCTGAACGGCGTGAACTAGCCGTTCATCCAGGGCATCCAGTGTCATTTCCTGCGTCATTTGACCATTTTCCGTCGATTTCCTGCCCTACGGCCGTCAGGTTCCAGCACCTCACTACCTTATGCTCACACTACGCTTGACGTGCGCGCCCACCACGGTGACCACTACCCCACTTTCAAGGAGCCCGAATGACTGATCTCACCACCCTCACCACCGCGACCGACGCCGTCACCGAACGTATCGACAACCACCGCGACCGCCTGCTCGAGATCAGCCACACGATCCACGCCAACCCCGAACTCGCCTTCAATGAACACGACTCCGCCAACCTGGTCGCCGAGGAACTGCGCGCCGCCGGTTTCGACGTCACCGTCGGCGTCTACGGCCTGAACACCGCGATCGAAGCCACCTACGGCAGCGGAGACTTCGTCGTCACCGTCTGCGCCGAATACGACGCCCTCCCCGGCATCGGCCACGCCTGCGGACACAACATCATCGCCACCGCCGGGCTGGGCGCCGCCCTGGGACTCGCCGAGATCGCCGACGCCGCCGGTATCCGCGTCAAACTCCTCGGCACCCCGGCTGAGGAACACGGCGGCGGCAAAGTGCTCATGCTGCGGGAAGGAGCCTGGGAGGACGCAACGATCTCCCTCATGGTCCACGGCGGGCCCGGCGTCACCGACGCCCGGTGCGGTGACTTCACCAGCCAGGCCGTCGACCGCTTCAAGGTCACCTACACCGGCACTCCGGCCCATGCCGCCGCGGCACCACAGAACGGCGTCAACGCCCTCGACGCTGCGACGGTCGCCCTGACATCCATAGGACTGCTGCGCCAGCAACTGGACAACTCGGTGCGTGTCGCCGGTGTCGTTACCGACGGCGGCGACGTCACCAACATCATCCCCGACCACACCGAAATCGACGCCGAAGTCCGCGCCTTCGACATGGACATCCTCGAGGACGCCAAGCGCCGCGTGATGAACTGCTTCGAGGCCGGTGCGCTGGCCTCCGGCTGCTCCTGGTCAGTCGTGGAGACTGAGCCCCGCTATGCCAGCCTCGTGCAGGACCCGACCCTCGCCGACGCCTGGAACACGGCACTGACCGACCTGGGTCGCGACGTCACCGCACAGCCGGGCAGCTCCGGCGGTTCCACCGACATGGGCAATGTGTCCCAGGTCGTCCCGTCCATCCACCCGATGATCGCGCTCCTCGGCACTGATGCCCCGCCGCACACCACCGGTTTCGCGGCAGCGGCAGCTACGCCGGCCGGAGACGACGCCGCCATTGTCTCGGCGAAGGGTCTCGCCCTCGCCGCAGCCACCGTCGCCCTCACCCCGGAGACCCGCGGTGAGCTGCTCGCCCGCCAGGCTGCACGTCCCGTCGGGGCCACCACGGTAGAATCCTGACAATGACGTCAACGACGGTGTACGTCTCCGCGCTCGACCTGTTCTCCATCGGCATCGGGCCGTCCTCGTCCCACACGGTCGGGCCGATGCGTGCCGGCGCCGACTTCGCTTGCCGGGCCGCTGACCTCACCGGCGTCGCCCGGGTCAGCGTCCAGCTCTACGGGTCGTTGTCCGCCACCGGACGCGGACACGGCACCCCGGACGCCGTGGTCGCCGGGCTCCGCGGCGCCCAGCCGGAGACGTGCGACCCCGATGACGTCCGTGGCGCATGGTCGGAGCACCCCGACACCCCCACGGACCTACAGCTCGACGGTCGAACCCCTGTCCTCTTCAGCCGCGACGACGTGGTCTTCAACCCCGCCTCCCGCGACCTCCGCCACCCGAACACCATGGTGCTGCAGGCGTGGGGAGACGGCGGAGGAACACCCCTCCTGGAAGAGACGTACCTTTCCGTCGGCGGCGGCTTCATCGAACGCGTCGGAGACGACCGTGAGCACGCTGCTCCTGCCGCCGAGGACGGTCCCGGGTTCAGCAACGCCGCAGAACTCCTCGCCCTGTGTACCGACGGACGTACTGTCGCCGACGTCGCCTGGGCCGCCGAATGTGCCCGACGCTCCCCTGACGACGTTACCGCCGGCATTGACGCCGTCTGGGCTGCGATGCGCACCTGCGTCGACGCCGGTCTGCACGCCGACGGCGTCCTTCCCGGGCGCCTCCACGTCCGACGCCGCGCCGCCGCGATGCGCCGACGCCTGGAGGACGACCCCACGTCGGCCATCGACGAATGGCTGCACGTCTACGCCCTCGCCGTCAACGAGGAAAACGCCGGTGGGGGACGAGTCGTCACCGCCCCCACCAACGGTGCCGCGGGCATCATTCCCGCCGTGCTGCACTACTGGTGGAAGACGACTCCCGACGCCACCGACCGCGACGTGCGGACCTTCCTGCTCACCGCCGCCGCGGTGGGTTCACTGATCAAGGCCAACGCCTCCATCTCCGGCGCCGAGGGTGGTTGCCAGGCGGAGGTCGGCTCGGCCTGTGCCATGGCCGCCGCCGGGTTCTGCGCGGTCCGCGGCGGCACCGCCGCACAGGTGGAGAATGCCGCCGAGATCGCTGTCGAACATCACCTCGGCCTGACCTGCGACCCCATCGGGGGCCTGGTCCAGATCCCGTGTATCGAGCGCAACGCCGTCGCCGCGTCCACCGCGGTCACCGCCGCGCGCCTCGCGCTGGCCGGCGACGGCTCGCACGTCGTCTCGCTCGATGCGGTCATTCAGACGATGCGCGAGACCGGTGCCGACATGAACGACAAGTACAAGGAGACCAGCCGCGGCGGCCTCGCCGTCAACGTCGTGGAGTGCTGAGTGGAGTGCTGAACCTGCGACGTGCCGCGTCCCAGAGCGTGCTGCCCACGACGAACGCCAGGCAGGTGATCCCGAACAGCGGCGCGACGATGCCGTAGACGACCAGCGCTGTGACGAGGACCAGCGTTCCGGCCGTCGGCCGTGACCACGGTGCCCTCCGCGGCGGACCAGCGAGGCCTCCGGCCGGCCGGCGTGTCCACCACATCATGTACCCCCAGCAGACCATCGCGATGATCGCCGCCGCCAACAGGCCGAGCACCAACTGGTTCGGCAGGCCGAAGAGGGTGCCCATGTGCAGCTGGATAAGCCAACTCGTGGCCTTCGCCGCCAGTGGCCAGTCCGCGAAGTCAAGCCGATCAGTGACCGTGCCTGTGGACCAGTCGATCGCCACCGCGTCATTCGACAGCCGGTAGGCGACACGGTCCTCCGACGCCGTCCACGCCTGCCCCTCCACGGTCGGGGGTGTGATCGTCACCGGGGTGCGCAGTTCCGCTTCCGCCGTCGTCGCGACACGGTCGATCGACCCCGAGTTCAGCCCGCTGACCCGGACACCCGCCGGCATCGCATGGTCGCCGTGCCCAGCGTGGCCGGCATGCGCACCGGCAGCACCGGACGGAGTCACCTCCTGTGCCCCCGGCAGTGAAGCTGCCACCGACGGCGTCCCCCAGTTCAGCTTCTCACGCACGTCCCCGATAGTGCCGCCGGCCACCGATGACCAGGTCAGTCCGGTGACGGTCAGGAAGATCATGCCCGCGACAACGAGCGTCCCTGTTGCCCCGTGCAGGCGCATCGTCCGCGTCCTGCCACGGCCTCCGGTACGCAGCATGGACCTGATCCTCGAGGGCTTTGGTGACCCTGCCTGACCCTTCCGCTGCCGCTGCCACCACATCACGACGCCACCGACCGCAAGAACCCCCAGCCAACTCGCAGCAGTCTCGGAGTACAGCCGCCCCGGCTCACCGAGCCACGCCGTGCGGTGGCCCTCTGCGATCCACTGTCGCAGCGGCAATGAACCGGAACTGCCGTACTGGGTGGTGTCCCCCTTCACCTCTCCTGTCCACGGGTCCAGGAACACCGCCTGCACGGTGGACTCCGGCAGGTCAGGGTCGCTGAACAGCACACGGGTTGTCTCCCCGTCGCCGCCGATCCTCACCCCGGCCAGGGTCAGGTCAGGATGCTCGCTCTGGGCAGTGGCAACCAGGTCACTGACCGGAAGCCTGTCTGTGCCGTCTGTGCCAGCGGGGGCCGTGGCAGTGAGCATCGAGTGGTTCGTCACCTGCTCCACCGTCGGCGCGAACGCGTAAAGCAGGCCGGTCACGGCGGCGATGAGGATCAGGGGCGCGCACACCACCCCCGCGAAAAAATGGAGCCGTTTGAGCAGGCGGTTCTGCTGCCGGTCATCGGCACGCGGCGAGCGTGGAGGAGTCGGGGACGCTGGGGACGCTGTCGTCGTCACGGTGCTGGTCACGATGGAGTTGTCGGATCGTAGGCCCGGCGGGTTCCTGACCGTCCCCACGCGGGGGTGTCGCCATATGCCCCCTTCCACCCCCGGACGTGATCCCGATGACGTACCGGAACTCTTCTGACGATAGAACCGACTAGTAGGTTGACCAGTAATTCAGACTCGTTCGTGACCTCCAGGAGTGCTCGATGACCGACACCATGAAGCGCCGCCTCACCGCCGCCGCCCTCGCCTCCGTCCTCGCCCTCGGCCTCACCGCCTGCGGCAGTGACAGCGATAGCGACAGTGGCAGCAGCGACGCAGCATCCGCCACCACGCAGGCCGGCCAGACCAATGACGCCATCACCTTCTCCGAGGGTTATGTTGGCGCCAAGGACACCGAGACCTCCATGACCGCGGTCTTCGGCGAGCTGACCAACTCCACCGACGAGGACATCCACCTCACCCGCGTCACCGGTGATCTCGACGGCGTCTACCAGTTCCATGAGACTGTCGACGGCATCATGAAAGAGACCGACGACGGCCTCGTCGTCCCCGCCAACGGCAGCGTCGCCATGGAACCGGGTGGCACCCACATCATGATCATGGAGAACCACGACGAGATCGCCGCCGGCGACGCACTCACTCTCACCCTCACCGCCGAGGACGGCACCACCTACGAGATCAGCGACATCCCCGTCCGTGTGCAACAGTCCGCCCACGAGGATTACGGCACCGGTGACGACACCGACGGTGAGCACGACGAGCATGCCGGGCACTGAGTCACACACCGTGTCGCGGGGCCTGACGCGTCGGGGTTTCCTCGGCGGGCTCGGCACTCTCGGTGTCCTCGGTGCCGCCGCCGTCACCACATCCTGTTCCGAGGGACAGGACGACGCCGCCACTACTGAACGGGAGACAGCCGCCGTTCCCTTCGACGGTGACCACCAGGCCGGCATCGCCACCCCACCCCAGTCGCACAACACCACCGTCGCCTTCTCACTGCGCGACGGTGCCGACCGCAGAGCCGTCCAGCGTCTGCTCCGCATCTGGACCGGGGACGCCCGACGCCTCTGCGCCGGCACGCCCGTGCTGGCCGACCTGGAGCCCGAGCTCGCGTCGAACCCCGGTAACCTCACCGTGACGTGTGGTTTCGGCCGGGGGCTCTACACCGCCGCCGGGATCGCCGACAAAGCCCCCGCCTGGCTGAGGCCGCTGCCTCACTTCACCGGTGACCGGCTCGACGACTCCTGGGGCGACCGCGATATCGTCCTGCAGATCTGCGGCGACGACCGCACGACAGTCTCCCACGCCCTGCGCGTCCTCGTCCGCGGCGGTGCCGACTACGCCCGACCGTCCTGGAGCCAGACGGGTTTCCTCGACGTGCAGAACGGCACACCGCGCAACCTCTTCGGCTTCAAGGACGGCACCGTCAACCCGCACTCGGAGAAGGAGTTCGACACCCAGGTCTGGAACGACGACGGCGGGACCTGCATGATCGTGCGACGCGTCGCCTTCGACATGCCTGAATGGGAGTCCGTCGACCGCGGCACGCGGGAGGTCGCGATGGGACGCACCATCGTCGAAGGCGCACCGCTGAGTGGGGGCGACGAGTTCACCGACGTCGACGTGAACAAGATCGGCGACGACGGACTCCCCCTCATCGACGCCCACTCCCACGTCGCCCTGGCGACGTCGCACAACGGCGACGCTGAACGCATGCTGCGGCGTGCCTACAACTATGACCTCCCCGTCACCGCCGGACCGGCCGGCCTGCAGGACGCCGAGCTGATCGACCTCTCCGACACCGGCCTGATCTTCACCTGCTTCCAGCGCGACCCGGACACGTCCTTCATCCCGGTCCAGAAGCGACTCGCCGACGGTGACCGGTTGAACGAGTGGATCACCCACGTCGGTTCGGCGGTGTTCCACGTCCCGGCAGGGACGTCCGGGGACAGCTACTGGGGCGAGGACCTGCTGGGGTGACGGATGTGGTCTCACCAGGTGGATCACGGCTGACGGTGCGTGACACTTTTCGGCTTTCGGTGGCGGCAGGAGCCGGATTCTGTTACCCACTCTCCGGGACTTGACTGTCGCCGCGGCACACCGGGGAACTTTTCCCCTGAAACAGGATGACCTACTGTTCTTTCATGCGACACAGGATATACACAGCCCTCGTCTGTCTCCCGGCCGTCTCCTTCGTCCTCGCGGGATGTTCAGATGACGGCGATTCATCTGCCACAACCGCCACGAGCGTGACAACGGCGTCCAGCGTGTCCAGCACAACCACCACGCCGGATGATCCCCCCGAGCCGAATCCGACGCAGGGCGAGGTCGCACCGGAACCTGCGCCACAACCCGAACCGGAACCGGTCAACCCAGAGGCCGAGACCATCCAGCCTGAGCCACTCCAGGTCACGGGACCTCAGCTCGGTGACCAGTGCATCGGTGCAGATATCGGGCGCACAGCAGTCGCAGCAGACGGTACCGCCATCATGTGCGACAACTATGTCTGGCAGCTCAACCAGGGACAGACGCCGAGCCACCCGTGGGTGGACGGCCAACGCGAGTGGGCAGAATGCCTCGAGGGCTACACCACCGAAGAATGCCGGGAGATGTTGAACCCCTGAGCACTCACATCAGGAAGATGAAGCATCCCACTGTGGCAATGATCATCGCCGCCATGAACAGCAGCGTCACCACGTCCGCGGTGGACGAACCAGGGATCTCCTGCTGGTCAGGCTGTTCTTCCGCTGCTCCCATGTTCTCCGGGACCTCAGGTGCCTCTGACTCGGGTTTCATCACGCCACCAATCCGACGAACTCGTAGGCGAGGGTCCCGATGAGGATCAGGAACACGACCGCCATGAACCATGTGTACATCCACTTGCCCGGATGGTCGGTGCGCCAGAAGCGACGCATGCTCACCGTCCCGTTCACCAGCGCCAACAGGCACAGAGTGATACTCAGCGGAGTCGCGACCATACCGGCGACGCTGACGACAGGGATCAGGATCGGCACCAGCAGGTAGGTGATCGTGCACCGCACGGCGGAGAACACGATCGCCCAGCGGAACGCCCGGTGTGCGCCGGCCACCGCCTCCATGTCGATCCGGTCGACTTCCTTGACACGGAGCAACCGGAGCATGAACCGGTCCGCACGCGATACCTGCTTCGCCGACCGAGCAACCTCTGCCGACTGCCCCGGTGCTGACCGGGCGCTTTCGACCCCGGCTGCCGGAGCATGGCTGATTGTGGACATGGACCCAGGTTAGCGTCTCGGTTCGCCCGGGTCATATCAGACCGTTTTCAGCGCAGGGCCAGCACCGGCCACCCAGAGAGGTCCCGCAGCATCTGCCGGTCATGGGTGACCACCACGACGGCAGCCTCCGTCGCCCGCAACGCCGCCGTCATCTCGTCAACCAGCGTGGCGGACAGATGGTTCGTCGGCTCGTCGAGAATGAGGAGGTGAGGACGCGTCGCCACGCAGAGCGCGAGATGGAGACGGCGTTGCTGTCCCTGCGACAGCCGGTCAACCGGAGTGGACCGCGCCGTCCGGTCAAGTAGGCCGAGCGTCGACAGTGCCGGTCCGTCCGTCCCTGCGACGCGCTCGTACACCTCGGCGGCACGAGTGTGCTGCTCCGCGTACTCCGACCACTGCGGTTCATGCTGGTTCAGGACGCTGATCCGCGCTCCGTCGTGGATGTGGCACCGCCCCGTCGTCGGCTCCACCCGTTCTCGTAGGACGTCGACGAGGGTGGACTTTCCGGCCCCGTTCGGGCCGGTGAGGACGAGCCGGTCCCCGCCGGACAATCCGAAAGTCACCGGACCTGCCAAACGCCCGTCCACGGACACGTCCTCGCAGGTCAACAGCATTCGACCTGGAGCGACAGAGCTCTCCGGCCAACGTAGCCGCAACGGTGGTTCGGGGACGTCGACGGCATGACTGGCCAGGGCGTCCTGTCTGCGGTGCAGAGCTTGGACAGTGCCGGCCGCACGGGTGGCACGACCGTGCTTGTTGTGGCCCTTCTCTGGCCGCCACCCGGTGCTCAGTCTGCCGCGGGCCTCATCGACAGAGGCCTCGAGGCGAACGTGTTCAGCAACCTGGGCCGTGTACTCCTGCTCCCAGCGTTCCCGGTCCGCGCGGCGGCGGGACACCCACTCGTCGTAGGTTCCCGTGGTCATCCGGGGTGTGCCGTCGGAGGTCGGGTCGAGATCAAGGAACGTGCCCTGCCCGTCGGCAGTGAGGTCACGAAGCAGGGCGCGGTCGTGGGTCACCACCACCAACGGTCCGCGGCGTTCCAGCAGACGGGAGGTGAGAAAGCTCAGCGCACCGGCATCGAGGTGGTTGGTGGGCTCATCGAGCAGCAGGCTGCCGTCGCGGCCGAGGGCGCAGGCCAGTCGCACGCGGTAACGCTGCCCGTGGGACAGGGTGTGCAGTACGCGGCTGCGGTCGGTGCAGGCGTCCAGTCCGGCCAGGGCGACGTCGACGCGCCGCGCCGCATCCCAGGCGTCGAGACTGTTCGCGCGGTCGAGGGCACGGGTGAAGGCCTGCTCGGCGGCAGCCACACCGTCGGCGCCCTCGGCGAGGGCGGCAGTGTCGAGGTCGGCGAGAGCGCGGTCGGCCTCGGCGGTGGCGTCGGCGATCAGGTCGCCGACGGTGTGGCCGGGGTCGTCGTGCATGGCCTGCCGCACGAGGGTAACGGTGCCGGCGCGGGTCACACTGCCCACGTCCGGCTCACGCAACCCGGCGAGCGTGTGCAGCAGGGTGGTCTTGCCGACACCGTTCTCGCCAACGATGACCAGGCGGTTCCCTGGTGAGACAGTGGCGGTGACGCCGGTGAGAATCGTCCGTCCGGCGATAGCTATACCGAGGTCAACGGCGCGAATGTGGGATTGTTGTTCTTCGGGGTTGGTCTGACGGGACATGTGTCCTTGTACTCCAGTGTCGTGGTCCGGAGCCGGGCAGCACAACATGCATCGCCCGGCGATGAATCATCGTCGGAGACGGCGGAAGAGAAGTCAGTCAGATGCCAGGAGTCCCCACCGCCGTCAGCGGTGGCCCCAGATCCTGGCGATCGAGAATCCCATGTCAGTCATGGCGTTCACCGTAGCAGGTGGTGTCAGGTGGTGTCAGGTCGTGGCCAGGTCACGATGTCGGAACGCCCAGGCACCCAACGCGGTGAACACCATGGCCAGTACCGCCAGAGCACCGACGGCACCCCAGGACAACGCTTCGGCGGGATACTGTCCGATATGCCGGAACACCGACGTGTCGAGGACGCCCTCAGGCACCTTGATCATCTCTCCGAAGAGCACGAGCAGCGTGGAGTACCCCAGGAGCGCCCACGCCAGCCCCACGAACCGTGGGAACGCTCCGTACAGCAGGACGCCGATGCCGAGCAGGACCCACACCGCCGGCACCTGCGCCACGTGCCCCACCAGGGTTCGTCCGACCAGACCGGCATCACCGAGGCCCGCGGCGGCACCGATCCCCTCCCCCACACCTGCAAGAGCGGACAACCACACCGCGCCGGCTGCTGTGACCCCGGTCCAGGACAACTGCCAGGAGCTCCTTGACACCGCGGTGGACAGTACCGTCTCGGTATGGAACCCCTGTTCCTGACTCCGCAGCGACTGCACGGACAACAGGGCGTACACCGCGATCATCACCGCGAAGTAGATGCCCATGAACCCGAGATAGCCGTCGACGATCCCCCTCTCCCCGCCGAGCACCTCCATAATCTCCGGTGGCATGGAGTCTGCGCCGTCTGCCATCGGCCCGGCGAAAGCGCCGAAGATGGCGCCGGCCACCAGCATCGCAACGGACCACCCCATCAGCGACGCCCGCTGAAGCCGGAATGCGAGGGCCACCGGACTGCCCAACCAGGATGCCGCGACCGCGGGGCCAGGACGGTCCGGTACGAGTCCCGCGGCCAGGTCCCGGCGCGACTGTAATGCCACGCCGATACCGGTCAGGACGACGGTGGCGCCGAGCGAGAACAGCAACGGCCACCACCGGTCGAGGGTGTAGGGCGCGGTCTGCTGCGACCATCCCAGCGGGGAGAGCCAGGACAACCAGGCAACCCCACTGTCGTGCCCCTGTTGCAACGCGGACATGTCCCCCAGCCCCCGGATGACGAAGGTGACCGCAAGCACGGCACCGGCCACCGATGACCCCACGCGGGAAAACGGCGACAGTTGTACAGTCACCGCTGCAATTCCGGTGAACACCAGACCGACCGCGCCGACGCTGGCGACGAACAACAGGTTCGCCGACGTCGGCCCCGGGTCCATCACGGAGAACTGGACGACAACCCACATGACCGCCGTCAGCAGGGCGGTCATGAGCGTGGACAGGAGCAGTGCTGCGACGAGCTGGGCATGCCGTCCGACCACGTTGGCGCGCAGCAATTCGGCCCGGCCTGTCTGCTCCTCAACCCGGGTGTGGCGGGACACGGTCGTCATTGTCATGAGTGCCGCGCCGATCATCAGATAAAGGCCGTACATTCCTGCGAACAGCCGCGGCAGGGTGATCTCGTTGAAGCCGTACCCTGGCCCACCGATCAGGCCCATCACCGGGGTGGTGGCCAGGGATGCCAGTCCCGCCAGGGATTCCTCGTCCGCCACCGCCCCCAGGGCGTTGGCGAAGTACGCTGTGAGCACCGCCATGCCGAGCACCCAGCCGGGGAGGCGGACGCGGTCACGGCGCAGCATGAGCCGCAGCAGCGTCCAGGTGCCGGTCAGTTCCGCCGTCATGACGCATCCCCGTAATGCCGCAGCAGCAGCTGCTCCAGTGTCGGCGGCGTGGCGGTGATCGTCCGGATACCGTGTGCGGCAAGCTCACCCATGATGCCGGGCAGGGCTGATGTGTCCGCAGCGAAGTGCACGTGTCCGCCACCGTCGACGGTCAGGTCGTGGATACCGTCGCGGTCGGCGAAGCCGTCCAGCGGCCGGTCGGTGCGGACGGAGACTGCGGTGCGCTGCAGGTGCCGGAGATCGTCCAGGGTCCCGGTCTCCACGTCGCGCCCCTCCCGGATGATCGAGATGCGGTCAGCCAGAGCCTCGACCTGGGCGAGAATGTGGCTGGACAGCAGGACGGTGCGCCCGTCATCGCGGACGGCTTCACGGATGCACTCCTGGAACTCCGCCTCCATCAGGGGGTCCAGGCCGGAGGTCGGTTCATCGAGCAGCAGCAGGTCAACGTCGGATGCCAGGGCGGAGATCAAGGCGACCTTCTGCCGGTTTCCTTTGGAGTAGGTGCGCCCTTTCTTCCGGGGATCGAGCTGGAAACGGTCGATGAGTTCATCGCGTCGTCGGGTGTCGACGGCACCGGTGCCACCGCGACCGCACCGCAGCCGTGCGAACAGGTCGATCGCCTCGCCTCCGGTGAGGTTCGGCCACAACTCGACGTCACCCGGAACATAGGCCAGACGTCGGTGCAGACTGACAGCGTCCTTCCAGGGGTCACCACCGAGCAGCCGAGCCCGGCCGTCGTCGTGCCGGAGGATCCCCAGGAGAATGCGGATCGCCGTGGACTTCCCCGCTCCGTTCGGTCCGAGAAACCCGTGGACTTCCCCTTGTCCCACCTGGAGGCTGAGGCCGTCGAGAGCGGTGACATGGCCGAACTTCTTGGTGACGCCGCGAAGATCGACAGCAGGCTCAGAGCTGGTCATGGTTTCTCCTCGATGAGTCCGTGCAGGTAGATGTCGAACAGTTGCGGCCCGAGCCGTGACAGGGTCTCCGGCATGTCCGCTGTGCCGAGAACCGTGCCGGCACGCTGGTGCAGCATGGCCGGTGCCAGACCCAGCAGTGCGACAGCACACGCCCTGGCACGTCGGTCCTCAGACGCCTCCCCGGCTTTTCCGCCCATCCTGCGGAAGGTGTACCCGGCGAAACCGTCATCAAGGATCTCCTCGACGGTGTCCACGTAGTGGTCGAAGAACCGTTGACCGTGTTCCGACGGGTCGACGAGCGAGGCCACGAGGTAGTCGACATACACGCGCATGCGCGGGTCGGCGAGCATGGTGGGCAGTGCCGCGGTCCCACGGTCAGCATTGGCCCTCTTCACCTCGGTGATCGCTGCGAAGACGTGGTTGTCGCACTCCTCACGCAACCCGTCGCGGGAACCGAAGTGGTGCAGCACGAGCCCCGGGGACACACCGGCGGCACGGGCGATGCCGCGCACGGTGGCGCCGGCGAATCCGTGGGCGGCGAATTCGACGACTGCGGCCTCAAGAATCTCGGTTGAACGCATGTTTAATATTGAACACTTGTTCAGCCCTGCGTGTCAACGGGCCGTCCCGGCTATCCTCAGGTGCGTCACCCCGCACCATCTCCGAGAGAAAGCAGCATTGCTTTGGGACGCCACCATGCCCCCGCGCCAGCACGGCAGAAGAAGGACGCGCCTGCCCCCGCGCCGTCCGACCCCCTCGCCGCAGCCGCCCAGCACGGGCACAGTCACGCCCACAGCCACGGCCCGTCCGACGACCGGCCGCTGGCGGAACGCATGCATCCGCGCAACCTCGACCCGCGCCGGATCACCTGGACGTTGCCGAGGTCGATCCTGTTCATCGCCCTGGTCGTCGGATTCATCGCAACCGCCGCGGCGGTTGTCCTGCAATGGCCACAGGGGGAGCCGGAGACCGGAGACAACTTCCACCAGACCTCCGGTCTCGCCCAGGAGGTGTCGTCCGGCACCGTCGCCCTGGAGACCACCGGGGCCTGCAACTCGCCGGCGATCGGGCGTTCCTTCGACACCTCACCACCTACCGGCCATCCCAGCGCCGCCGGCGGTGAAGACGCGTCGTGCCCGCAGGTCATCGTGGATATCACCTCCGGGCCGGAGGAGGGACGCCGCACACTGCTCGCGGTGACAGACTCCGACGGCTCGCCCGAGCTCCCCGTCGGCCAAGACATCCTGATGACCACCGGCACCTCCGAGGACGGCAGCCGTACCTACGGTTTCCAGGACTACGAACGCACCACGCCGGTGTGGGTGTGGCTGCTGCTGACCCTCGCGGCAATCGTTGTGGTCGGTGCGTGGCGCGGATTCCGGTCCATCCTCGGGCTCGCGGTCACACTCGGGATCTTCGCGGTGTTCCTGCTGCCTGCCCTGGCACGCGGTGGCGACCCGGTACTGCTGGCGGTCACGGCATGTTCCGCTGTGCTGTACCTGGCGCTGTTCCTGGTCCACGGCATGAACTGGAAGACAGCGTCCTCTCTCGGCGGCACCTTGGCGGCAATGCTGGTGGGCACCGCGCTGGCGTGGCTGGCGATCGACACGAACCAGCTGCGCGGCCTCGCCGACGAAAACAACATGCAGATCATGCTGTATCTCCCCGGCCTGTCGATCAGCGGGCTGCTGCTGGCCGGATTCATCATCGGTACCCTCGGCGTGCTCAATGATGTGACGGTGGCCCAGGCCTCGACCATCGCCGAGCTTCGCCAGCTGGATCCCACTGCGTCGAACCTGCGCCTGTTCGGCACGGCGATGCGGGTCGGCCGCGACCACCTGGCCTCCACCGTGTACACCCTGGTGCTGTCCTACGCCGGCGCTGCGCTGCCCCTGCTGGTACTGCTCAGCGTGTCCGGCCGGGATATCGGACACATCCTGACCTCGGACATCATGGCCACCGAGATCCTCCGCTCAGCGACGGGTTCCCTGGCATTGGTCGCCGCCGTACCCCTGACCACGGCCATCGCCGCGGTCACGACCTCGTCGGTGTGGCGACAGAAGACACAGTAGACCGTCCGGCTTTCAGCGCCCCCGACACGTTCCGGATTCCCGTGTCACCAGCACGTGCCTCGGTGATCGTCGGTGCGGCGGCATCAGATCCTAAGGAATGAGTTCCAGGCCGGGGCGAAGCTGATTCAGCAGCCAGGGCACCGCAACGACGTTCGGATCCTGCAGCGCCGTCGCCGTCTCCAGGTCGACCGGAGCATAGCGGGTCGACATGATGGGTTGCGCTGCGACAATCGGAGACTTCTCAAAAGCCTCCTGTGCCACCTCGGACTGGAAGGTCATGAAGAGCACGCCTGCGTCATTGAACATCGACGCCCGTTCGATACTGACGTCCACTGATCCCGGCACTGCCCCCGGACCGTCGAGGTCGGCGACAGCAGGCACTGCGACCAACCCCAGTTCCTGCATGAACCGGGCAGTAACATTGGCGTCGTCGACAAGCATCACGACAACTCCATCGCGGGCCTGACCGTAGAGGAAGGTTCCTCCATCGAGGCTCGGTAACTGCCGTCGAAGGTCAGCGACGGAGTCATCGGCCCTGCGTATGAGTTCTTCCGCGACGTCATCTTCTCCGAGAGCGGTGCCGACCCGCCGGGCCGACTCATCGTTGGACTCCCCGTAAAGCGTCTCCTCGTAGGTGACGACCGGTGCGATGTCGCTGAGCCGACTGTAGAGATCATCGTCAAGGCTGAACGCTGCCGTCGCCAGGATGACATCCGGTTCGGCGGCGGCAACCTCCTCCACACTGATCTCCATGGGGTTGATCCAGGTCGTGTCGTCGCCAAGCGGTTCGATGTAGGGCAGGTTCCTGTCCTGCGTAGCTTCCGTGGTCGCGCTGAAAGATTCGGGGGCGACCACGACATCGGCTCCGAGCGCGGACGCCAGCGCAACATCCGCATAACCGAGCGTTGCCACACGGTCCGGTTTCTCCGGGATGGTGACATCACCGTAGGCGGTGTCGAGTGTCACCGGGAATGCACCTCCGTCAACGGTGGACGTCCCTGCATCGTCCGAGGAGGTGCCCGTACACCCTGCCAGGAGCATCGTGGCGACCAGGACACCACCGAGAGTCCGGGAGCTGCTCCGGAACCTACGTGACGGCGGGACGGGGACGTGGGCGGATAGACATGATGACATGGCGAAAGCCTTTCTCGTGGGTGGGATGCAGGGGTGGGGCCGAGTTCGGAGAACGGGACCGGAGAGCGGAGTCAGAAGGCGGGGAGAAGTGCGGCGACACCGCGGAAGATCCGGCGGGGTGTCGCCGACCGGTCGAGATCGGACCAGCGCGGTGCAAGCGCCGCAACGGTGGGGAGAGCCGTGTCTGCCACATGGTTCGGAAGTGATCCGTCCGACGCCGTGGCCTGTGCATGCGTAATGGCCGCCTGGCCGAGAATCGCCGCGAACATCGTGCGGTAGAAGGCGAACGCCCCGTCATCGGTGAGCCCGGCATCTCTGCCGCAGGAGATCAGGCCGTCCGGGAAACGCAGTCCTGCAGGGCTGGCGAGGCGGCCAGATGAGATGAGTCGGCTCATCCACGGGTACTGGACGAGAACGCCATGCAGACACAGAGCGAGATCAACGGCGCGGTCCACCGGCCCCTCGGCCGGTTCAGGAAAACTGATCTCCTCCGAGACACGCTCGACAAGGGCGAGCAGTAGTTCGTCCCGGTCAGTGAAATGGCGGTACAACGCCATCGGGGTGACGCCGAGCCGTGCAGCCAGGGCACGCATGGACAAGGCACCCTCCCCTTCTTCGTCCAGGATCAGCATCGCCTCGTCCACGATCCGCGCTACATCCAGTTTACTCATTCTCTCCTCCAGGGTTGGCATACCTAAGTATACGCGTATACTAGCACCATGATTCGTCCCCGTCACCTCCTTGACCCGCACATACAACCGGTCCTGGCCCCGTCGACCGGCGCCCTGGCACTGAGCACCGCCAGCGCAGCACTCTCCGGCCTCACGGGTCTCGCCGCCATCTGGTGCATCGTGCAGGCCGTCGAGGACCCGTCGGCAGCATGGGTCATCCGAGCATGCGTGGCGTGGAGCTGCACCGCGTTCCTTACGGCCGCGTCCACCTGGGTGTCGCACAGCACCGAAGCCAGGTTCGAGGCCCGCCTACGCCGCCGGATAGCCGGGCACATACTGCGGATTCCCGCAGACCGGCTCAGCACCTGGCCCGAAGACCGGCTTCGACGGCTCGTCTCCGACGACGTCGCAGCACTGCACCACATGGTCGCCCATGCGCCAGCTGAGGTGGCGACACTCCTGGTCACCCCCTTGTGCGCGGCTCTGCTCCTGGTGGCACTCGCTGGCCCCGCCGCACTCTTCGCGTTAATTCCGGGTGTCGTCGCCGCGCTCACCTACCTGACAGTGATCCCGAGGCTGTCGGCGACGCACGGCGCAGAGCGTGTGCGGATCATGGGCGCCATCACCACTGCCGTGAACGACTACGCCCGAGGCATCCGTGTCTTCCGGAGCAACGGAGCAGTCGACGGCGCACGTGCCGACTACGCTGAAGCGACAGGGCGGTTCGCCACGAGTATGACAGCGTGGGTCCGACGAGCTGCGGTCCCGGCCGCGGTGGCCGTCGGCCTGTTACAGGCCCCGGCCAGCTATGCGGTCGCCTACGCCGTCGGAGCAGGCTGGGACACCTCCACCCTCGCCGCCGTCCTCCTGCTCAGCCTCGCACTGGTCACTCCAGCGCTCCGACTCGGGCATGGCCTCGACTACGTGACCGCGGGACGAACCGCCGCAGGCCGGATCGGAGAACTCCTCGCGGAGCCCACCCTCGACTCCGGTTCCAAGGTCGTCCGCAGTGACGACGGCAGCCCGGATCTTGTCGCCGCGCGCGTGTCCGCACGCCGCGGGGACCGGGTCGTCGTCTTCCCCACCACTTTCCGAGCGCCGTCCGGGGCGGTCACCGCGGTCACCGGCCCCAGCGGAGCGGGGAAGAGCACTCTCCTCCGGATGATCGCCGGGCTGGAGCACCCGGACGGAGGGACACTAGAGATCGGCGGAGTCCGGGTGGACGAGGTGTTGGAGCACGAACGGCCCCATACCGCCCTCCTGATCCCTCAGGGAGCGGACGTCCTCCCGAGCACGGTGCGCGACAACCTCTCGTTCACCGCCCCGGATCAGGTACCGGACCGCGCCCTGAACCGGGCCCTGAACCGGGCCCGGCTCGACATCCCCCTGGACGCCGACGCGGGCACGCTGTCAGGTGGCGAACGACAACGACTAGGTCTGGCGCGCGCATTCCTGTCCGACGCTCCGGTAATTCTGTTGGACGAACCGACCAGCGCACTGGACGCCGCTACCGCCAGAAGAGTGTGGTCCGAACTGGAGGACCTCGCCCACGGTGCAGGCAAAGCCGTCATTGTGGTCACCCATGACCCCGCCCTCGCGGGCCGGGCCGATCATCGGGTCACCCTTAACCCTCTCTCCCAGTCACAGGAAGAGCACACACGATGACAACCGAAGCTTCCCTTCCTGACGTGTCCCGGCGTCGACTCATCGCAACCGGCACCGGATGGGTGATCGCCGCCCTCGCCGAGGCCGCGGTGTACCTGGTGCTTGCACTATCCATCGCACACGACGCCCCTCCGTGGGCCGTTCTCGCCATGGCTACACTGTCACTGCTGGTCACGGTCCTGGTCTCGCGTGCGGGCTATCTAACGGGAGCACGTCTGGCGGGAGATCTCTACGCGCAGATCGGCCAGGCGCTGGCGCGGGCGAAACTGTCCTGGTTCACCGCAGCGCACCGGGCACTCATCACCGACGCCGCCGGACGTGGCGTCCCAATGATGATGGGGATCCCGGCCCACCACCTGCAGACCTTCATCATGGCTCCGCTCGTCCCGGTGGCGACGGTGATCGCCGTCGCTCTCGTAGGCGGAGCACACGTGGCGGCGCTGCTGGCTGTTCTGCTTGCGGCGGCACTCGGGGCCCAGTTCCTGGCGCAGCGTCTTCTGGCCGACGCTGACCGGCAGCGGCAGGAGTCTGAACACGCAGTCACCGAAGCCACCATTGAACTCGTCACCCATCGTGAACTGCTTCGGACCGCGGCGCCCGTCTCGCAGGTACTGGCCCGCGTAGAGCGCGTGTGGAGTTCGCAGGAAGCTGCGATGGCCCACACCAACCGGGTCGCCGCGCCCGCCACAGTGGTCTCAATCCTGGCGAGCGTGGCCCCACTCGCCGGGATCCTGTTCTACCTGCTGGGAAGCAACGGTTTCAATGACCCAGCCGCCGCGCTCGCTCTTCTTGTCCTCGCCGTACGAGCGGGCGCACCGTTAGACGACCTTGCGCTGGCGGGTGTCGCCGTCAGCGACATTCGTGCGAACACCTCCGCCTACCGCGCGGTGGTCTCGGCCCCTGGACTTCCGACGCCGCCGGACGGAACGGCGTTCATCCCGGATGGTCACCGCATGGAACTGGTGGGCGTGTCCGCACCACCTGCCCTGGGCCAGATGTCGGCGACAATCCCGGAGAACACCCGCGTCCACGTGTCCGGCCCCACCGGTGCAGGGAAAAGCACGTTACTCGGGCTGCTCATGCGTTTCGACGACCCCGCGACGGGAACGGTCCTTCTCGGTGGTGTCCCGCTCCCCTGTCTGGGCGAGGATGAGATCGCTTCCCGGATCGCCTATGTGCTCCAGGAACCGGTGGTGTTCACCGGTTCACTGGCGGACAATATCCGCCTGGGGCGCCCCGGATGCACTGAGGCCGACATCGTCGATGCTGCGCACGCCGCCGGTCTGGAGGATCTCCTGGCCAGCGACCCCCTGGGGATCCGTCAGGAGGTGGGCCCGCACGGTTCGGCACTGTCCGGTGGAGAACAGCAACGGGTGGCCTTGGCCCGCGCCATGGTGAAACGGGCTCCGGTACTGATCCTCGATGAGGCAACCTCAGCTCTCGACGAGAAGACCGAGCAACGTGTCGCCGAGGCGATCACTTCCCTGGCCCGCACCCTCGTCGTGGTGACTCACCGGAACCCCGGGATCTGGCGTCCGGACCACGTCATCGAGTTGCCGTCCCCGCGTGTCCGTCATCATCCCGGAGATTGACGTGCGGATAGGTGGGTTCGACCCCCCCTGCCCGCAGGTCGTCAGGGTCCGAGAGACGGGCCCGATCCCGGCAGAGTCCGGTCGACCGGACGTTCCCCCTGCGGTCCGAAGAGGTGGAGGATCTCCACGGTTCCGCCGTCGGCGGGGCCGAACCAGTGCGGCGTAACGGGATCGAACTGGGCAGTCTCACCGGGAACCAAAATGTGCTCGTCGTCGTCCAGGAGGAGCCTCAGTCTGCCCGCGAGGACATGAAGCCAGGCATGCCCCGGGTGGCTGACCAGGCGGGGCGCCCGGGGCCCGAGCACATGCTTGAACACCTGCACCCGGCCAGGGTAGCCGGTCAGCGGGACGATGGTTCCCCCACCGGCGAGGGACCGTGGCCGCAGGTTCACCCGCGGATCCCCGGTCTGCGGAGGTGCGACAAGCTGGTCGAGAGTGACCCGGTAAACCTGCGCCAGCGGGATGAGGATATCCAGGGTCGGCTGCCGGTTGCCGGTTTCCACGCGGGACAGGGCGCTGACCGACAGGCCGGTCCGCCCGGCAACCGCGGTCAGGGTCATGCCGCGGGCCGTACGCATCCTGCGTAGACGAGGGCCGACAGCGGCAAGAATCTCGGCGATGCCGTCATCGCCACTCTCCTTTCGTGCTTCCATCGCTTCATTCTTGCAGAATCCGCAAAAAAGCTCCCCGTCTGCAGTTCCCGACCCCGACGATAAACGGCAGATGCGACCATGAAGGAGCCTGCCGTGGATACACCGACCGATCCTCACGTGAAACACCAGAACGAGCCACTGTCTCTGCGGCGGCGCTGGGCCGTCCTCGCGATCTGTGCGTCGGCCCTGTTCCTCGTCGGACTGGACACCACCATCGTCACCGTCGCCCTGCCGCATATCAGCGTCGGGCTCAGTGTCGAGGATGCCCGCATGGCCTGGGTGGTCGACGCCTACACAGTGCCCTTCGCCAGCCTGCTGATCACCACCGGCGCCCTGGCCGACCGTTTCGGACGACGCCGGGTGTTCCGGACAGGCCTCGTCGTCTTCGGCCTGGCATCCCTGGCCTGTGCGGTAGCACCGTCAGCAGAACTCCTGATCACCGCGCGGATCGTGCAGGGCACCGGTGCCTCCATGCTCACCCCGGTCGCCCTGGCGATCGTAGTGAACGCCATGCCTGACCCGCGGGAACGCGCCCGTGCCATCGGCGTGTGGGGCGCGATGTTCGGTATGAGCATGGCCGTCGGACCGGTGACCGGCGGCCTCCTGGTCACGGCACTCGACTGGCGTGCAGTGTTCTGGATCAACGGCCCTCTGGTTCTCACGGCACTCCTGCTCGTCTCCCTCCTTGTCCCCGAGTCACGGTCCGCCCACCCCCGCCACCTCGACGTACCCGGTCAGATCCTGCTCGTGCTGATTCTGGCCACTGCGGTCACGATTCTCATCGAGGGCTCCGGCGCTGCGGGCACCCGGTGGGGGTCTGCGCCGATCCTGATCGGCTGCGCCGTCTTCCTGCTTGCCACCGCAGGCTTCCACCACGTGGAGAGACACCGAAGCGAGCCGTTGGTCGACCCCGCACTGTTCCGGATACCTGCGTTCACCGCTGCCGTCGTCTCCGCTGCAGTGGTGTTCGCCGGATTCAGCCTGACGTTGCTGTCCACGACACTGCTGCTGCAGAACACCCTGGGATGGTCGCCAGTGGCGGCGGGAGCGGCGACACTTCCGATGGCTAGTGGGGCCGTCGTGTTCGCGCCGCTGTCCGGATGGTTCGTCGCCGACTCCGGTCCACGTGGCCCCCTCCGGGCCGCCGGAGCATGTCTGGTAGTCGGCGGGCTCCTGCTCATGATCTTCACCGTGGCAACACAGGGGACGGGTGTCCCACTCCTACTGGCCGCCTACCTGTTCATCGGATCCGGCGTGGGGCTGTCGAGTGCCCCGGTCACCACAACTGCCGTCAACAGTCTGCCGCCGGAGCGCGCCGGGGTGGCCGGTGGAATCACCTCGACGTCGCGGCAGGTGGGCACCGCGCTGGGCGTCGCCCTTGCTGGCAGTCTCTCCGCTACCTCCCTGGCAGGGTGGATGATCATTGCCGCCTGCGGAGCGACAGTGCTCATCCTGTCAGGGCTCGCCATAAACGACGGCACCGGTAGATAATGTGACGCGATCATGCCCCCTCGTCTACCACCGACCGACGATACCGTGTAGCCTCCTTAACGATAATGATTACCATTACCATTAAGGAGGCTCGCCGTGTCACCCCCTCTGGACGTTCTCATCGTCGGTGCCGGACCCGCCGGGCTCGGCGCAGCCCTTGCCCTGGACACGATCGACAACCTCACCTTCGGGATCGTCGACCGCGGCGCCGTGGGGCAAACCTTCCTGGACTGGCCGGACCAGCAGAAGTTCCTCACCCCGTCTTTTACCAGCAACGGCTTCGCGGGGGTCGATCTCAACGCCATCCACCCCTCCACCTCACCCGCCCACAGCCTCGGCACCGATTACCCGACCGGCGTCGAGTACGCCACGTACCTGCGCGGCGTCGTCCGTCACTTCGCCCTACCGGTCCTGGAGAACACCGATGTCCACTCCGTCACCCGGTACGACAGCCCGGACGGCGGCGGTTACGTGGCCTCCACCTCCCGCGGTCCCGTCCCGACCCGTGCCGTCATCTGGGCGAGTGGGGAATTCCGCAACCCCTCAACCCCTCACATACCCGGGGCAGAACTGACCACCCACTCATCCACACCGGACGCCTGGGCCCCGCATGACGGACACGTGATCGTACTCGGCGGCTATGAGTCCGGCCTTGACATCGCACAACACCACATTGCGAGGGGGAACGGTGTCACCGTCCTGGATGGGCATCATCCATGGGAGGACCACGCCGCCGATCCGTCTTTCTCGCTCTCAGCCCGAACCCGTCGATCATTACGCCATGCCCTCGCCAGCCGACGTCTCACACTGGTGCCGGCCAATGCCCGCACAGTCGTCCACGATCGCACGACAGGACGGTACACGGTGACGACCGACGACGGGGTCCGCCTGAGCGCCGACTCCCCTCCGATCGCAGCGACAGGTTTCGACGACAACCTTGGCCCGGTGGAGAACATGTTCACTCGAACCGGCGGAGGCTGGCCCGAACTGGATGACACTGACCAGTCGACCATCTCACCCGGACTGTACCTCTCAGGACCGGCCGTCCGACACGACGACCTGAAGTTCTGCTTCATCTACAAGTTCCGCGGACGGTCCGCACACGTCGCCCGCGCAATCGGCGCACGACTGGGGTGCGACAGCCGTGCTCTCGACCTGTGGCAGGACGCAGGGATGCTGCTCGACGACCTCACCTGCTGCGGAACCGCCTGCTCATGTTGAGCAGAATCACAGAACGACCGACCGCTCTGTTTCTTAGCGCGATCGGAACGGGGTCGCTCATGGGTGCAGTCATACCCGCGACCACACCAGCGGCTGACGCACTCACCGACCCACTCATCGTCATTCTTGTCACACAGATCTTCTTCACGCTGCGGCTGCCTCCCCTCCTATCCCCCGCGCTGACCACACTGAAGAACCCCGGGTCCACGCCAGTGGTCCTCGCCGCACTGCTGATGAACTTCGTGGCGATCCCCGTCATAACAGTCGCTGTAACTTCACTGGTCTTGCCACCAGGACCCCTCCAGTTGGGTGTATTCCTATACTGCCTCTTCCCGTGCACCGACTGGTTTCTCGGTTTCACACGTGCCGCTGACGGCGACACCGCCGTCGGCGGCCTGCTGATACCGCTGCAGATGGCGGCTCAGGTCCTCCTCTACCCCGTATGGCTCGGGGTCCTGCCTGAACTGACGGGCGCGACTGAGGTGGGCACTACCGGAGCATCCACCATTTACGGCAGTCCGGAAGTGACCTCCACCCTGGCGTTCTACGTCCTCATCCCTGCATGCGCTGGAATCGGGTTACAGGTGCTGAGCCGGCGTTCCCGGATGGCACGGTGGGCACGAGACACCGCCGACGACCTGGTACCAGTGACTCTCGCGGCAATCATCATGTGCCTGTTCACAGGAAACGTGAGTTCACTACTGGTCCGCCCTGCCGACACGCTATTGATCCTGGTCACGGTGTTCATCTTTTTCGTGGCAGCGTATCTCCTCGGCGAGGGCACGGCCCGTGCTCTCGGACTGCCCTATCCAGAAAAATCACTGCTGGTGATAACGACCTCGGCGCGCAATGCACCCCTGATGATCGCGCTGACCTCAGCATTCCTTCCGGAGCATCCAGAGGTCACAGCAGTACTGGCCGTCGGTATGCTCGTCGAGTTCCCCCACCTCTGCACGGTGACTCATCTGCTTCGCCGCCAGTGCCGGTCGCTGCCGGCCACCGTCAGTCACACGCGCTGAGGGGTGCACCGGGGAGGCACCGCTCACCGTCGATCCAGAACAACGCCCACCGCAGGATCTCCGACCTCCGCAATTCGACAGTCAGCAAAACCCGCCGCCGGACGGCGGACCAGTACTCGGCCCCCCATCCACGTCACCACCGTGACCTGACCGTCCGACGTCAGACGACGGCGGATACAGCCCGGCTGGTCACACACCGTGCCAAGACTGAAGATGTTGCTGAACGTGCCGCACAACACCACATCGAAGGGACCACCGTTACCGCCGGCACCGACGATGCCCTCGAAAGCGTCCCTGCCGACGATGCGGGCCCCGTCGGACTCCAACCAACCTTCCAGCCACCCCGCCGACCTTCAGGTCATCGACTACGACACGAAAATCCCGAAGCACCGTGCAGCACCCGCGTCGGGCGCGATGACGGCCCTCCAGCCCGGGAGAGTTTCCGGGGCGGCGAGAGCAGTGAGATGCTGTGTGCTGTCGGACCGGGAGATCATCCCGCTCGCCCGGTCCACAAAAGCGTCGGTTGGAGCACGAATGCGTCCGGGTCATTGCCGATCCACTCCTGGCCAGCAGGATCGAGCAGATGCTCCGCCCTGACAACATCGTCGTCGCTCATGCCGGCAGCACGCCCGTTCGCGGACACTGCGTGCCTCATCTCCGGCCAGACGATCTGCTCGAGGAACGCGCGCGCGGTCGGTTCGGATGCCATACCGGTCAGTGGAAACGAAGTCGGTGTGACATCATGCAGGCCGGCCTGCCGCATCCATGCGCCGAGCCGCTCGTACTGATACGGGCCGTCGTCGGGCAGCCCCCAGGTCATCTCCGATGCGGTACGGATTAGGCGTTCAAGGCGCGTGTGCCCGGGCAACAACGTGGACTGGTAGTAGTTCGTCGTGAACAGGGCGAGTATCCCTCCCGGGGCGAGAGCCCGGGACAGCTCACTGACGACGCCCTCCGGGTCATCGAACGCTTCCGGCCAGATAACGTCGGAGGACCAGATCAGATCAAAGAACTGACCGGTAAGCGCCGCCTCCGCCGCGACGCCCCTCAGATCGGCGACCCGGAGGTCAACACGGACCCCCGCAGATGCACCCGTGTCGTGCAGAGCCGCAATCTGTTGCCGTGCCAGCGCCACAGCAGAGCCGTCGACGTCGACTGCCAGGACGGTACCACCCTCCGGGACCTCAGCAGCCAGACACGACAGCTCCGGCAACGCACCTCCGGCGCCGGTGCCCGCATCAAGGATCCTCACCGGCTGGCCGGTGGAGACCGACCGGGCAATGACGGGTGCCGTGAGCACCGACACCGCCCCGGCAACCGCCGGAGCGGTGAAATTGCGATTAGTGAGCAAGTAGTCAAGATAGTTACCGGTATACGGCCCTTCGCCGGTGTCGCCGTGATCAGTCACGTGTCCTCCACGTCGTCATTATTGGGAATCATTTTCATTATCCCCGTCGAGAGTATCTTCCACGAGCGAGAACCACCCCCTGTCGGGGGTATTTTCCTACCGGAAACACGGTTCAGTTAGGCGGGCGGCACTGTCATGACCAGCAACGCAAACCCTACCGAAAACGACAGTCATTCCCTTCCGTACGCTGCAGAAACCCCACTATTGAAAGCTTACTGAAAACGCGTAGTGTTCAGAAGGTAAAGACAGTCCCCGTACAAGAGCGCTACTTCGCAGGAGAACACCATGCCCCATCAGCCGCATGAGAACCACGACCACGAGCACGGCCCCGACTGCGGCCACGTCGCCGTCCCCCACGGCGACCACGTCGACTACGTCCACGAGGGCCATCTGCACCGCGAGCACGACGGCCACTGGGACGAGTGCGAGCCAACGGGGCATGTCGTCCACGAAGACCACGAGCACCAGCACGGACCGGGCTGTGGGCACGTCGCCGTCCCACACGGCGATCACGTCGACTACATCCATGACGGCCACCGTCACGCCGCCCACGACGACCACTGGGACGAGCACTGACCACCCTGACGGCCACACCCGGAAGTGACGCGGCTTTCGGCCGTCAGATCCGCGAGCCCCGGTACATACCGCCGGTACTCTGACGTGCATTACAGGGGAGGGCCCAACCGCGTAGATCTTGTTAGCGCCGAGCCCGCAGTGCGGAGGCAGAACGCCCTCGTTCCGGGGCCTATATCAATAGCAGCGCCGCCGAGCAACTGCTCGAGCAGATTCCGGACCGCCTTATCGAGCGGTGATTCCTGCCCGTCAGCAATCAACGCAATAATCAACGCAATGAAAAACTATTGTCATTAAGGGGAGAGAAGGGGACGCAGCAGGCGTCAGATGGTGGCGACCGATCCGCCGTCCACCCGGTAGTTCGCGCCGTTGATGAACGACGCCCGGTCAGAGCACAGGAAAGCGATAACCGAAGCGACCTCCTCAGGCTTCCCCCGCCTCTTGAGAGCGAGGTACGGACGCTTCTCCTCGAGGAATGACTCGACGGCCCTGTCCCGGTCGACACCGAGCTGCGCAGCACGCTTGTCCATCATCGCGTCCGTCATAGGCGTGTGGATGAAGGCGGGCGACACCGTGTTCACCAGGAGGCCTTCATGGGCATAGGTCCGTGAGAGCCCCTTCGAGAAGGCGAGCACACCGGCCTTTGCAGCGCAGTACGGCAGCTCGTCGTCATAGGGTTGTACGGCGTCCTCTGACGAGAGGAAGACCAGACGACCACGCCCGCTCGCCCGCAGATCGTCGAGAAACGCACGCGCGACCCGCACGGCCGCCATCAAGTCGATTTCAATCGTGGAGACCCAGCCGTCGTCGTCGATCTCATGAAAAAGCCCCTGCGCTCCGGTCACGCCCGCACAGTGGACGACGGTGTCGACCTTGCCCGCCGACTCCGCGACGTGCCGACGCAGTGCCTCGATGTCGTCGAGCCGGGTCAGGTCTGCAGCGAACGTGTGCAGTCGCCCGGGGTCTGCCTCCAGTGCAGACGCGGCCTCCTGCAGCTCATCCGAATCCCGGTCGGTAAGCACCACGGTGGCACCCTCCGCGAGAAGGGCAGCGGCCGTGTGCCAGCCTATACCGGAGTCACCGCCGGTGATCAGTGCTGTTCGTCCGGACATCTCAAGATCCATGATTTACGCTCCTCAGTTCTTGTCGTCCTGCTCGGCGTCACCGTCCTCGGTCGGAATACGCGACCGGAGGGCCGCGTGGTCCGAACCGTCAGCATTGTCGATGGCCTCCCGGGCATCGTCGCGACGTCCGTTGATGTTCCAGAGCAGCACTCCGACAACATCTCGGCCGTCAACGTAGTAGACCACCCCGCGATCGCCGTCCCACATCTCGACGACCTCCAGTGAGGCGTCGAGCG
This sequence comes from Corynebacterium glyciniphilum AJ 3170, assembly GCF_000626675.1. NCBI lineage: Bacteria > Bacillati > Actinomycetota > Actinomycetes > Mycobacteriales > Corynebacteriaceae > Corynebacterium > Corynebacterium glyciniphilum. The sequence continues at coordinate 408,393 of NZ_CP006842.1, read as the reverse complement.
TACCGACGGCCTCATACCGGTCGCCAAACGCCACCGAGTAGAAATAGGGCGTGTGGGTGTAGGGTTCCTCGGCCCCCGCGAGGTTGCGACCGGCCTGCCGCCCCATCGTCGTGGCATTGTCCACGTGCTCGATACGCCGACGACCCAGGATGGCGTCCGGATAGGACGCCACGTCACCGGCCGCGAAGATCCGGGGGTCGCTCGTGCGCAACAGCTCGTCAACAAGTACCCCGTCGTCCACGGACAATCCGGCCACACTGGCGATCTCGTTGTTCGGGGAGACACCCGCACCCACGGCGACCGCGTCGCATTCAAGGGACGTCCCGTCGGAGAGAGTGAGGACGACATGACCATTCCCCTGCACCTCACCGGATTCCACCGAGACTCCCGGCATAACGGTCACACCGGCGTCTTCATACCGGGACTGGAAGTACCGGGCGAGGTCCGGCGGGAAAACACCGCCGAAGAGGACGTCATCAGGGAACACGAGTGTCACGGCAGTATCATTCTCTACCAGCGCAGCCGCCAGTTCGGAACCGATGAAACTGCCTCCGACGACGACCACGTGACGCTGGTCGCCCGAGTACCTGCGCAACCGCTCGTAGTCGTCGAGGCTACGGAAGAAAATGAGAGGGTCATCCTCAGGCAGACCGAGAGTCGCCGGTGCTCCGCCCGTAGCGAGAAGCAGCCTGTCGTAACCCAGAACCATCCCGCTCTGGGTACGCACCGTGCGTGCATCCCGGTCAACTGCCACGGCACGGTCCCCCGCATGCCGGACCGCGCCGGTGTCGTCCTCAGTGTTGAGCCACACGTCGTCGAAGCTGAATGAACTGTCGGTCCAGAGCTTCTTGGACAATGCAGGACGCGCCACCGGCGGTGTCTGCTCCTCGGCCACGATGCCGATCGTCCCGTCAGGATCCACCTCGCGGATACCTCGCGCAGCGCTGTCGGCAACCATGCCGCCACCGACGATGAGATACTGGTAGAAATTCTGTTCCGTCATGTCATCGACGCTACGCGCAGCAGACGCTCCCTTGCCATGGTCCGCGGCAGCATTCCTCGCCGTGCTGTTCCGGCAACGCGTGTTGTTGTCGTGCCGACTGGGCAGCATGATCGGGAGCATGAAAGCACACGACATCATCATCATCGGCGGCGGCGCAGCCGGACTCAGCGCCGCCGAACTCCTGGGACGCTCCCGTCGCGACGTCCTCGTCATCGACTCCGCCGCACCCCGCAACCGTTTCGCCCCGAACATGCACGGCGTCCTCGGCCACGACGGTCTTCCCCCTCTGGAGCTCCTGGAGAAGGGCCGCGCTGAACTCGAACGTTACGGCGTCAAAGTCACCACCGGCAGCATCGAGTCCGTCACCGAGGTCGTCCGCGGTCTCAAGGTCACCCTCGCCGACGGCACCGTCGAGCACGCCCGCGCCGTCCTCGTCGCCAGCGGTATCGACGATGTACTCCCCGACATCCCGGGGCTCGCGGAGCACTGGGGCGACACCGTGTTCCAGTGCCCCTACTGCCACGGGTGGGAGCACAGCGATCAGCGTATCGGTGTGCTGGCGTCGTCCCCCATGCTCTTCCAGTACGCGCAGCTGGTCCGGAACTGGACCGACGATCTCACGGTGTTCGTCACCGGCACCGACGTCGCCGCGCAGCTGGACGACACCACCCGCCAGCGCTTCGACGCCCGGGGTATCTCCGTCGTGACCTCCCCGGTGGCCGAGATCGTTTCCACCGACGGGGCGCTCACCGGCGTACGTACCGAAGACGGTGCCGTCCACACGATCGACGCGATCGGGCTGCACCCGCAGGCCCGACCCCGTGACGCCTTCCTCGCCCCGCTGGATCTCGACCGCGCCGATGTCCCGGGCATCGGCTCCTTCCTGACAGTCGACGCCTTCGGGCAGACCAGCCATCCGCGTGTCTGGGCGACCGGCAACGTCATTGACCCGCGCCTGAATGTTCCGGCCTCCATGGGACAGGCATCAATGACCGCAGGCATGCTCAACACCACACTGGTCAACGAGGACACCGACAACGCGGTGCACGCTCTCACCATGCCGACCTCCCACGACGCATGGCCCGACGTCGCCGACGACGGGTTCTGGGAGACGACCTACGCCCAGTCTCCGCCCCGCTGGTCGGGACGCCCGAACCCGTCCCTGGTGCGCGTCCTCACCGAGGAACTCGGGGGCTCACGCGGCCGGGCCGTCGACATCGGCAGCGGCGAAGGGGCCGACGCCATCTGGCTCGCACAGCAGGGGTGGGACGCTCTCGGCGTCGAGGTCTCCGCCACCGCCGCTCAACGGTCACGGGACGCTGCTACCACCGCCGGCGTGGACGGCGTGCGCTTCACCGACACCGGTGTCCTCGGCCTACTCGAGTCAGCCGACAGGGAGAACTTCGACCTCGTCACCGCCAGCTACCTGCACGCGCCGTCGCAGGGACGCAGAGAAAACCTGCTAGCCACAGCTGGCAGGCTCGTAGCACCTGGTGGGCATTTCTTCATCCTCTCCCACATCCTCACCGGCACTGACCCAGACATCACTTCCCAGAGCCAAGACACTGTACCTCCTGCCGAACTGGCAGCATTAGGATTGGACACCGCTCACTGGACAGTGGTGCGGGGTAGGACCATCACGCGAACTGTCCTGGCTCCCGATGGAACGGTCACCGCCATGCCAGACCGTGCGGTCCTGCTACAACGACGGTGACCGCACAGCACACCGCCCCATGAATAAATGACAAAAAGTCATTCAGATTTTACTTTTGAGAAATGTGTTTCGCCTTTGTTTCTTCGGTATACATTCCCGCGAATCCATTGCCTTTCTCCTCGATGCCCACAACTATAGGGATCGGACGTCGGCGAAATCCGCGGACGGTGATCCCGGCTTTCACCGCCGGTGGCAACATCACGAGAGGACATTCTGAAAGTGACTTCAGCAGCTTCATTGACTGACCTGGCGGCGCGCGCAAACGGCGGATCCGTACTATCAGCTTCCGATGAATTTTTTGTTCCGAAGGAAAGTCTCATCCGCTCAACCGATCCCGTATCACGCAAAGGGGAGTCCGGGGAACGGGGCGGAATGTATGACGGTTGGGAAACACGCCGCCGACGAGACGGCGAGTCCGACTGGGTCATCGTACGGCTGGGGGAGCCTGGATTAGTTGATCATATTGTGGTCGACACCGCGTTCTTTCGAGGTAATTATCCGGCCGCCATCACCATCGAAACAATCTATCACCTAGGCCACCCCACCAACGATGAGCTTGAGCAGAATCAGCGTTGGACAACTGCCGTCGCCCACGGCGCCTGCCAGGGCGACTCTAAAAACGAGTTTTCTCTCGAATCGCCCGTCGCCGCTACCCATGTACGACTGTGGATACATCCGGACGGGGGTGTCGCCCGGTTGCATGTACTCGGACGGGTCCTACCTGATCCACGCCGCCACCACACCAATTCTTTCGATGTCGCAGCACTGGACAACGGTGGGACGGTAGTGGACCAAAGCGACAATTTCTTTAATCCCGCATCCAACGTGATCCGCCGCGGTGCGGCGTCTACCACCAAGGACGGATGGGAGACACGACGCCGCAGAGGTCCAGGACATGACTGGCTGCGCGTCCGGCTCGGGTCGGAGGCCCGGATCCAGCAGATCGTCATCGACACCAGCTGCTACATCGGAAATGCGCCGCAGCAGTTCCAGGTCTCGGTGTGCACAAGCACAGAGGAGAACCCAGGAGAAGACGCAGGATGGACGACGCTGCTCGGCAAACAGTCATTGTTGGCCGATCAGGTGCACTACTTCATCCCTGAAGTGTCCACGACCGCCACCCACGTCCAACTCGATATTTTCCCCGACGGTGGGCTGGCACGTTTCCGGATTATCGGACTACCCACCCTCCAGGCACGCGAAGAGACAGCACTGCGGTGGCTGGCTGTGCTGCCCATTGACACCGCCACCGAACTCCTCAGGCAGATCGGTTCGACCATGGATCCATCCCTGTTCGTTTCGGCTGCCGGCTCTGCGCACTCGATCAGCACCCTGGTAGAGGCGTTGGACGCGGCTTCAGATTCCGCAGTCGGCGAGACACTGTGCAGGCTGGTCAACGTCGAGGAAGAACTCAGGGAGAGAGTCGCGACATGGTGACTCCACAGAAAGATCGGACTCGTAAACCCTTCTACCGGTCACTCATCTTCTGGACACTCGCGGGCGTCGTGCTCGGAATCCTGGTGGGAGCGCTGTGGCCGCCCTTCGCCACACTCCTGGAACCTCTCGGCACCGTCTTCGTCAACCTCGTGAAAATGATCATCGCCCCCCTAGTGTTCTGCGTGGTCGTCACGGGCATTGCGAACGCGGGTGATCTGGCCGTCCTCCGCCGGATCGGAATCAAGGCGCTGGTGTACTTCGAGGCGGTCTCCCTCATCGCTCTATGCGTGGGGCTCGCTTTTGCGGTATGGATGCGACCGGGAAGTGGGATGGGCGTTGACCCCTCCACACTGGACACCTCCCAGGTCGACGAAGCAGCCACCCAGAATACGGGAGTCGCGGACTTCCTCATCGGGATCGTCCCGGAAAGCGTGATGGAGGCTTTCGCCCAGAATGACATTCTCCAGGTGCTCTTCTTTGCGGTACTCTTCGGCATCGCGTTGCTCCTGTTCGGACCGAGGGCTGACCCACTGATCAAAGGGATCACGTTGGTGCAGGACATTATCCTCCGCATTGTCTCTGGCATCATGGTTCTCGCGCCAGTGGCCACCTTCGCGGTGACGGCCTACACCATCGGCGAGTACGGGTTGTCAGCGCTCTCCCAGTTCGGTGCACTCCTTGGAGTCTTCTATCTTGCTCTCACAGCTTTCCTCGTCGTCCTGGGCGCTGTGGTTCGGCTGGCGACCGGCGTGGGACTGCTCCGGGTGATGGGCTACATGAAGAACGAGATCGTCACCGGCGCTCTAGTAGGCTCGTCCGAAGCAGTTATGCCCCAGCTGATCCGCAAACTTGAACACGCTGGTGCAGGCAGATCAGTGGTCGGTCTGGTCATTCCGACCGGCTACTCCTTCAATCTCGATGGTGCCGCAATCTACCTCTCCGTCTCAGCGGTCTTCCTGGCGCACGCGACCGGCACCGAGCTTTCCGTTGCCGATCTCGTGATGATCGTCGGTGTCGCCATGCTGACGTCCCACGGGATGGCCGGTGTCGCTGGCTCGGCATTCGTCACCTTGACCGTGACCATCGGGACCGTCGGGGCAATTCCTGTAGCTGCCGCGGCACTGATCCTCGCACCGGACCGTTTCATGGGTAAGGGGCGGACGGCGGTAAACATCATCGGCAATGTGGTAGCAACCCTTATCGTGGCACGCTGGACCGGAGAGCTCGATCGTCGCCGGCTCCGCGACGTAGTGACCGGTAAGATCGAAGAGGATAGTCCTTTACCCAACGAGACACACCGCACCCCACCACCTGGACACGGCCACGACCAGACCACAGTTGGTTCGGCGGCTTCTACCCACGAAGGCCACGAGTCGTTCCCGATATCGACACGACGATAGTCGAGGCTTCAGACCATGTACGGAGACCAACCCCATCCCCGCAGTGCAGATGCGCTGCGGGGATGGGTGCGCGCTGAGATCAGGGCACAGATAGCCTCCGGGGCCCTTCATCCAGGGAGCCGGATCCTCGAGCGAGAGATAGCAGACACCCTTACGGTCTCGCGCGTGCCGGTCCGGGAGGCATTCCGCCTGCTCGAGGCCGAAGGGTACCTGGTGAGCGGAAAATCTGGCGGCGTCAGGGTGCGCCCATTAGACGCTGATGAGGTCAACGAGATGTTCGATGTCCGCGTCGAACTCGAGGCTCTTGCTGCTCGATCTGCTGCCGTCAAGGCACCCCCGGCCCAGATTAACGATCTTTGCCGGCAGCTTGAGGGGTCACGTCACCATCTGGCGACGGGCCACCTCAGTGACTTTGCCGCAGCCAATTCCAACCTGCATTCCATGGTCCGCGCGGCAAGTGGCAACCGCTTCCTGGGTGATAGAGTAGGGCCACTAATCGGCAGAGTAAGCTGGGCGTTTCAGGTCAGTTCCGAGCCTGAGCTCGTACTCGACTTACACACGCGACTCATCACTGCAATCGCGGAGCACCGTTTCGCTGATGCCGAAGCGGTGATGCGAGAGGACACTGAGCACAACCGCCGTGTCGCCCTCGCTCGCCTCGAGGCCCTCCATGACGAGTGACTATGCTTCTGCTCCGAGGCTCAGGCAGTGATATTGGCGCTGTCCCCGCCAGTAGCCGCGAAACTTGTCCCGCTCACCATGCGTGCCTCGTCGGAGGCAAGGAAAACAACGAGTGGAGCAACATCTTCCGGCTCTACCCACGGTACTCCGAGTGGCAGCTTCTTACGCTGGGCCGCAGCCGCGGTTTCTTCGTCTTTCTCCACGTTCCCGCTGGGCTCGTTACCGCCGGACCGTATGATCTGGGCGTAACAATCCTCATGTCGGGTGAGAGCAGTATTGATGAGCCCAGGGATAACAGCGTTCACGGTAATACCGTACTGCCCAAGGTCCAGCGCGGCCGATTTCATCAGACCAATTAATCCCCATTTGGATGCGGAATATCCAGTACCGTCAAGAGTGCCGTGCTGCCCCTGCGTCGACGAAGTGAGAATAATTCGACCACCACCGCGTTCAATGAGGATCGGTGCTGCCACACGGACAACATTGGCTGTCCCGGTGAGGTTTATGTCGATCTGGTCATTCCACAGCTCATCGCTCATCTCCAGCAACGACGCGAACCCCTGGACGCCAGCATTCGCGAAAACAACGTCCACCCCACCAAAACGTTCGGTTACCTGTGAAAACCCCTCTTCCACCGCTGCCTTATCCCGCTGGTCGAACACAACAGGTAACCAGTCAGCGCCAGCTTCTTCAACGAGACGTCCAGTTTCGTCCAGGTCGTCCTGGCTCGCAGGGGCGTAGTCCATCGCATTACTTGCGCGCGCAGCGATATCGACACCGGCCACCCGATATCCTTCCTTCGCAAAAGCCACAGCTGCAGCCCGCCCAATCCCGCGTGCTGCACCGGTAACCACCACTACTCGATTGTGCGTCATTGCTATATCCTCAACTCTCTAGTTAGATTGTCTGAAATCCACTCTTCCGGTCTTCTTTAATGCTCGGTCATGCCGCCTCAATCTTACTGCGTTCGCGCCGACGAGCCAGTGCAAGCGCCGTGACACCAACTGCCATGCAGCAGCCACCGATAAACAGCGCTCCAGCGGGCGACCACGTCTCTAAAGTGAGAGCACCAAGCGCTCCTCCGCCCGCCATCGACAGAACCGCACCTGCACGCCGCACCCATTTTTCCCCGCTACCACCGGAAATAGGGCTTTCTACGGCGAAATTCACCAGCGTGCTGGTAATTACCACGGTTGTAACATCAGAAATCTGAGCACCCCGGGCCGCCACTGCTTGGACGCCCATCGTCAATGCAAGGGCCGCCGTCAGACTGAGAAGCCAGAAACCGACGGGATCTCCACTGAATAGCCACACGACGGCGAGCACGAGGATTCCCACAGCCGTACAGACCAGGAGAAGCAGATGGGCAGTCGGAAGACGGGTCTTATGGGGACGTCCACGCACGGCGCGACCTGCCACCATCGCGCCGACGACGAACCCTGCTAAGGCGATCACGTTGTTCAGCAGAGGTACCACCCCCGAGTCGGCAATGCCGAAGCCGACGAACAACACATTCCCGGTCATGTTTCCGGTAAATACGTGGTCAAGCGAAAGGTAACTGACCGCGTCAACAACACCGGTAGCGACGGTCAGGGCGAACAACCCGACAAGATACGCGCCGTCGTCGGTAAGACTAATCTCACGTCGCATCATGTGAGTAACCGCTGGATAGCGTTAGTCTCCACCACATCAAGAAGCTCTCCACTTCGCTCGGATAGTCCGTACATCCTGACCACTCCAGAATCGCTGATGAGTTTGAACGACCGTATCGACAATGGTTCGCATGCACTCCTGGACACAGGAGCGCCCCTTTCGACACTGCGCGAGTCTACACCACCCCAGGAGAGTGAGATCTATCCGACCAGCGAGAAGATGGCAATAGATAGATAACGTTTATAAATATATGCAAATCCTCCTTCATCCGCCGTTTCTGACCGCATAAAATTGTTATAAGGTAATTCCGGTCCTGCGCGGTTTGGCCTGAGTATTGCAGCGTGGTCGGAGTTCGGCGTGGCACGACCTGTAGAGGTCATGGAAGTACAGGCGATGGACGGTTCACCCGCTACGCTACCGCGTTCGGCTATGCTCTTCCGGTGGTCACCAAGGTGATGGCACCGTTCCATGTCGTGTCATTGGCAGCCGATAAACTCACCAGCGTCCGGTAGCGTTTGCAGTGAGAGTCGTCTGGCCGACGCAACCAAAAGAATGATCCGTCGCACAAGCACCGTTGCACCCTTCCAACAAGGACATAGCCCTGACCGATCGTCAGAAGAAGGCCTAAGAGGTTGCTGCGGGCGACCGACGATCGTCAAGGCAAGCTGGAAGCAATTTGGATTTTCTACCAGGACATCATTTCCACCTGCTCGCACCCAATCAGTTATGAGGGCAGGAAGCTAATGAACAACCTGGTCAACACACCGTGCATAGGTACACCGAAAGGGTTGGAGGAGTCGGCGCAGTTTCGTCCACTCGTGGGGCGGCAGTGCGACGATGTCCTTGCCTCTTGCTATATCGGCTCGTCCAACATCCCGGCCGAGGCCGCCAACAGACGGCTGGATTGCCTGTGCAGGATTTGTTTGGGATTAATGAGCCCGGACCACTGCATATTGCGATGACCCATCCATTCGCTGGGGGTTACAGGCAAGAAGCAACGCATTCCGGACCCCGAAGATCCGGTCTCCCGCAGGACGATCTTCGTTCCGTATTGTTGGGCTAACCGGTCACGCCGGTCAATTCGTTCGGGGTCTCCGGGAGCTCCGCGGAGGTCAGAATCTCTCCGTTGGACAGGTCTACCACGTGAAGCTCATTGGTGGACGGTTCAGAGACATAGGCCCGGTCCCCCTGGACAAACAGGGTGGGGCGGGCTTCCTGCCATTCCACCGGCTCCTCCCACTCGTCGATGACGTCCCAGGAGTCGATCACCTCGCCGCTCTCGGGGTCAATGACGTGCAGCTTACCGTCCGTGCCCAGCACTAAAGCCTCACCCTCCGGCCCGCGGGCCAGCGAGCGGAAGCTGTACGACGTCCCCAGCTCGACGAGTTGTGCGGTGTTGTCCTCGGTGTTCGTCAGCTTGATCCTGGTCGGTCGCTCCAGTTCTGCGTCCTCGTCCACCTTGTAGTCACCCAGTACAACGGGAGACGCATCAGAACCGGACTGGTTACCGGTACGCCCGTAACTGTCCTCGGCATCGATCTTGGTGAACTCGCCATCCTTGTAGATCAGGACGCCGTCCTCGCAGCCGAAAGAGACGGCCTCTCCTGCGGCCGTCGCCTCCCCGTGGACGCCTTCACAGTCGTTACTGGACGCGATCTCTTCGCCATCGGAGCTGAGGGCGACAACGGTGTCACGGTGCTCTTCCGTTCCTTCGGTGTGCAGCAAGGTCCCGTCTGACAGCTCGACGGCGACACCGTGGTGGGGATCGTCCGTCTCCGTCACGGTCGGCTCCGGAACATCGTCGCCGTCGCCACCGGAGATATCCAGGAAATCCTCTGCCTTGAACAGCTGGATCTTCCCGTCACCGTCGCCGAACAGGGCGACGTTGCCGTCATGACTGACGACGTGGCCGGGGGTGTCGGTACCGAAGACGGTGTCCGTGAGGACCGGATCACCGGCGTAGCTGTGGGTGTGGTCGCCGTGCGGCTCAGTCCAGACACCGGCATCGATGAGCTGGAAGCCGTCACCGGTGGACAACAGGACGTGACGACCGTCGCCGAGGGGGTTCAGCCGGTTGAAACCGTCGATCTTCTCGTCCGAGATCACCTCCAGAGTGTTGGCGTCCAGCGTGAGGTAGCCGCCGTCATAGGTGGTCAGGATACGGGGCTCGGCGGCGTCAACCTCCTGTGCCTCGGCGCCAGGTTCATCTCCGTGGTCGTGGCCGTCGTGCGATGATGCCTCGGCCGACGAGCTCTCGCTGCTGCCACTGTCGTCGGACGAGCAGGCGGACAGGGCCAGGACGGCGGAGAGGCTCGCCGCCACCGCAGCGGTCGCGCTGCGGCGGAACCGTCGTGGATTGTGGATCAGGGACGTTGGGGACATGGTCAGTTCTCCTTCTCGAGAGTCAGATGAAAAATCAGGTGTCAGGCGAGCGCGTCAGCGATGCGCTCGGCGTTAGTACGTTGCATGTCGATGTAGTTGCCTGCCTCACCGTCCGGCTCGGTGAGCGATTCGGTGAACAGGGGGACGACATCGACAGTGATTCCGGCCTCATCCGCAAGCACATCGGCAAGGCGTTGGGGCTGTGAGGAATCGGCGAAGATCGCCGGGACACGGTTGTCACGGATCGTCGTGCTCAGGTCCCGCAGGTCTGCCGCCGAGGGAGCTGCCAGAGTTGTACCGCCGGGAATGACCGTGCCGATCACGTCGTACCCGAAGCGGTCGGCGAGATAACCGAACACATGGTGGTTGGTCACCAGTTTCCGGCGGTCCTCCGGCACAGAGCCCAGGAGCTCGGACACCTCGGTATCAAGGTTGTCCAGCTCCGCGCGGTAGGTCTCGGCGGAGGACCGGATCTCTTCGCCGACGTCACTGTCGACTGCACCCGCCAGGTGGTCTGCGATGATTCCTGCGGCAGTGACCATGCGGCCGGGATCCGTCCAGAAGTGCGGGTCGAGGTCGCCCTCGTCCCCGCCTGAGGCGTAGGGCAGCGGGTCGATCTCTTCACCGATCTCGAGGACGTCGCCCCCTTCTTCGCGGGCGTTGTCGAGGTTCGATCCAAGCCCTTCTTCGAGTCCCAGACCGTTGGCGACGATGAGGTCAGCCTGCTGCATGTCCCCGGCCTCCCTGGCCGAGATGCCGAAGGAGTGCGGGTCGGCGTTGGGTTTCATCAGCACCTGGACGTCCGCAGAGTCCCCGACGAGCCGGGAGACGACGTCGCCGAGGATGTTCGTGGTGACGACGATGCTGGGTCGTTCGCCGTCACTGCCGCAGGCCACGAGGACGGAGGCGAGTAGTCCCGAAACGAGTGTCGCGGTGAGGATGCGGAGGCGGTTCATCACTTGTCCCCCGTCACGGCGATCGCCGCAGGGTGTCCGCCGACATCGATGCTGCGGGCTTCGCGCAGATTGTCACGCACATCGAGTTCAGCGACGGTCCCGGCCACCGGGTCGGAGACATACCCACGTTCCCGGGTAAGGACGACCGACGGTGCCGTGTCGCCACCGCCATCCACCAGCTGTCGCTGTGCGGTGACCTCGCCGGATCCCGCATCGACGACATAGCCCACGCCGTCCTCGTCGACGGCGAAGACGGTGGAGTCATCCGGTGCAACCGCGGCTGAAACCACAGGGGCACCGGTGTCGGCAATCTGCCACTCGCCAGACTCCGGGTCGAAGACTCCGAGGCCACCGTCCTCAAACGGTGCGGCCACGAGGTCCCGACCCGCCACCAGGGACCACGCACGCCCGTCGGCGTCCTGCGGGTACGGCGTGACCGCGGCGGTGAGATCGTCGTCCACTGTCAGGACACCGTCCCCACAGGCGAAAGCCACATGGTCGCGGAGCCCTGCCGCACCGTGGATCTCGGGGCAGGCGGTGTCGCCGGTGAGGTCATCCGAGACCTCCTCGCCGGCGTCATCGTAGAGCGCTATCGTGCCGGGGAGTTCCTCGTCGCTGTCCCCGGGGACCGTGGTCAGGACGTGGTCCTCGAACGGAACCGCGACACCGTGGTGGGCGCCGACGTCGAAGGAGACGTCCTCGGTCAGTTCTCCGTCACCGAGCGCCTGACGGGGGAAGACCTTCACCGCGCCGTCGCCGTCGAAGAACATCGCGACCTGCGAAGCATTGGACACCACGTGGCCCGGGGTGTCGCCGTCCACCGTGCCGACCTCGGACGGTTCGGACCGGTAGTAGTGGTTGTGATCGCCGTGGTCCACGGTCCACACCCCGGTGTCGGTGACGGTGACGGCCGCGTCGTCTGCGGTGAACAGGAACCGACCGTCAGACTCCTTGAGCACGTCGGGCTCATCCCCTTCGGGCTCCGCCGGTGCATCCACCGAGTCGCCGGTCAGCAGGTCGACCAGTGTAAGACCGCCGGAATCTGCGTCGTCAGCGTCGATAGCTGCCAGCCTCAGCTGCGGTTCGGTGGCTTCGTCGGCGCCCTCGACATAACCGTGTGGCGTGTCGGTCGCACCAGAGGTGACCACCGGCTCCGATCCGGAGTCCTGGGCACCGCACGCGACCAATCCCACGGCCAGGCCTGGGACGGCGAGAACGGCAAGGACGGCAAGGACGGTGGCGAGCCGAGAGAGCGGGACAGGTGGTCGAGCGCGTGTTCTGCGCTGTAGCGTCATCATTCTCCTCTACTGATAATGATTATCATTTGCAGTACGGGAGCTGACTCTACACAGAACTGCCTTTGCCGCCAACACGACCAGGAAGCTCACCCCGCCGAGCAGTGTCACTGTCGCTCCGGCAGCGGTCTCCGCATACCAGCTGACCAGCAGACCGACATAGACCTGCACCACTCCGATCACCGCCGCGACAACCATGACCCGCCCAATCCCGCGGACCAGCAGCAACGCCGTCGCCGGCGGCCCGATCAACAGACCGAAGACCAGGAGCGTGCCGACCACCTGAAATGACGCCACCGTCGCCAACGCGACGAGAACCAGCATCCCCACATGTGCCACCCCCGGCCGCAACCCCAGCGTGTGCGCCTTACGCTCGTCGAACGTCAGGGCCGTGAACGGTCGGTGCAACACAAGGCAGGCCAGTCCCCCGACAGCAGCGGCGATGGCGATGACCAGAACATCGCCGCCGGTGACACCCAGAACGTCGCCGAAAAGAAAGGCCGTGAGATCTACCGCGAACGATCCCGAATGCGACACGATCACCACGCCCAGCGACAGCATCGTGATGAATTGCAGACCGATGCTCACGTCCTGCGACAACCGTGACATGCGACTGACGGTGACAACGCCCAGCGACATCACCAGCGCACTGACCGCCGCCCCGAGCATGAGGTTCCCGCCGACGAGCGCCGCCACCGCCACCCCGGGCAACATGCCGTGACTCATCGCATCCCCGAAGAATGCGAGACCACGCAGGACAACCCATGTGCCGATACAGGCGCAGAGCACAGCGGCGAACCCGCCGGCCAACAGCGCCCGGAAGACGAACGACACCTCGAACGGAGCAGTAAGGAATTCCATTTGATAATGATTATCATTATCATGAAGGAATGCGTGAACCGCCCCGCCTCACTGACATCTCCCACCGCTACGCTCGGGTCCCCTCCCTCCGGAACATCACTCTCACTGTCGAACCAGGGACCGTCACCGCCCTTGTCGGCGGCAACGGTTCCGGAAAATCCACCCTGCTCGGTATCCTCGCCGGCACACTGCGCCCCACCTCGGGTGTCGCCGCCGGGATCCCGGAGAACACAGCTCTGGTCCCCCAGCACAGCGCCGCACCCGAGCTGTTCCCGGTCACCGTCCGTCGGACCGTGGCCATGGGACGATGGCGCCACCGTGGACTGCTCCACCCCCTCACCCGGCGCGACAGGGACATCATCGACGCGTCGATGCGACGGATGGGAATTACCGATCTGGCCGACCGCACCCTCAGTGACCTGTCCGGTGGCCAACGCCAACGCACCTTCATCGCACAGGGACTGGCTCAGCAGGCTCCGCTGCTCCTGCTCGACGAACCCCTGTCCGCAGTCGACACCACCACCGTCACCATGATCGACAAGGCCGTCCGCGAGGAGAGCCAGGCCGGCACCACAGTCGTCATCGCCACGCACCACCGCCACCAGGCGGACAGTGCGGACCGGGTCATCGTCCTTGACCACGGACGGGTGGCGAAGGAAGCATGACCACCACGCACCGTCGCACCCCCGTGACCGTCCTGTCCGGATTCCTCGGCTCCGGCAAGACAACACTGCTCAACGCCGTGCTCGCGAACCGTGACGGACGCCGCATCGCGGTCATCGTCAACGACTTCTCCGAGGTCAACATCGACGCCGCCCTCATCGCCGGTGAAGGTCACCTGACCCGCGGCGAAGACCGCTTCGTGGAACTGACCAACGGCTGCATCTGCTGCACGCTACGCGACGACCTCGTGGAGTCCGTCGGCACCCTCGCCCGACGCGGCGCCTACGACCACATCCTCATCGAATCGACGGGTATCTCAGAACCAATGCCGGTGGCCGCCACCTTCGAGTGGCAGTGGGACGACGGGACACGCCTCGCGGATCTCGCGCCGATCGACACGATGGTCACCCTCGTCGACGCCGTGCAGTTCCTCGACGGCCTCGGCACACGCGTCCGCCTCCGGGACGCCGACCGTGGATCCACGCCCGAGGACGAGCGCACCGTCGCCGATCTCCTCGTCGACCAGGTCGAATTCGCCGACCGCATCTACATCACCAAATCTGACCTGGTCTCCGCTGACCGACTCTCCGCCACGATCTCACTGGTACGTCGGATGAATCCGCGGGCGGTGATCGACATCATGGTGGACGGACTGGTCCACGGGCGCAGTGCGACCACTGAGATCCTCGGCGCACAGCTGTACAACGAAGCCACGGCACGGACGTACCAGGGCTATGCGGAAGAACTGGCAAACCCCCACACCCCGGAGACCGAGGAGTACGGCATCAGCTCCGTGGTGTTCCGCGGAGAACGACCGCTCGACCGGGGCAGACTCCTCGAGGCGCTCCGTTCCACCACCGGGCTGGTTCGTTCGAAAGGTTACTGCTGGTTCGCCGACCGCCTCGAGTTCGCGCAGGTGTGGCACCAGGCAGGGCCGGACCTGGCGATCCGCCCCGCAGCCTCGTGGAAAGCCGCAGGTCTGGAACCAGGCAACGAGGTCGTGCTCATCGGAGTGAAGCTCGACGGCCCGGCGCTACTTCAGAAGCTGGAGGCCGCCATGCTCACCGATGCGGAGGCCCTGGGCCTGGTCCGGTGACCGTGCGGTTGCCGCGGACCGAGTCAGAACACCGCTGCCGCAATCCGCTGGCGGGCCAGCGTCACCACCGGATCACCAGGTTCCAGCAGGTACAGCAACTCCAGGAGGCGGTGACGGACCCGGTCCCCCTCACCATCTCCGTCGCGCACGTCCGTCAGCGCCCCCGACAACAGCTCCACCGCCTCGGCCGGTCTGTCGAGGAGGACCAGGACGTCTGCGGCGCGGAGCAAGGTGTCGACATCACCCCGCGGACCCCGACGGGCGTCCGCCACCGCCGACAACACCGCCGACCGGTCCATGTCCCCCGTACGGGCCAGCACAGCGACGGCAGCCCGCGCGCGATGCAGGGTGGATGCTGCGGCCGGATCGGGGTACTCGGCGAGCATACGGTCGTAGAGGACCAGCGCAGCCTCGGCGTCCCCGTGGCCGACCAGCTCCGCCGCCTCCTGGAGTCTCGGATCTGCAGCGAAGGAGGTGCCCGCGGTCGCCTGGTCGGCTCCGTCGGTGACCGCATCCTCGGGCAACCCCTCAAGGCGTGCGGACACTGTCACGACGACCTGCTCGGCCCAGTCCCCACAATCGACCTCCGCACCGTCTGCCGGGGTCCAGGCACGGACACCGGTTCCGCCTGCCACGACGGTCACCGACGGCAGCGTCGTCGGGCGGAAAGCACGGACGACCTGTGGGAACCGGTCGGCGTCCACCACACCGAAAATCCAGCGCAACGCCGCTGAAGCGGCGCGGTTCTTCAGGTCTCGACGTAACGCCGTCATCCCGGGATCGACCGCCGAGCCGATGAGCACAACCACGGGAACCTGGGAGGAGCGGACGATGACCTCCGGCTCCAGGGACAACGGTGTCACCTCGATGACCGGTTCGACGACCCGGGACGGTGAGGTCTTCTCGTCGGAGATCACCTGTGCCGGCTTCTCCTCCGGGGACCGGATCCCCGTCACCGCCAGGTCGCGGTCGAGATCAGGGGTACAGGAATCGTGGTCGTGGCCGTGTAGGTGCTCCATCATCGCCCACTGTAGGACGTTCGGCCCGGTCGAGGCGAGCGGCGGGCAGCCGGATCCACGGGACCAGCTACGGGATCAGTTCAAGGATCGCCGACGTCAACGCCTTACGCTGCGCATCGGTCAACGCATGGTCATGGACGTGGTCGTGCATCCACAGACCGTCAGCGAGGATCTGCACCAGATACGCCGCACGCTTCAGGGCGGCGTCCTCCCCGTCCCCGTCGACACCGTCAATCGGCGGCAGCCACCGCTGATCGACATCGCGCCAGACCTCCACGAAATCCCGGTGTGTCCGAGAGTCGACCTGCAACAGCAGGTCCGCGCGCGTCGCCGACCGGCTCAACGACAGCACCATCGCACGCAACCGCTCGGCCGGTGTCACCTCACCTGCCGGGCCTCCAGCCGCCGATTCAAGATCTTCCTCCCACTGCCCCGCAAGGAAGCGGTGCACCCCGAGCATGAGCTCATGGCGCGACGGGAAGTGGTAAATCAGCCCCGACTTCGACATCCCGGATGCATCCGCGAGCGACTCATAGGTCACCGCATCCAGGCCGTCGGACTCGATGATGCCGACAGCGGCACGCAGGATCACGTCCTTCTTACTCGTGCGCAGAGTACTTCGCCTCCTTCGGGTTTCCACGGAAGCACCAGGCCGTCACCAGAGCGGCAACCACTGCGACGATACCGGCAATCACCAGCACCAGCAGGTAGCCGGTGTCGTAGGCGTCTGCGGCGGCCGCACCGAACACCGGGTGGTCCACCCCGTGATCGACGTCTCCGGAGACCGCGGACGGAGCACGCATCGCGTAGAACATCGGCATCAGACTGCCGAGGATGGCCACCGACAGCAGCGTGCCGAACTCGTAGGAGATGGCCTCCACCGAGGACGCCATACCCGCCTTGCTCTCCGGCGCCGAACCGATGATCGCCGAGGACGACACAGACATCACACAGCCCGATCCGACGCCCACCAGACCCAGGCCGATGACCGCCAGCCACAACGGCTGGTCCGGCACCGCCCACACCACAGTCGCCACGCCTGCCCCGCTGATAATGAAACCACCGGTGATCAACGTGCGGAAGCCGAGACGGTGCAGGTTCATCCCACCGAGGATCGAGGCCGGGATCGCCGGCACCGCCGCCGAGGCCACCAGCAGGCCGGCCTCCAGCGGGCTGAACCCGCCCGAGGTCTGGAACCGCTGCGTGGTCATCAACTCCGCACCTGCCAGCACGAACATCGCGAACATCGCCGCCAACGTCCCGCCGGCGAACATCCGGTCCCGGAAGATGCCGAACTCCAGCAGAGCCGGCATACCCCGGCGCCGCAGCAGTCCCTGGCGGTGCGCGAACAGCACGGCACCAACCACAGCCACGCCGACAGAGGTCAGTACGAGGCTCGTACTGCCGGCGGAATTGGCGATCTCCTTGATCGCCATCACCGCACCGACCATAGCCAGCATCGCCCACACCGAGGACAACACGTCCCAGTGCCGGGACGGGTCCGCCTGGTTCGCGGGGGCGTACACGGCGGTCGCAACGAGGATCACGATCACGACCGGCACGTTGATGAGGAATACCGTGCCCCAGTGGAAGTGCTCCAGCAGGAAGCCGCCGAGCACCGGTCCGGATGCTGCACCGACGACCGCGATCGAGCCCCAGATACCGATAGCAGTGTTGCGCTCACGGACATCCGTGAAGGTCTGCCGGATCAGCGCCAGGGTGGCGGGCATCATCGTGGCCGCGCCGAATCCGAGAACAGCGCGGGCCGCGATCAGCATCCACGCGTTCGGGGAGAACGCCGCGAGCAGCGAACCGATGCCGAAGACACTCACACCCGTGAGGAACATGACCCGATGACCGATCTTGTCCCCGAGGGTGCCGGTGCCGAGCAGCAACCCGACCAGGACCAGCGGATAGGCGTTGATGATCCACAGGCCCTGCAGGGCGGTGGTGTGCAGTTCATCGCGCAGCACCGGCAGCGCCGTGTAGAGGATCGAATTGTCGGCGCCGACGAGGAACAGTCCGAGGCTGATGATGCCGAGGAAGCTCCACCGCTGGGCGGGAGTGGTAGAGGCAGCGATGCCCCTGTCTCCGGACGGACGTCCGACCGTCCGTCCCGTCGTTGTCGTGTGACTCACGTTCGCTACCTCCTGTGTGTTCCAGTCGCTCCGGTGTTTCCGGATGTTCTGGGTTATTCCGCACGTGGTGTGCACGCTGAGGAACTGTACCGAACGTCCGTTACAGTTACAACACCGTAGGCACTGGTGGTGACGGAATTCACCGTCCGGTCACCTGCAGGCCATTCCGACGATGCTTGCACTGGCTAGGTTTGTCGCCCGACTGCACTGTGACGACCACCATGAGAAGAGACGACCCATGGCGCTACTCGGCCGAAACCTCCTGTCCAGGCTCGATTTCACCTCCAGCCGATCCCACCGCACCTGTGTGTACAAGTGCGGCGACGCCTGCTCCAAACCGGTACCCAACACCTCCGACAACGTGTATTTCCGCGATATCGTGCGTAAAGAGTTCGACCGTCGTACCCTGCTGCGCGGCGCCGGTACCGCGACCATTGTTCTCGGCGGAGGAGGGCTTCTCGCCGCATGCGGACAGGGCCCGGCACCGACAGCATCGACATCGTCCCCCGTAGCGGGCTCTGGTACGACCTCCACCCCGGTGGGGATGCGGTTCAACATGGTCGCACCCAACACCAGGGACGCTGTCACGGTGCCCACCGGATACAGCAGCGAGGTGGTCATCCGCTGGGGAGACCCTGTCGTCGAAGGAGCGGCACCCTGGACCGTCGACAACCAGACCCCCACAGCAGCGGAGAAACAGTTCGGCTACAACTGTGACTTCGCCGAACTGTTGCCGATCACCGGGGAGGACAACCGATTCCTGCTAGTGAGCAATCACGAATACACCACCCCGCAGCAGATGTTCCCCGGATACGACGCCGACTACCCCACCGAGGACCAGGTCCGCATCGAGATCGCCAATCACGGGCTGTCGATCGTAGAGGTCGAGGCAAACGATTCCGACGGGCACCTCGCGCCAGTCATCGGACAATACAACCGCCGTATCCACGGTGAGACAGAATTCCTGGTTACCGGACCAGCGTCCGGGCGCGACCTGTTGAAAACCTCGACCGACCCGACCGGCACCCGCGTACGCGGCACGTTCAACAACTGCGCCGGAAGCGTGACCCCGTGGGGAACGATTCTGTCCGGCGAGGAGAACGTCGACCAGTACTTCGCGGGCGGTGCGAAAGCGGACGGCAAGGCAGCACAAGAACGTTTCGCACGCTATGGCATGGAAGACGACGAGACGGCCCGCAAATGGGAGCGGTTCGACGACCGCTTCGACATCACCAAAGAACCCAACGAAGCACACCGCTTCAACTGGGTCGTCGAGGTCGACCCGTGGGACCCGAATTCCACCCCCGTCAAACACACCGCGCTGGGACGGTTCAAACACGAGGCGGCTGCCGTCCACATCACCGATGACCGCACCATCGTGTCCTATTCCGGGGATGACTCACGGTTCGAGTACATCTACAAGTTCGTGTCCTCGAAGAAATTCGTCGACGCGCCTGCCGGCTCGGGTCACCAGGCCACAACAGCACGACAAGAAAACATGAAGGCCCTCGACGAAGGCACGCTCTACGTCGCGGTATTCGAAGGGAACTCCCCTGACTTCAAGGAGAACACCCTGCCGGAGGACGAGGCGTTCGACGGTGCCGGGCACTGGGTGAAACTAGCGACCTGTCATGCAGACGGATCCGTCGACTCCCACGTCGATGGAATGTCAGGGGAAGAAGTTCTGGTCTTCACCCGCCTGGCGGCCGACAAAGCAGGAGCGACGAAAATGGACCGTCCCGAGGACGTCCAACCGCATCCCGCCACTGGTCGGGTCTACGCCGCATTGACCAACAACGAGTACCGCGGCGCCGCACGTCCCGGCAAAGATGATGAACCGGCCATGGAATACGCCCCGGTCAAGGAAAACAAGAACGGGTACATCCTGGAGATGGAGGACAGCCATACCGGAGAAAGCTTCACCTGGAACCTGCTGCTGGTTTGCGGCGATCCAGCAGCCGCCGAAACGTACTTCGGTGGCTTCGACAAGTCCAGGGTGTCCCCGATCTCCTGCCCCGACAACCTCGCCTTCGACCCGCACGGAAACCTGTGGGTCTCCACCGACGGAAATGCACTGGAGTCCAACGACGGGTTGTTCGCCGTCTCACTGGACGGCGAGACCCGCGGCCTGACCAAGCAGTTCCTCACCGTTCCCGCCGGGGCCGAAACATGCGGCCCGGTCGTGACCGACACCCGCGTGTTGGTCAACGTCCAGCACCCCGGTGAAGATGACGAGGCGACCGTGGAAACCACCGCGTCGCACTGGCCCGACGGCGGCACGTCGCTGGCCCGGCCGTCGACGGTGGTCGTATGGAAAGATGACAACGGGTCTATCGGCGGACAGGAGATGGGGTAACTGGCCGTCCTTCGACGCCCGATGACGTAACATCCGGAGGAACCACCCCGTACAGTCGAGGAGCATCCTTGCCCGCCCCCAGTGTCGACCCCAGCGTCCTGACAGACATCACCGCCCTCGCCGACACAAAGTTGGCGGACATCGACCCGCTGGTCGCCGGGCGCTGGGCGACACCGGTCACGTGGCGCCAGCCCGTCCACACCGTGTACGTGCCCGCCCATCTCGTTGTCGGTGACAACGCGCCCGGCGCGGATCTGCCCCGGCGCTGGGCGTCCGCCGCCGTGGACGCCCTCGACTCGTACGGTAGCCCCGCCGATCTTGCCCGGGACCTCGGCGTCGCCGACGAGCACGCCGACACCGTCGGTGAACTCACCCGGGAGAAACTGCTGCGCGAGCCGATCGAGGACCTGCGCATCGACTTCGAGGACGGCTTCACCCAGCGTGACATTCCGCAGGCCGACCGCGACGCCGACGAGGATGCCATGGCGCAGCAGGCCGCTGAGGTCCTGGCCACCTGGCTGAGCACACCGGACAGCGCCACCCCGGCATTCGCCGGAATCCGGTTCAAATCCTTTGACCCGGCCGTCCGTGACCGTGGACTGCGCACCCTCGCCATCGTCCTGACGGGTTTGGCGGAGCGGAACGTCCTGCACGAGGTGCTGGAACACGACCGTCGGGCGCTGCGGCTGACGCTTCCGAAAGTGCAGCACCACCGCCAGGTCGACGTCTTCGTCGATGTCCTGCGTGCCATGGAAGCATCGCTCGGCCTGCCCGAGATCCCCTTCGAGGTGCAGGTCGAGACCCCGCAGGCCGTGCTCGCCGCTGATGGCGCCAGTGAACCCGCCCGCCTCATTGACGCCGGTCGGGGGCGCGTCCTGTCGCTGCACTACGGTACCTACGACTACTCCGCCTCCCTCGGGGTCGACGCCGCCGAGCAGTCCATGGACCACCCTGTCGCCGATCACGCGAAGGATGTGCTGCAGGTCGCCACCACCGCCGTCGGCGTGGAACTCTCGGACGGCTCCACCAACCGCATCCCCGTCGGCACCCGCACGGAGATACTGGAGGGATGGCGTATCCACCACAACCTGGTGGCACGCCACCTGCGCCGTGGTATCCGGCAAGGCTGGGACCTGCACGCCCACCAGTTGGTGACACGTCACCTGACCACCATCGCGTACTTTCGTGCCGACTGGCGCCTCAGTGCCGAACGGCTGCGTGCCTACATCGCCGGGGACACCAGCCGGTGGATGGATGAACCGGCCACCGCAAAGGCGATGGCCGGCTACCTGCTGCGGGCCCACGCCTGCGGTGCCGTCACCGACCAGGAACTGGAACTCACGGGAGCAGACCACGACCAGTTGCGTAGTCTCCAGGTGAGCGGACGACTGTAAGGAGTTTAAGGAGTGAACCCATGACAGACATCACCACGATCTACCGCGCGGCCCACGCCGTGTACCTGCCTGAGGACGACCGCACCCCGATTCAGGGTCCCGCGACGGTCCTCGTCGCCGGAGAACAGATCACCGCCGTCTTCGACGAGCAGGACGCCGAACTCCCCGACGAATTCACCTACACCGATGCCACGGTGGTGGACGTCCCCGATGACCAGGTGCTCATCCCCGGCCTGGTCGACACCCACGTCCACGTCAACGAGCCCGGGCGCACCGACTGGGAGGGCTTCGCCTCGGTGACCCGGGCGGCCGCCGCCGGCGGAGTGACCACGCTGCTGGACATGCCGCTGAACTCGATCCCCTCCACCGTCACCGTGGATGCGCTGGATGCCAAGCAGGACGTCGCCGCCCCGAAGACCAAGGTCAACGTCGGTTTCTGGGGTGGTGTCGTGCCGGAGAACCTCGGTACCGGTGACCTGCGGGCCTTGTGGGACCGGGGCGTGTTCGGTTTCAAGTGCTTCCTGCTGCATTCCGGGGTGGATGAGTTCCAGCCCCTGTCCACCGGGCAGCTGCGTCAGGCGATGACCGAGATCGCGGAGTTCGACGGTCTGCTCATCGTCCATGCCGAGGATGCCGACGAAATCGCCGCCGGTGAAGCGAAGGTCGATGCCGCCGGCGGCATCGATGAAACCTTCGATAGTTTCCTGGCGTCCCGGCCCTCCTCCGCAGAAGCGACAGCCATCGCCACGGTGATCGAGGCTGCCGAGGCCACCGGCTGCCGGGCGCACATCCTGCACCTCTCCGACTCCGGCTCCATCGACCAGATCGCCGCGGCCCAGGATCGCGGCGTGCGCATCACCGCTGAAACGTGCCCGCACTACCTCGCGCTGTTCTCCGAGGAAATCCAGAACGGCGCGACCCAGTACAAGTGCTGCCCTCCGGTGCGCACCGCCGGCAACCGTGAGCGCCTGTGGAAGGGGCTCGTGGACGGCATCATCTCCACGGTGGTCTCCGACCACTCCCCCTGCACCGCGGAGCTGAAGAAATTCGCCGAGGTCGCCGACGCCCAGGCATCCGCCAATGAACGCAATGAACTCACCGCCTTCTCCGCCCTCGCCGCCACCGGTAACGACCTCGGTGCCGGTGGCGCCGACGGGCGCGGATCCGGTGGTTCCTTCGGCGAGGCGTGGGGCGGCATCGGCTCGGTCCAGTTGGGGCTGCCGGTGGTGTGGTCCCAGGCGAGGGTGCGCGGACTGTCACTGGCGGATGTCATCGGCTGGATGTGCCAGGCCCCGGCCGAATGGGCCGGGCTGTCAGATCGCGGCGCGATCCAGGAAGGCCGCCGCGCCGACCTGGCCACCGTGAGCGCTGACGACGCCTTCGTCGTCCTGCCCGATGAGCTGCACCAACGCAACAAGTTCACCGCCTACGCCCAGCGCGCCCTGGCCGGCGTGGTGACCCGTACCTGGATCGGCGGCGAGCCCGTCTACATCCGCCCGTCCGCCCCGCACGTCCCGGCGGCCGATCTGGAGGACGACGCCGTCTTCCCCGCCGACGTCCGCCCTTTCACCCTTCGACCCTGAGGATCACCATGACCGAGCACTACGACTTCCTGTCCTACCCCGACCTCGCCAGCCGTGCGTTGGCCGGCTCCGTGGTGTGGGCGTCCGACGAATCCTTCGCCGAGCGCGAGAACCTCATCATGCCTCATGAGCCCGCCTTCGACCCGAACGAGTTCGGCAACAAGGGCAAGGTCTACGACGGGTGGGAGACCCGACGCAGGCGTCACGACGAGGTCGGCGAGAATGACGCCGCGATCGTGCGCCTCGGTGTCCCGGGACATATCAAGGGCATCGTCGTCGACACCGCCTGGTTCAAGGGAAACTACCCGCCTCAGATCGCCGTGCACGGACTGACCTGCGACGAGTATCTCACCGGTGAGGAACTTGCCGCACTGCCCGACGACCGGTGGTTCACCCTCGTCGCTCCCATGGACGCCAAGGGCGACCACAAGCACCACCTCGAGATCTTCCCCGCCGGAGATGCCGCCGCCCGTCGCGTGACGCACGTGAAGCTGGAGATGATCCCCGACGGCGGCATCTCCCGCCTGCGCGTCCACGGACAACCTGCCCCGGACCCGCGTTTCATCACCGGCACCATCGACCTGGCCGCGGTGGAGAACGGTGGCCGGGTCACCGAGTGCACGAACATGTTCTACTCGCACCCCAACCAGATCATCTCCATCGGACGCGCACACAACATGGGCGGCGGCTGGGAGAATGCGCGGCGTCGTGACGACGGCAACGACTCGGTCACCGTCCAGCTCGCCGGAGAGGGACGCGTGCGTTGGATCGAGTTCGACACGTCCTACTTCGTATTCAACGCGCCCGGCGACGTGAAGCTGACCGGCGTGACCGCCGGCGGTGAGGAGGTCGAGCTCGTCGGCAAGACGAGGGTACTGCCGGACACCCGGCACCGGTTCGCCGTGTCCGACACCGCCGAAGGCACCACCGGGCCGACGCCGATCGTCGCCGTCCGTGCCGACGTCTACCCCGACGGGGGTATCTCCCGGCTGCGCGTGTGGGGCGAACTGACCGACAACGGCCAACTCGACATCGAAAGCCGCTGGTAGAAGGGTCCTCTTACCCCCGGCTCCCCTTCGGAACCACGGGAACATCTGCACGAAACTCCGTCGAAACAGGCGGTTCCTAGACTCTCGCTTCTGACAGCCGCCCACCCCGGGCGCCGACGACGAGAATGGAGCCGATCGACCGATGACCCGTGTGATCCCCAGCCCCGCCCTGCCCGAACACTCCCGTCGCCACCGACCAGAGCCTCTGCCGAAGGACGTGGCCCGGGCGAACCTCGAAGCGCTGGCTACACAGGCCCGAGCCGACATGGCGCTGATCGGGCACAACCACGACTGGGTGCCGGCCCCCGTGGAAGGCGCCTACAACGTGCTGGTCATCGGCGGCGGCCAGGCAGGGCTCGGGACAGCGTTCGCCCTGTCCCGGCACCGGATCGGCGGAGTGAAAGTGCTTGAGGCCGGCCCGCCGCAGGAAGCCGGCTGCTGGACCCGATACGCCCGGATGCACACGCTGCGCAGCCCGAAGAACATGAAGGGCATCGAACTCGACATTCCGTCACTGCACACTGAGCGCTGGTTCGAGGCGAAGTACGGTGCCGAGGCCTGGGCCGCCACCGACCTGACGCCCCGTGAGGACTGGAACGAGTACCTCACCTGGTACCGGGAGACCACCGGTGCCGATGTGGATTTCCACACCCGTATCACGGGAGTGACCAGGCCCGACAACGACGGATACTTCCACATCGCGGCTGCGCGTGACGGGAAGGGCGACACAGAAGCCGTCGTGTACCGGGCCCGACGCATCGTCTTCGCCATGGGCCTCGTCGGTGGTGGCGGGACGTTCCTGCCACCACTGGTGGAGTCTCTGCCCCAGCAGTTCCGGGCGCACACTGAGGACCCTATCGACTTCGCCGCGTTACGCGGCAAACGCGTGATCGTGCTGGGCGGCGGCGCCAGTGGCTTCGACAACGCCTCCGCCGCGCTGGAGGCCGGGGCCACCAGCGTGGAGATGCACGTCCGGCGTGTGGACATCCCCCGGCAGAACTCGCTGCGCTGGATGGAGTTCCCCGGCATGCAGGAGCACTTCTTCGATCTCAGCGATGACCAGAAATGGGAGTTCTCCCTGTTCAACGGCGGGCTTCCACAGCCGCCGACGCAGGCATCGGTGTGGCGCGCTTTCGCCCACGACAACTTCCGGCTGCTGACGGACACACGGTGGGCATCCGCCGAAGTACGGGACGGTGCGGACGGAGCTGAGGTCATGGTGACTGACGACCACGGCAAGGAACACGTCTGCGACTTCGTGATCTCGGCAACGGGGTACACAGTGAACCTGGGGCTGCGTCCCGAGCTGAGCGAGTTCCTGCCTGACATCGCCCTGTGGTCCGACCGGTTCGCCCCCGCCAACGGCCACCCGTTGGGCCAGTGCCCGTACCTGGGCGACGGTTTCCAGTTCCAGGCAAAGGAGACCGACGGCGGTGCGTCGTCCGATGCCGCGTCCTACATCCCTCGGTTGTTTCACCTGTCCACTGGAGCACGGGCCTCCCACGCTGTGGCGGGTAACCAGCTCTCCGGGATCTACGCCGGGCTGACACGTCTGGCCAACCGCATTGCCACAGACATCACCAGCGAGAACTGGCCGGACTTCTTCTCCGAGTTCCAGGCCTTCGAGCACGAAGAGGTCGGCAACGTAGGCCAGCACCGTGACGGCGAGGCGTGGTTCCCGGTCGCACCGCGGTACTGAGTCACCGCTCAGAACGATTCCGGCCGCATAATCGTTCTGAGCGGTGACTCAGATCGTCCGGTCGAATCGAAAGACGCTCCCCGGTAAGGTGATCAGGTCGCCACCGCCCGGTGGCACCGGAAAACACCACGCCGACCGAGGAGTCTCTTGTTCCGGAAAGTCCTGTGCTTCGGCTCGGTCGGCGTCATCGGCGCCATCGTGGATTTCTCAACCAAGGCGTTACTTCTGCACCTCGGAGCGCCCGGAGTCTTCGCCCGGGGTGGCAGCTACATCGTCGGCAGCACGGTGGCCTACTACCTGAACAGCTACCTCACCTTCAGCGGTGAACGGTCCGTGGCAGAGAAAGCCCGGGCTGCAGCGTCCTATGTCGTCTGCCTCACCGCCGCAGTTCTCGTTGACTGGCTCATAGGGCATGTCTTTCCGTCCATGCCCGGCATCCTCTTCTGGTCCTGGTTCGTCTCACAGGGAGTCGCCACGACGTTGAACTTCCTGCTGCAGAATTTCTGGGTGTTCCGGCCCGCCAGCCTCCTGAGTGACCGCCACGGTCGAATCAGTCCACCGGGGCAACACGAATAAGATTGCCGTCTGGGTCAGCGGCGACGAATGTCCACCCGAAGACATCGTCATACGGTTCCGTCACGATCCGCACGCCACGTGACCGCCAGTCTGCGAAGCGTGCGTCGATCTGGTCGGCACTGCCCAGTGACAGGCACAACTCACTGGTACGGGTCAGCGCAGTATCCGGTGCGACAGTCTCGCCGAAAACATCGGACCCGCTCCACACCGCCAGTTGAACGCCGGGAGACAGCTCGAAGGCGATGAACCTCGGAGACTCGAATACCGGAGTGATATCGAGCAGGTCTCCATAGAACGCCGCGGATGCCTGGGCATCACTGACGTAGATGATGAAGGTGTAGGGATTCGGGGTGGCCATGACGGCCTCCTTTCACTCGGAATGGGTGAGGCGCCGTGGTCCGCCGCCTCTCATACCGAGTCTGCGGCGATACCATGACAGAACCTGTCATGGTTCCGATTCAGTAGCGCAAAAATCACGAAAGGCACCGAGATGTCCCGCCCCCAACGACTGTTCGACCTACTGAGCATCCTCAAAGCACGCGGACGGTCGACGGTGCCCGACCTCGCGAGCAAATTGGGGGTATCGCCCCGGACGGTTCACCGTGACCTCACCGTACTGTCCGACGCAGGCGTTGCCCTCGTGACCGAACCCGGAAGGTACGGCGGAGTATCCCTGCTTCCCGGCGGACGGTTCACCGCCTCCGGTCTCTCCACACGGGAGAAAGATCTGCTGCGCGTCACAGGACTCGATGTAGACCGTGCCACCGAACTCGGTATGGAGGCTCTGGCAACAACGGCATTGGGAAAACTCGCGGCGCCGGGGCCGGGGCACCTTTCCGATGTTCTGCCCTTGTCACAGATCGTCACCGTAGACAATCGCCCGTGGTTCTCCGTCGCTCCCTCGAATGGCGATGTGGCGGCACTTGCCGACGATGTCCGTCAAGGCAAACGACTGGCCATCCGGTACCGTCGCAGCGGGGAAGACTCGGCAGATGAACGTGTCGTGGACCCCTATGGTCTGCTTGGGCGGGGAGGACGCTGGTACCTCGTCGCCGACCGTGACGGTGCACCACGCCAGTACGCCACAGCACGTTTAGCGTCATGGTCGGTCCTGGATGCGCCGCGGCGTCTACGTCCGGGAGAAACGCTGGAATCGGTCTCCGCCGTACTGGCGGCATCGCTCGAACAACCCGCAGGATCGGTAGCGGTCATCGCCGAACTGGATCGCAGGTACCTGGACCTCGCACAACGAATTCTGGGCTCACGCCTGTCCGCAGTGGTCGGCGGTACCACGGCGGAAACCGTGCGAGTGACAATCGACTACGCCCAGATCGGTGGCGTCCGCCAACTGCTGCAATTCGGAGACTCCATTGATGTCATTGCTCCGCCAGAGGCGAGGACGTTGATCGCAGACCTTGCCAAGGCCGTCGTCGCCCACTACGAGCGCTCATGAGCCAGTGTCACCGGCAAACAGACGCGTACCATCGCGCACATGACTTCCACCGACAGCACCAACATCAAGACCATCCCCGTGCGCGCCCTGGACGGCGGCGAACTCAACCTCACGAACCTCAACGGCCCCCTGCTGATCGTGAATGTGGCGTCCAAGTGCGGACTCACACCGCAATACACGGCGCTCGAGAAGCTCGCCGAAGACTACCGCGACCAGGGCCTGACAGTCCTCGGTGCACCCTGCAACCAGTTCATGGGTCAGGAGCCCGGCAGCCCCGAGGAGATCGCGGAGTTCTGCTCCGCCACCTACGGCGTGACGTTCCCCCTGACGGAAAAGCTCAACGTCAACGGCGAGGACGCCCACCCGCTCTTCGCCGAACTCACCAAGACTCCCGACACCGATGGCAAAGCCGGGGACGTGGAGTGGAACTTCGAGAAGTTCCTCGTCAGCAAGGACGGTGATGTGCTCGCACGCTTCCGGCCTGCCACCGTTCCTGATGCGCCGGAGATCATTGACGCCGTTGAAAAGGCACTGTAGCCGCAGTTTCTGCGGTCACGCCATCGTGTACCAGGGCTCCCCAATGATGACGGTCTCCCGGGTGATCTTCCCGGCGCGTGCCATGTCGAATATCTCCGTTCGCGGATAAGGAATCCGTACATCACCTGATTCCTGATTCCCCCACTTCTCCACGGACCATCCGTCTCCCCAGACGCGGACGAAACCGCCGACGACACTCCACACCAGCTCATCGACAGTCTCGAGAAGACGGTCACTCCCGCCATCGCAGGCGTCACAGGCACAGTCCGGCCCGACGCCGATCTCACGTGAACCGCTCCCCTGCTCGTCTCCCCCGGTTCCCGCGATGAGCACGGTCGCGGGGGTGTCATCGAAAGCCCCCTTCGCCAGCAACAGGGGCCGCGCCCCCTCCGCGGCCGGCACGAGCATCACCGCCTCCTGTGACGGCGCCTGGTTCCACCCTGACGGCGTGACCACCGGCTCCGCATGCGCCAGGCCGAGCCCAACCAGTGCCCGCTCCCATGCGTCCACCCGCGCACCGACGATCTGGAACCGCTCCGGATCCGTGACCCGCGAGTACTCTTCGTCGCGGACCTCGAGGTCCGGATGCGGGTCGTCCCATGTCACAGCACTGAGGGGGTCTGCGGCGTACTCGCGGTCGACGGCAGCGAGGATCTCGTCCTTCATGCTTCCTCCAGCACCAGGTCGCGGTACATCATCGTCTGCCGGATCGCCGACCACACCATCGGTGAGTTCGCCAATGACTCCCAGCCGCCGCTCCACGTGAGACGTCCTGCCAGGCGCCACACGCTGATCTCCGGGTTCCAGTCCAGCACCTGCGACACCTCGTCGGCACGCTCCATGACATGGTCGCGGGTCTCCTGTCGCCGGGCCCCCAATCCGGTGAAGCAGTACCCGTGTCCGGGAATCACCGTGTAGTCGTCGAACTCCGCCAGCCGGTCCAGCGCTGCCAGGTAGTCCTTCACCGGGTTGCCGCCCAAGGACGCCACCCCCAGTCCGATGCCGGGGAAGATCTCCGGTAACACATGGTCCGCCGAGATGAGCAGCTTCCGCCGGTCGTCGGCGAAACACAGGTGACCCGGGGTATGCCCCGGCGTCAGTACCGCACGCCAGCCCAGCTCCCCGGTGATCCCGTGATCCGGCAACAGGTTCCCGTCCTCAATCGTCGCGTCCGGACGCTGGCGCGGAATAAACGGCGGCAGCCCTTTCTCCGCGAGCGGGAAAGGGAATTTGTCGAGCACGCCGTCCGGAGCACCGATCATGTGCCGCTCCACGGCGTAGTCGTCCTGCGAGCGTCCCGTGCGTACGGCATCCACGGTGCGCTGCTCCACCGCTCCCAGGTGGTAACGCGCCCCAGTAGCCTGCAGCATCTCCGCTGCCGCACCGATATGGTCCGGGTGCGCGTGGGTCACCACCACATCGGTGATCTCCTCGAGGCGGCGTCCCCGCTCGCGCAGGAACGCGTCCAACGGGCGCAGGACGTTGCCCACTGCATCCTTCGCCTTCCCACCGGCCCACCCCGGATCAACGACGGTGATTCCCTGGTCACCGAGATGGATCGTGGACAGCACGCTGTTCATCACACCCGCACCCGGCATCGGGACGGCACGGACCCACAACTCGCCGTCGACCGTACTGATCCGGACCGGCGCGGGCACCTTACTACCCACGGCCGCCTGGTACTGCGCACGGAAGAGCGGTGTGATGCGGCTGTCTGCACGTTCTGCCATGTGCAGTCAGGTTACCCCGTCGTCCTCACAGGGGTTCAGTAACGCTCCGGTTCCTCCCCGAGGGAGAAGTCACGACCGGAGATCTCAGACGGTGTGATCTCCACGTAGTTGTACTTCAGCGTCGGAAGCCACGGCTTCAGCGGCAGCTCATCGGCGGCGTGTATGTCGTCGGCACTGGTCAACACACGGGCCTCGCCTTTCACAATCACCGACCATGCCTGAACCGGATCTCCGTCCGCATCGACATCCACGTGGTCCGCTTCGAACAAGACACGAGGATTGACCTGGGTGAGGGTGAACAGTTTCGTCCCCTCGGCGGTGCGGAAGTAGATCTTCCCGTCATTGACCACGTAGTTCAACGGGAACAGGTCCATATCGTCACTTCTGCTGACGACCACGCGGCCGAGGGTGGTGGTTGAGAGACGGTCAAGGGCTTCTTCGTCGGTGAGGCGGACGGCGCCATTATTTTCGCTCATGACACTATTATCCGTCCGGGATCATTCTTCCTTCACCCCCGTCGTGGTGTCTGTTAGGCCACACAGTCCACGAGGTGACATCTCCGGCACCTCGAGAACGTCGGCCTTCACACAGGAGTATCCCGTGGCAAAGAGCCTGGGTCGCCGACGAGCCCCCTGCCCCTCACCCCGGTCCGTGGTTGGCTGCGACGGGAGAAGGCACTGGCCAGTTAGCAGGTCGATGTTGCCGGGTACTGGCTCTACGCCGGACCCGTCGTCGACGAACCCGGCGCAGTGTCCGGTGCCGCCACGGTGGCGACGTTGTCCTCCCCGGCGTAGCCCCGTCCCAGGCGGCTGTGGTGGCGCGAATAGGCGAAGTACACGACGACGCCGATCGCCATCCACACCACGAACCTGATCCAGGTGTCCAGAGGCAGGTTCATCATCAGGTACAGGCACACTAGTGCCGCCAGCACCGGTACCACGGGGACGAACGGCACCTTGAAGGCACGCGGGATGTCCGGCCGGGTACGCCGCAGGACGATCACCGCTACCGAGACCAGGATGAAGGCGAACAGTGTCCCGATGTTGACCAGCTCAGCCAGAGTCGACAGTGGCACGAAAGAAGAGATCACAGCGATGACCACACCGGTCATCGCCGTGACCTTGTAGGGCGTGCCGAACCTCGGGTGGGTGCGCCCCCAGGACTCCGGCAGCAGACCGTCACGCGCCATGGCGAAGGCGACCCTGGTCTGGCCGAGGAACATGACCATCGCCACGACGATCAGTCCCACGCACGCGATGACAGCGATCAGATCGGCCATGAACGGCAGATCCACCGCCTTGAATGCATTCGCCAAGGGAGCCCCGTCCGTCGGGTCGATGTCCTTGTAGGACTGCATCCCGGTGATCACCAGGGAGACCGTCACATACAACACGGTGACGATCGCCAACGAGCCGATGATGCCGATGGGAAGGTCGCGTTGCGGATTCTTCGTCTCCTCGGCCGTGGTGGCGACCACGTCAAACCCGATGAACGCGAAGAACACCAGGGCGGCCGCAGCCACCACACCGCCCCAGCCGAAGGTGGAGGGTTCCAGACCGAAGATGGTCTGCACCAGCGGGGCGTGCATCGCACCGAGGTTCTCACCGCTGGTGCCCTCGGACGCCGGAACAAACGGACTCCAGTTCGAGGCATTGATGAAGAACATGCCGACGACGATGACCAGCAGTACGCCGATGACCTTCAGACCCGTGATGACCTGGTTGATCCGACTCGACAACTTGATGCCGGTGATCAGCACCACCGTCAGCCCGAGGATCAGCAGACCGGCGGGCAGGTTGATGTACCCGTCCTCTGCGGACTGCACGGCCTCGGGGATCTCGAAGGGTGTGCCCTCGAGTACCACGCCGAGGTAGTCACTGAACGACGTGGCCAGCGCCGAGGATGCCAATGTGAACTCAAGAACCAGGTCCCACCCGATGATCCACGCGATGAACTCGCCGACCGAGGCGTAGGTGAACGTGTACGCACTTCCTGCGACGGGAACGGTGGATCCCAACTCTGCGTAACACAGCGCCGCGAGACCACAACCGATCCCGGCGATGATGAAGGACAGGGCGACCGCCGGCCCGGCGTGTGCGGCCGCGGCCTGCCCCGTGAGCACGAAGATCCCTGCGCCGATGCACACGCCGACCCCGAAGACCACGAGGTCGAGGGCACCGAGGTTCTTCTTCAGCGCGTGCTCGGGGTTCGTGGTGTCCGCAATCGACTGCTCAATCGACTTGGTTCTGAATATGCCGGATCTGCCCATGTCCTCTGTTCCTCTCGGCCAACGTAGAAAAAGAATCGTACTCCGGGACTGCGGTGCGGTCCTTTGGAGAACCTACGAACACCATGTTGTTTCGTCTAGCTGCCGGTGCCGTCAGACTCCGGCGACGACGGTCCGCGCCACGGCACGCTCATCGCCGAGCATCATCACGGCGAACAGGACCTCCTCGAGAGTCTCCGCCCCGTCCACCCGGTGCCGCAGCACCGCCGAGTTCTGCGGTCCGAACGGGTCGAGGATCACCAGGTCGGCATCCTTCCCGTGCTCCAAGGATCCGACTGATTCGTCGACCCCCAGTGCCTCCGCCCCGCCCAAGGTCGCCAGGCGCAGCAGTCGGCCACCGTCCAACGGCGCGCCGAGCATGCGCGACGCCTGGTACGCAGCCCCTAGAGTAACCAGCGGCGAGAGGCTCGTCCCCGCTCCCACGTCCGACCCCAGGCCCACACGCAGTCCCTCGATCGACTGTGCCCGGGCGACCCCGAACATGCCCGACCCCAGGAAGAAGTTCGAGGTGGGACAGTGTGCCACGGACGCCTCCGCCTGCCCCAGGCGTCGGAGTTCCCGCTCCGACAGGTGCACACCGTGGCCGAAGACCGCCCGCCTGCGTACCAGCCCCGCCCTGTCGTAGACATCGGTGTAGTCACGTGTACCAGGAAACAACATCCGCACCCGCTCGATCTCCGCGGTGTTCTCCGACAGGTGCGTCTGCACCACGACGTCCGGGTAGGACGCGGCGAGTTCACCGAGGGCGGCGAGCTGGGCGTCCGACGATGTCGGCGCGAAGCGTGGGGTGATCGCGTACTCCAGGCGCCCGACACCGTGCCATTTCTCCAGCAGCGCGACGCTGTCTTCCACCGCGGAGGACGGTGTGTCGAGCAGGTGGTCGGGCGCACCCCGGTCCATGCACACCTTGCCAGTGATGATCCGCAGATTCTTCGCCCGAGCGTGGCGAAATAACGCGTCCGCGCTGCCCGGATGCACCGTGGCGTACACGCACGCGGTGGTCACCCCGTTGTCTACGAGCTGGTCGGTGAAGAAGTCCGCCACCCGGTCGGCGTGGGAGTCGTCGGCGAACCGTGCCTCAGCGGGGAAAGTGAACCGCTCCAACCAGTCGAGCAGTTCCAACCCCGGCGACGCGATCATGCCAATCTGCGGATAGTGCACGTGGGCATCAACGAAACCTGGCACGATGAACCGGTCTCCGTGGTCTTCGACCAGCGCACCGCGGTACCGCGTCAGGATGTCCGTCGCATCGCCGACATCCAGGATCGTGCCATCAGCATAGGCGACGGCACCAGACGCGATGTCGAGGAAACCGCCGGGGTCAGACGCGGTCGGGGTGACCACATGTCCGAGGACGACGGTCATACGCGTGCCGCCTGTCATCGGACCGCCTGGGCATCCGGGACGCCCGTCTCATCGGCTTCACTGGCTTCACGGGCTTCACTGGCGGCAACGGCACTGTCCGGCAGGGTCGGCTCCGCCAGGTGCCCTCCGTCCTGCCGGTTGAGCAGCAGGTTCAGCAGGATCACGGTGACCGCACCCACGGTGATCCCGCTGTCCAGGATCATCTCCAGGCCGGACGGAACATTCGCGTACAGTCCATCGAACACCGTGGGCAGCATCGCCACGGCGATGGACACCCCGACGATCAGTGCACGGGTCTCTGTCCAGATGACGGTGGACAGCGTCCTGATGCCCGCTGCTGCGACCATGCCGAACAAGGCGACGCCCGCCCCGCCGAGCACGGGTGACGGAATACCGGTGGCCATCTCGCCGACTTTCGGCAGCAGTCCGAGAACAATAAGGATCAGGCCGGACGCCGTCACCACGAATCGGCTGGCGACCCGCGACAAGGACACCAACCCCACGTTCTGCGCGAAGGCGGAGTAGGGGAAGGTGTTGAAGATGCCACCGAGGAAGGTGGCGAGCCCGTCGGCGCGCAGACCGTCCGCGAGAGTGCGTCCGGTGGCGCGGCGGCCCGTGATGTCACCGACGGCGACGATGTCTCCGCTGGTCTCCGTCATGATCACCAGACCGACCAGCACCATCGTCAGGATCGAGGCGATGTCGAACGTGGGTGTGCCGAACTGGAATGGCGTAGGAACACCAACCCAGTCCGCGTCCGCCACGGCGGAAAAGTCACTCGCACCCACGAATACACCGGCGACGGTGCCGACGATGATGCCACCCAGCACCGCCATCGACGTCCACGCCGCCGGAGCGAAACGGTGGATGCAGATCACGGTGACGAGTGTACCCAGCGCCAGCAGGAAGTTCTGGCCCGTTCCCTGCTCCTCCACCGGCCCGTTCTGGTTGAAGAGCCACCCCGCGGCGACCGACAGCAGCGACAGCCCCACCACTGTGATGATCGTGCCGATGACCAGCGGAGGGAAATACTTCACGACCTTGGCGAAGAACGGCGCGACGAGCATCATGACCACGCCGGTGGCGATAACCGACCCGTAGATCGCCGTGATGCCGTGTTCCGACCCGATGGCGATCATCGGGGCAACCGACACGAACGACACACCCTGGATCAACGGCAGACGTGCACCAAAACGCCAGACGCCGAGGGACTGGATCACCGAGGCGACACCAGCGACGAAAAGGTCGGCGACGATGAGGTGATGCATGTCCTCAGCATCGAACTCACCGGCAGCGATGAGCGCCCCACCGACGATGAGAGGGACGGCGATGGCACCGGCGTACATCGCCAGCACATGCTGCAACCCCAGAATGAACGTCCTTACCAGCGGCGGACGCTGATCAACGGGATGGGTCCCGTCGGAAGCGACAGCACCGATCGTGCCGGGGATATTCTGTGCAGTCTCTGCAGTCTCCATCGTGCGACCTCAACTTCCCTGGTAGGTGGAGTAGCCGAACGGTGACAGCAGCAACGGGACGTGGAGGTGCCCGTCGGTGCCACCACGCTCACCCGTGACGAGGAAGGTGACGTCGACGTAGGGGTAGAGCGACGGAGTCTCGGTGTCCGCGAGATACGCGCCGGTGTTGAAGCGCAGACGGTACGTCCCGGGTTCCAGTTCCGCGACAAACCGGTGACGGCCGTCAGTGTCAGTGGAACCCGATTCCACCAGGGTGGCTTGCTCGGCGTACAGCTCCACCATGAGCCCTGCGGCCGGAAGTCCTGTCGCGGTGTTCAGGACGTGGGTGGACAGGCTCATGCGTCCCCCTCCTCACACTCAGCGCCGGTGACGAAACCCCGTAATCTCAACTGATTGATCGCATCCAGGTTGTCCACCACGACCGGCCACTCCTCCTCCGGCGCGTGGGCGAGTCGCTCGACCAGAGCGTCGAGAATCTGACGGCTGTCCCGTCCCGCGGCCCGGATCAGGAAGTTCCACCCGAATTTGTCCCGGTAGGTGGGCTGCAGGTTCCGGATCGCCTGCAACTCTCCTTGTTCCGTGGCCTGCTCGGTGGCAGCCGCCTGCTCGGCGGCAGACAGACTCCCGGCAGCGACGACGCCCCCGATCGGCGGGTGAGCGTTGACCGACTCCAGGACCTCCGCTTCGTCCTGCTCCTGGAACAGGACGGATGCCGTGGCACAGAGGGCATCGACGGTGGCGAACGGCCGGACGTCGACGAGAGCCGCGGCGAGCGTCCTGCTGGCAAACAGGTCCGCCACCCGGTCGACGAGTTCTGCGGTGGGTACCCGGTTGAACTCCTCGACCGTGATGGTGGCGGGGATCGGTGTCACTGGTGTTGTCATGGGACACAGTGTCGACGCTTCCTGTTTCCCTCGGGTTACTCCGGAATTACCCGGGCAAGAAGTTCGGGTCAATCATTTCAGGGGGAATGAATAACTGTCAGTCCATCTAGACAGCATGGTCTACTTCTGGCTCAGCGTGATCCATGACATCCATCCACCCTGACCGGAACGAAAGGGGGCCCGGTGTGGCCCTGCCCCGGAGCCTGACCCGCTCACCCACCTCTCCCGGAACTCCCGGAACTCCGCGACCGCAGCGTACGACATACGGCGGCGTGACTACGCCGGCACTGACCGTGCTCACGATCCTTACCACCCTCGGCATCCTCAGCGTCCTCGCCGGTTGTACCTCAGCAGTCGGCGAAAGACTCGCCGCAGCTGACGGCACCCCTGTCGACGGAGGAACAGCACGGGTGGGAACACCCAACGACCTGAGCCCCAAGACCCTGTACTCCGGTGGTGGGATCGCAGAACTCACCGTGACCGGCAATGTCTTCGAGACCCTCACCAAGTATGACCACGACGGCCTCGATCCGCAGCCGGTTCTCGCCCGGTCCTGGAACACCAGTGCCGACGGAACCCACGTGACCGTCCACCTCCGGGACGACGTCACCTTCCACAACGGCGAAACCCTGGACTCCCGGGACGTCAAAGCCAGCTTCGACAACTACTCAGATCCCTCCCGCGCAGGTCAACTGGCCCGCACCGCCCAACAGATCGATGACATCACCACCCCTGATCCGCTGACCGTGGAGTTCACGTTCACCCGTGCCGTCAACAACATCATCGACCTGTTCGAGTTCGTCCCGATCATCGAGGACTCCACCATCGACGGATTCAACGACGGCACGTCTTTCGTCGGCACCGGGCCGTTCAGTTTCGATGACTGGCAGCGCGGCAGCCACCTCCGGCTCGGAGCCTACGAAAGCTACCGTGACGGTGCCCCGACCATCGACGGCATCGAGGTCGTCGTGGTGCCTGACAGCCAGACACAGTTCGCGCAGCTCCGCTCCGGGCAACTGGACGTACTCCCAGCAGTCGACCCTCGGGACGCCGAAGCTCTCGAGAACAACGATCTGTTCCATGTCACCGAGAAGTCCGGTACCGGTGCCACCTACTACACAGGGATGAACGTGGAGGCACCGACGTTCCGCGACAAACGCGTCCGTCAGGCCGTCGCCTACGCCGTGGACCGCGACCGGATTCTCGCCGAGGTCTACCAGGGACGCGGCTACACCCAGTCCCTGCCGTGGCCGGAAGACTCCGCCGCTTACGACAACGACCGCAACGACACCTACCAGCGGGACCTCGACAAGGCCCGGTCACTGGTCAAGGAAGCTGAAACCGAGAACGGCCCCCTGCCCCCGGCGACCTTGTCCTACCGGGGCGCGGACCCGACCGAACAGAACACGGCACAGATCATCAGTGCCAATCTCGCCGACATCGGTGTCACCGTGGACCTGCAGCCGTTGGAGGCCGGAATCCACGGGGAGAAGCTACGGAACTCCGGATTCGACGGCATGTGGCTGCTGAGCCACGACTTCGTCCAGTACACCCCGTCCACGCTGACGGTCAGCGCCTTCCCCTTCAATTCAGAGAAGAACACGTCAAACTTCTACAGCGACCGGTACTCGACAGCTGCCGAAGACGCCTGGCTCGCAGGCGACCCCGACTCTCCGGCAGCACAGGCCGCCTACAGCAGGCTCAACGACATCCTGCTCGACGAAGCTTTTCTCGTCGAGCTCATCCGCCCCGACGCGCCTCTCGTCTCCGCCTCCAACCTGCGCGACGTGACATGGACGAAACGCTCCGAACCCGTGTTCACCGACGCCACCTTCACCGCCTAAGGACCCCGACCGTGCACACCCTCACCCCGTTCCTCCTCAGACGCCTCCCGTCCGCCGTCGCGGTGATCATCGTCGGATCAGTCGTCGTCTTCGCTCTCCTCCGACTCATTCCCGGCGACCCTGCCGAAGCCCTGGCCGGCTCCGACGCCCCACCCGAGGCCGTCGACGCGATCCGCAGCACCCTCGGACTCAACGAGTCCCCGGTCAGTCAGTACTTCTCCTGGATCGGCTCCCTGCTGACGCTCCACCTCGGCCACTCCCTGGTCATCGGTGGCGACATCGGCTCACTCATCGGTGAAGCGGCGGGACGGACACTGCTGCTCACCATCGCAGCAGTACTCGTCGCCGTCATTCTCGCCCTCATCGTCAGCGTCGGAGCTGAACTGGTCAACCGTCCATGGGCGCGGGCCGTGGCGACCGCCTTCGCCACCCTCGGGGTCGCGCTGCCCACCTTCGTCACCGGGGCCCTGGCGATCATCGTCTTCGGCGTGGTGTTCCTCGTGCTGCCAGCCGGCGGCATCCCCCGCGACGGGCTACTGGACCGTCCCGACATCACGGTCCAGTACCTGGCGCTGCCGGCACTCTGTCTCGCACTTCCGGCGGCGGCGACGCTGACCCGCTTCCTCGACGAGTCCATCCGGTCCGAACTCGGCCAGCCCTACGTCACCACCGCCCGGGCCCTCGGGATCTCCCGTCGCCGAATCCTCCTCACCCAGGTGCTCCCCAATGCCCTGCCCCCGGCAGTGACCGTCCTGGGCCTGCAGATCGGTCAGCTTCTCGGCGGTGCCGTCATCATCGAGGCGCTATTCGCCTGGCCGGGACTCGGCCACCTCATCCACCAGGCCGTCACGGTCCGGGACTACCCGGTGGTGCAGGTTCTTCTCCTGCTGTCCGTCGTGCTCTTCGTGCTCATCCAGTTGATCACCGACCTGCTCCACTCCACCCTCGACCCCCGCATCCGACTGGAGGGAACCCGATGAGCACCGTCAATCACCCCGCCCCCACTGCGACCGGCCTGAACCGGCCGGACCTCACGCCGGGAGACCCCGCCCGTTCCACCAGGCACCGTCGCGCCACCTCCCGAGGGGGCAGCACCGCCGCGTCCGGACACCGGCTCACGCATGCACTCACCCACGGCCGCGGCCTCGTCGGCGTCATACTCTTCGGACTGGTCGTCCTCGCGGGGATTCTCGCCCCGGTCATCTCGCCGTACTCCCCGGACCAGCAGATCACCGGGGCGAACCTGCTCAGCCCGTCCTCGAGCCACTGGTTCGGCACCGACACCGCCAACCAGGACATCTTCTCCCGCACCCTCCACGGAATCCGGGTGAACCTGCTGATCATCTTCATCGCCGTACCGCTCGGGGCCGCCACCGGCGTCCTGCTGGGGTTAGTCAGTGCGCAGTGGCGCTGGGCGGACACACTCATGCAACGCACCTTCGACCTGATCCTCGCCTTTCCCACGATCATTCTCGCCATCGCTCTGACCATGATCCTCGGGCCGGGGCTGACGACCGTCGCCGTGGTTGTGGCCCTCGCCGAGATACCGGTGTTCGGCCGACTCACCCGGTCCGTGGCTCTCTCCGTCCGCGAGCGGCCCTACGTTGCATCAGCGCGCGCCGTGGGCGCGTCCGAGGCATGGATCCTACGCAACCACATTCTGCCGAACAGTGTGGAACCCCTGGTCGTCCAGCTGGCTCTGGCGATGTCCGTCGGAGTGTTCATCGAAGGTGCCATGAGTTTCCTCGGACTCGGTGTGGTTCCACCAACACCCTCGCTCGGCAGCCTGATCCAGGAAGGCGTCGCCTACGCCTACCACGCACCGTTCTTCGCTGTCGGGCCGCTCGCGGTCGTCGTCATCCTGATCCTCGGTCTGCTCCTCATCGCACAGGCACTGTCCCGCGCCACCCGGGTCGTGTGACCCGTCCCGACCACTGAAAGGTCCCCATGTCTGCTCCCACCGTCCTGTCCGTCCGTGATCTGTCGATCTCCTTCTCTCACCCGCGTCCCGCCGTCGTCTCGGTGTCTTTCGATCTCCGCCGCGGTGAACTTCTCGCCCTGGTCGGGGAATCGGGCTCCGGCAAGTCCATGACCGCCCGTGCCGTTCTGGGACTGCTACCCTCCGGCGCCCGGGCGTCCGGCTCTGTGACCCTCGACGACACCGAGATACTCAACGTCCCCGAATCCGAGCTGCAGACTATCCGTGGCGGCCGTATCGGGCTGGTGTTCCAGGAGCCACAGTCGGCGCTCAACCCGGTCCGTACCATCGGTTGGCAGCTCAGCGAGGCGATACGGGCGCACTCGGCACCCGGCACCCGTGTGAATCGGACCGACGTACGGCGTCGGGCTGTCGAGCTCCTGGAGACCGTCGATATTCCAGCCGCCACCGACCGACTGGGTTCATACCCCCACCAGCTCTCCGGTGGTCAACGTCAGCGTGTGGCGATCGCCCTGGCACTCGCCGGCGAACCGGACATCCTGCTGGCCGACGAGCCGACCACCGCACTGGACGTCACCGTGCAGGCCGGGATCCTGCGTCTGCTGGGCCGCCTGCGGGAGACCCGCAACCTGAGTGTCCTGCTCATCACACATGACATGGGTGTAGTCGCCGAGAACGCGGACCGGGTCATCGTGCTGCGGCACGGCGAGATCGTGGAGGAAGGCACCGCCAGGCGGATCATCGAGGCCCCGCAGGAGCCTTATACCCGCGAACTCATCGCCGCCGTCCCGCGTTTCGCCTCGGCGACACCAACCGCCGGTGTCACCGGAGACACCTCCGGTACGCCCGCTGCCGCCGCGGTCCAGGACGTCTCGGTGGTCTACGGGTCACGGGGAACCGCTCCGGCGGTGGACCGAGTGTCACTGTCCGTCGCCCCGGGCACCACCCTGGGCCTCGTCGGTGAATCCGGGTCCGGGAAATCAACACTGGGACGCATCCTCGCGGGCATCCAGTCACCCACCCGCGGTCGGATCCTCGTCAACGGGGATGATCTCGAAAGGCTCTCCCCGCGGCAACGCCGTCGCCGGCAACGTGACGTCGCCATCGTCCCCCAGGATCCGGCCGCTGCCCTGAACCCGCGCCACAGTGTGGGATGGAGTATCCGTGAGCCCCTGGACATCCACCGCGTCGGTACCCGGGCATCGCGACGCCAACGGGTCACCGAACTACTGACGGCCGTGCATCTCCCACCTGACATCGCCGACCGCAGTCCGGCTGAGCTGTCTGGCGGACAGCGCCAGCGTGTGGCGATCGCCCGTGCTCTGGCGCTTGAACCGTCCCTGGTCATCGCTGATGAGCCGACCAGCGCACTGGACGTCAGTGTCCAGGCCGACGTGATCGGGCTGCTACGCGACACCCAGGAGCGACTAGGATTCGCCATGGTGTTCATCAGCCATGACCTGGCGGTGGTTTCGCAGGTCAGCGGTACGGTCGCCGTGCTGAGACGGGGGCATCTCGTGGAGTACGGCGATACCGCCGGGGTTTTCGCCCGACCGGCGGAGAACTACACCCGGGAACTGCTGGCCGCGGTCCCGGTCGTCGGCACCCGCCCCGAGAAGGTGAGTGCCTGATGGCGCGACACACCCCGATCCCGGACCACGCCCGAGGCTACGAGGGCTTCGGCGGGCACGTCGGACGCACCCACGCTCAATCCACGCCGTCCTGGCCGACGGAGAAACGCGCCGCCGACGGTGCACCGAACGTCATCATCGTCCTGCTCGACGACATGGGCTACTCCGACATCGGCCCTTTCGGTTCCGAGATCCCCACCCCGAACCTGGACCGGCTCGCCGCGGGCGGCCGCATCCTCACGAACTACCACACCACCCCGGTGTGCTCCCCGGCACGCGCCG
Source organism: Corynebacterium glyciniphilum AJ 3170 (assembly GCF_000626675.1). NCBI lineage: Bacteria > Bacillati > Actinomycetota > Actinomycetes > Mycobacteriales > Corynebacteriaceae > Corynebacterium > Corynebacterium glyciniphilum. Next base: position 366,008 of record NZ_CP006842.1, on the reverse strand, counting down.
CCGTGCTCACCGGCCTGAACCCGCACCGTGCCGGATTCGCCACCGTGGCGAACTCCGACCCCGGCTTCCCCGGCGTCCGGCTGGAACTCGGCGAGGACGTCGTCACGCTGCCCGAGATCCTCCGGGACGCCGGCTACGCCACCTTCGGTGTAGGAAAATGGCATTTGACCAGGGATGCGCTGATCAACGCCGCCGCACCGAAGGCTTCCTGGCCGGTACAGCGTGGATTCGACCACTACTACGGGTCGCTGGAGGGGTTGAATTCCTTCTTCCACCCCAACCAGCTGGTGCGTGACAACACCGTCGTCCAGCACGAGCAGACGCCAGACGGCTACTACCTCACCGACGACTACACCGACAATGCCCTGGGGTACATCAAGGCACTGCGCGCCTCGGACGCCTCGAAACCCTTCTTCCTGTACTTCGCGCACACTGCGATGCACGGGCCCCTCGGCGCGAAGCCGGAGGACATCGTCACCCACCGTGGACGCTATGACGTGGGCTGGGACGAGGTCCGCCGGGCACGGCACGCCCGGCAGATCGAACTGGGGATCGTCCCACCCGGGACCCCTCTGCCCGAACGCGAGGGGAAACTCGGCCGCGACATCCCGGCCTGGGACTCACTCAACGCGGAGACCCGCGCACTGTACGCCCGCTACCAGGAGGTCTACGCCGCCATGGTCGACAACGTCGACCAGTCACTGGGTCGGATCCTGTCGCTCGTGGACGACCTGGATGAGCGGGACAACACCATCGTGGTGTTCACCTCCGACAACGGGGGCACTGCCGAGGGAGGTCCAGAGGGGACCCGGTCGTACTTCAGCAGGTTCGCCCACGTCGCCGGACTCCCGTCCGACTGGGAGGCCGACGTGGACCTCGACCCGTCCCTCATCGGCGGACCGCAGTCGATGGCTCACTACCCGGAGGGGTGGGGCCACGCCTCGAACACGCCGTTCCGGTTCTACAAGGGTCAGACCTACGCTGGCGGTATCCGGGTTCCCTTGATCGTGTCCTGGCCGACGGGGCTGGGCTCGTCGGCCGGAGCCGACCTGCGTGGACAGTACCAGTACGTCACAGACCTGACACCGACGATCCTCGACCTCGTTGGCGTTCCGCATCCCGGCGCGCGAAACAACCGGCCGGCCAAGGATCCCGACGGGTCAAGTTTCGCACCCGTCCTGCGCGACGCCGCCCACCCCTCAACACACCCGGAGCAGTACTCCGAGTTCGGCGGCAACCGTGGCTTCTACGCCGACGGATGGAAGATCGTCGCCGACCACCGGCCCGGTACCCCGTTCGACGACGGTGAATGGGAGCTTTACAACGTCGACGAGGATCCGAACGAGCTGCACGACGTGGCATCCAACCATCCCACGCTGCTGCGTGGCCTCGCCGCGCGGTGGGAGGACGCCGCGTGGATGAACACCGTGTTCCCGCTGAACGACCACTCCGACCCCCGTAGCGGGTTGCGCCGTCCCGCCGAGTCACGGTTGTCGGAACCGGTGACCCTGCTGCCCGGCACACCGAAACTCGAGCGATACCGGTCCTCGAAACTCGTCCAGCTGCGATCCTTCACCGTGGAGATCGACGTCACCTGCACGCCCGCAGATGCTGGTGTGCTGGTCTCCCACGGCGACCAGGGCGGCGGGTACGTCGTCTACGTCGACGGTGCGTCGGGTGAACTGCGGCTGGCGGTCAACGAGTACGGGCGGTTGCATGAGGTCTCCGCAGGTGCGGCACCGGTGGGACGCGGTACCGTCCTGCTGCGGGCGACGGCATTGCCGGACTTCCGGACGACCTGGGTGCTGGAGGCTTCAGAGACGGCGGCCACGGACAGGCGCGGCGAGCTACGTGATCTGTGGGCGTTCGTCGGCATGGCCCCGTTCAGCGGGATTGACGTGGGCGTGAACCGTGGTGGCCCGGTGCACTGGGGGATCTACGAGGCGCACGGTTCGTACCGCTACAGCGGGGACCTGCACTCGGTACGCTATGTGCCCGGTGAACGCGCGCCCTACAGTCCCGAGGTACTCGCAGAGCTCGCGCGCGACGCGGCGGAAGCCTTCGACTGAGTGGGACGTACGCTCACGCCGACACTCCCTCACCCTGCTGCATCCTGTACCTGCCGGGGCGTTGCCCGTACTCCCGGGTGAAGGCGTGGCTGAAGGCGAACGGGCCGGAGTAGCCCACCTTCCTGGCGATCACGTCCACGGTGTCCCGGGTGTCCGCAAGCAGGTCCGCCGCCGTACACAGCCGCCACGACGTCAGATAGCTGATCGGCGGCTCACCCATCACCTCGGCGAACCTCCGGGCGAACGCCGCCCGTGACACACCGGCCAACGACGCCAGGGCGTCCACGGTCCAGGGATCCGCCGGGGCATCGTGGATCGCCCTGATCGCCGGCGCGACCACCGGGTCAGACATGGCCCGGTACCAGCCCGGTGCCTCATCCTCGCGCCCTGCGAACCAGTCCCGCAGAGCGCCCACCAGCACCAGGTCGAGAAGCCGGTCGAGGACCGCTTCCTGACCCGGTTCCTCCACGGCGATCTCGTCCTCCAGCATCCTCAACGCTCCGGCACGAACGGACTCGGCCGGAATAACCAGGACGCGGGGCAGCGCCGAGAGAAGACGGGCGGCCACACGACCCCCGGTCACGTAGGTGCCGGTGAGCAACGCATGTTCCGCGTCGAGTGTCGTCCCGCAGGTACGCGTCCCCAGTCCGATATCCTCCTCGTCCAGCAGGTGTCCGGCGGCGTCGGTACAGCGGCCTGCCGCGGCCTGGATCCAGACTGGCGGTGTCCTGCAGAGTTCCTCGCTGGCGACGGAGAACGGCTCCGATCCTGTCACGATCCCGACGTCCCCGGTGCCGAGGTAACTCGCCTCCCCGTCCCCGGGGTCGATCCAGGCGTCCCCGCGCAGCATCGTCACGAGTGTCATCGACGCCGACTCCTCGAAGCGCAGTGACCACGGCGGCGACAGCAGGCTGCGCCCCACCAGCGCGCCGGCAGAGCGGACGCCGTCGAGTACCTCGGTGATCATGTCCATCACACCATCGTAGACGAATGAATATGTTCCTGCGGCGTTCAGCTATGTCATCGTCTCTTCCGACGGTGTTGAGTGGAGGACATTCCAACAACGACACGTCCGGCACAGCGGACGGAAAGGACATGGTGGCACAGCATGACCATCCAGTATCCGACGACCCCCGGGGCAGCCCTGTGGGTGTATGCACATCCACGGCAGCAGTCCCTCAACGGCGAGCTTCTCCGCGCAGGACGGGAGGCACTGTCCCACAGTTACGACGTGACAACCTCCGACCTCTACGCACAGGACTTTGATCCGGTCCTCCGGGAACGCGACCTCGGGTCTTCAGCCGGTCATCCCGGAAGCATCGCGATCCAGGCAGGTGAGGCGTACACGCGGGGCGAACTCCCCGCCGACCTCCGTGCCGAGCAGAAGAAGGTGGTGGACGCGGAACTCCTCGTCCTGCAGTTCCCGCTGTGGTGGTACGGGCCGCCGGCGATCCTCAAGGGGTGGCTGGACCGGATCCTCTCCGACAACTTCGCCTACGGGGACCTCGATCCCGACCTCGGCGTGCCCCGGCGTTACGGCGACGGCGGACTGTCAGGGCGTCGCGCACTCGTGATCGTCACCGTGGGCGAGGACGACCGGACCCTGGGGACGCGGGGCATCAGCGGAGACATCGAGTCCATCCTGTTCCCGCTCACCCATGGGGCACTGTGGTTCGTCGGTATCGACGTCCTGGAACTTCACGTTGTCTATGACGCCGACGGGTTGGACAGCGAAGGTGTCGACAGGGAGGCGGCCCGGCTGGTGGAGCGCATCAACGGCATCAATGGCATCAACGGTACCGATGCAGAGCACCCCGTCCCCTACCGACGACTGCGTGACGGCGACTACGCGGGAACGCGTGCCTTGAACGAGAGCATCCTGCCGGGACGGACAGACCTGGGAATCCACCGGCGGCGGTGACGGGCACGTGCGTCGGGCCACAGTTCCTTTCAGGACGACGGAAAACCTGGCTTACCGACGTACCCCTCTCGTACCGTCGACAAACAGACAGAGCAGTCTATTTCAGTCGACCACCGAAAGGGAACCACCATGACCAGCACCCTCACCGCACCGCACACCACCTCCGCACCCGCCGCAGCACCCGCCGACGACCGTCCGTCCGTCACCCGACTCGGCCAGAACATCGGCGCCCAGGTCAACGGCATAGAGCTCGGCGGCGACATCACCGACGACGAGGTCGAGTTCATCCGTTCTGCCCTGGCCACCCACAAGGCCATCGTCTTCCGGAACCAGAACCTCACCGACGAGTCGCAGTACGCCTTCGCCGAACGCCTCGGCACCCCCACCCTGGCCCACCCCACCGTGCACTCGACCGGACTGGAGCGGCTCACCATCGAAGGCGCAGCGAACTCCTGGCACACCGACGTCACGTTCGTCGACAGGATCCCCAAGATCTCGATCCTGCGCGCCATCGACCTGCCGCCCTACGGTGGCGCCACGATCTGGGCGAACACCGCCGCGGCCTACAAGGCCCTCCCCGAGCCCCTGCGCATCCTCGCCGACAACCTCTGGGCCACCCACTCCAACGAGTACGACTACGCCACCGGCCACCAGGAGGAGGACAAGACCGAACATCGCCGGGAGTTCACTCGCAACGTCTTCGAGACCGAACACCCGGTAGTCCACGTCCACCCGGAAACCGGCGAGCGGTCCCTGCTGCTCGGCCACTTCGTGAAGGGCTTCACCGGCCTGAAACCACGCGAGTTCCAGGACCTCTTCTCTGCATACCAGGACCGGATCACCAAGGAGGACAACACTTTCCGGTGGAACTGGCATGACGGAGACGTGGTCCTGTGGGACAACCACGCCACCCAGCACTACGGGGTGAAGGACTTCGGGGACCATCACCGCAAGATCCGCCGGGTCACCCTCGCCGGCGCCGTCCCGACCTCCGTAGACGGCGAGAAGTCCCGGATCATCACGGGAGACGCCACCGAGTTCTCCGTCATCGACGACCCACGCCCCCTGGTCGGCTACATCGGGGATGCCGCCGACATCTGACACCCGCAGTCACCTCTGCGGCGGCACCTGATCCAGGTCGGGAAGGTCAGCGAGACTGTCGAGGATCAGCGAATGGGGTTGCGCCGCCAGAACCTCCGTCGGCACGGACCCCGTGAGCACGCCGACGCCACGGACCCCGGCGTTCGCCGCCGCCTGCAGGTCGGCAACCGTGTCCCCCGCAGAGACAACCTCGTCCACCGAGGTCACACCGGTCAGCTCCATGGCGTGGTGGATCAGGTACGGGGCCGGACGGCCCGCAACCACTGTGTCCGAGGTGACCAGCGCATCCACCACGAAGCGGGCGCCACTCTCCCCGTTCGTCCCCGCCACACCCCACCCGCACGCCTCCAGGACCGTCTCGGCGATGGACCGCTGGAAGCCGGTGGTCAGCGCGATCCGGGCGCCGCCGGCCCGCAGGCGAGACAGTGCATCCTCCGCTCCCTCGATGGGGCGGGGTGGATGGTCTGCGTACGCGCGCCGTAGGCCGTCCATGAAATCGGCGAACACCTCGGCGACCTCGCCGTCGGAGGTGCGACGCCCGTCCGCACTGAGCAGGGTGGCGATCGCCGACCTTTTCTCCGTCCCCTTGACCGCGTTGACCTGGTCGGACGACACCTCCACACCACGGCGTTCTACGCAGTCACGGAGTTGCCGGTAGACGATCCCGTCCTCGTTGACGGTGGTTCCTGCGATATCGCAGACGATGAGAGTCATGATGCTGTCCTGTCGGTGGTGGGGAACCGTGAAAGACCCGCAGCTCCGGAACGGGTATTGACCACGGTGAAGGCCGCCCTGTCGGGCAGGTAACGATCGTCGGCGATCTCGAGCAGCCGACCACGCGGATCGCTGGTACGGCGTTGCACCCGCAGCAGCGGAGCCCCCGGCGCGACACCGAGCTGGTCGGCGTCTGCATCCGGGGCGCCGAGGGCGTCGATGCGGTTCTCCGCCCGGTACAGCTCCACGCCCTGGCCCGTGAGGTGCTCGTAGATCGAACCGGTGTCCGTGTCGAAGTCGAAGAGATGACGTCCGACCTCCGGCGGGAAGACCGCGCGTTCAAGCATCGCAGGCGCCCCGTCCATGGTGCGCAGCCGCAGGACCTCGACGACGGAGGAACCGGGTTCCAGGTCGAACGACGCGGTGACCTCGTCCTCACCGGGGCGCCGTGCCAGTTCCAGGGTTCGTTGGCCCGGCACGGCACCGATCGAGCGGCACCACTCGGTGAAGGAGAGCAGTGTCGTGAAGCTCTGCGAACTGGCGCGGGACTGCACGATTGACCGACGCCCCTGCCCGCCGGAAAGCAGGCCCTCGTGCCGCAGTGCCGTGACAGCCTGCCGGACGGGGCTGCGTGACGAATTGAACCGACGGCAGAGTTCGGCCTCACTGGGTATCGGGTCGCCGGGACGTAATTCACCGGAGGTGATCATGTCACGGAGATAGTCCTGGAGTTGTACGTGCAAGTTTGGAGCACGGTCGGAGTACATGGACACCGAGGTTAGCAGCTTCCACCTGCACAATGTTCACATCGTCGAGAGAACCTGCGGGGAATATGTCGTGAATGAACAGTGAACACGTGAACTGTTCATGAACTTGTACGTACAAGTGTGGACAGGCCCCGCCCACCGCCCCACAATGAAGACCATGACCGACACAGCAGACCTCATCGTCGTCGGCGCCGGCATCCTCGGCCTGGCCACAGCCTGGAGAGCACACCGTCACGGGCTCTCCGTCCATGTCATCGACCGCGCCGACCGACCCGTCGGAGCATCCATCCAGAACTTCGGGCACGCCTGCTTCACCGCTCAGGCCGACGACCTCCAGGACCTCGGCGCCGTCTCCGCCGACGGTTGGGCCGCCGCCGCGGCCGACGCAGGCTTCCGGGCATCCCGCCCCGGCACCGTCCTGCCCGCCGTCACCCCCGTAGAAATGCAGGTCCTCGAGGAGTTCCACGCCCACCGTGGTGACGACGTCAGACTCATCGACCGCGGAGCCGTCCACACCATGCTCGGCAACCCGGACCTCGACTGCGTGGGAGGCGCCCACCTGCCACGGGACATGCGCGTCAACCCCCGCGAAGCAGCCCCCGCGCTCGCCCGACACCTCGCTGCCCGGGGCGTGCGTTTCAGCTGGCGGACTTCCGTGCACACCGTCGGGGACGGCGAAGCACTCACCAGCCGCGGGGTGTTCCACGCACCGCAGATCGTCGTCTGCCCCGGTGAACACCTCAATGACACCCATCCCGACCTCGTCACAGACCACGACATCCGTACCTGCACGCTCACCATGGCCCTCATTGACCGGCCCTCCGGCACACCGGCCGACCTCGCGATGCTCACCGGTACCTCCATGACCAGGTACGACGGAATCGCCGCCATGCCCTCGGTCGACGACCTCCGACGTGAACTCGGCAGCCGCGAACCCGCCCTCACCGAGGCCATCGCGAATGTCATGGCCACCGCCGTTCCCGACGGGATCCTCATCGGCGACTCCCACGACTACGACACCTCCCCCGACCCGTTCATCGACGCGGCGCAGTCGGACCTGCTGCTCGACCGCACGACCCGCTACCTCGGCATCGCTCGACCAGTCGTCCGTCAACGCTGGCAGGGACGATATGCCGACTCCCCCTCGACGAACCTCGTCCTGCAGCATCCGGACGACCGCACCACTGTCGCCGTGGTCACCTCCGGCATCGGCATGACCCTCTCCTTCGGCATCGCCGACCTCATCCTCACCGGGGCCGACGCCCCGGGGAAATAACCGCCCTCCGTGAAAGGCACCACCATGCCGACCGCACGCCACACCGCTGTCACCAGTGCCGCTGGCGCCACCGCCGCCGTTCTCGTCGCCCTCCTGGCCACCACCGCCTGTGCCCCCGGCGGCCACGGACCAGACGACCCCGTCTGCCCGAACGGCACGATCGCCTTCGGCATCGAGCCCTACGAAGCCCCCGACAAACTCGAACCTGCTTACCAGCTGATCGCCGACGACCTCAGCGACACCCTCAACTGCGAGGTCGACGTCCAGATCGTCGAAGACTACTCGGCCGAAGTACTCGCCATGCGCAACGGCTCGCTCAACCTCGGCCAGTTCGGCCCCCTGGGGTACGTCTTCGCCGACCGCATCGCCAATGCCGAACCCATCGTCTCCTTCGGGGACGCCGAGGGAAAGCTCTCCACCTACACCGCCGGCATCTGGGTGTCGAAGGACTCCCCCGTCCAGAACATCGGGGATCTGCGAGGCCGGCAACTCGCCCTCGGCGGAGTCGGCTCCACCTCCGGCGACGCCCTACCCCGCATGGCCGTCTCCGAAGCAGGACTCTCCGAGGACGATCTCACCATGGACTACACCGGCGGGCACCCTGAGGCACTGCTCGCACTGAAGAACGGTGCCGTCGACGCCGCCCAGATCAACTCGCAGACACTGACCAGCGCCACCGCCGAAGGCACCTTCAACCCCGACGACTTCCGCCGGATCTGGACATCCGACCCGATCCCCAACGACCCGATCACCATCCCCGGCGACGCCAACCCCGAGCTCAAGAAGAATCTCCGCGAAGCACTCACCAGCCTCAGCCCGGAGACCGTCACTGAGGTCGCCGCCTTCCTCGACGTCGATCCTCCCGGCCCCCTCGTCACCGTCACCAAGGACGACTACCGCTCGCTCTTCCACCTCGCCGATGAACTCGGCATGACCCCTGAGGACGTCGAATGACCGACCAGACAGCTGCCACCATGCCCCGTCCCACCGACTTCACCACCGAACGCCTCGTCCGTGTCACCCACATCTCCAAGTGCTTCGGCGACAACCACGTCCTGCACGACGTCTCCCTCGATGCCCACCGCGGTGAAATGGTCGCCCTGCTCGGGGCGAACGGCAGCGGAAAGTCGACGGCCCTCCGCATCATGGCCGGTCTCGACACGCACGACCGCGGCGATGTCTCCGTCCCCGCAGGTGTCGGCACCGCGATGATCTTCCAGAAGGTTCACCTCGTCCCGCGACGAACGGTCCTGGACAACGTCTGTGCAGGCGGCCTCGCTCACATCCCCGGCTGGCGCAGCCTGACACCGCTGACATTCCCCACCTCGCTCAGGGAGGAGGCTATGGGCTGCCTGGAGCGTGTCGGGCTCGCCGACCGTGCGCACCACCGGGCAGGATCTCTGTCCGGTGGCCAGCAGCAACGCGTCGCCGTAGCCCGGGCACTGTGTCAACGCGCCTCGGTGATCCTCGCTGACGAACCGACGTCGGCACTCGACCCCACCGCCGCCCACCAGGTCATGGAGTTGCTCCGCGACATCACCCGCGACGCTGACGTCGCCTGCATCGCAGTCGTCCATCAACCGGAACTCGCCCTGAACTACTGCGACTCCGTCATCGGGTTGTACCAGGGGCGGGTCGCGTTCAACCAACCGTCCACGCTGACCGATCTCGACACCATCTCACGCCTCTACACCACCGACGGGAAACCGGAGAACCAGCGATGACCACCACAGCCCCTTCCCCCGTCACGTCCTCACCCGTGCCCCGACAGGACAACACCCGCAGAAATATCGGCTGGACAGTGGGACTTCTCGCCCTCGTGGCCGTGCACTGGGTGGCGGTCAGCAGCACCGACTTCTACCTGGAACGACTCGTCGCCGGCTGGTCGAATATCGTCAGCTTCTTCGCCGAGGCCGTCCCGCCAGACCTCGACTGGGACAACGTGATCCGACCAGGACTGGACGGCCTGCTCACCACACTGTGGATCGGCCTGCTGGGCACGACGTTCTCCGTCCCCTTCGCCGCCGTGCTCGCGATGGGTGCCGCCCGCACCGTGACGTCCAACAGAATCATCTACCAGGCGTGCCGCAGCATTCTGTCCTTCCTGCGCGCCGTACCTGACATCGTGTTCGCGCTGATCCTCGTCACCGCGGTAGGACTCGGGCCCTTTGCCGGAGTCATGGCGCTGATCCTCCACAACACCGGAGTGATGGGCAAACTCTGGGCCGAGGCCGTCGAAGACACCGACCAAGGCCCCCAGACCGCACTGCGCACCGCCGGGGCATCCCGCCTGCAGCAGATCACACACGCCACCGTACCGATGTCCCTGCCGCAGATCACCGGCCTACTGCTCTACCGCTTCGACGTGAACGTCCGGAGTTCGCTGGTCCTCGGTCTCGTCGGCGCCGGCGGGATCGGACTTCTGATCAACCGGTCCATCAAGACCTTCCAGTTCGACGAGATGTTCACCTACATCATCATGGTGCTTATTCTCGTCGTACTCGTCGACCAGTTCTCCGCCTGGTTGCGCCGGCGACTGTAGGCTCCTGTACCGGGATCAAGCGTGTGAGCCGACCCGGGCCTCTTCCTCCGCGGCGGGTTCATCCTCGTCGCCGGTGAGGAAGGCGTAACTCACACCGGCGATCGCCGCACCGAGCAGTGGCGCCAGGATGAACAGCCACACCTGGCCGAGAGCATCTCCACCGGCGAACCACGCCACGCCGAGCGACCGGGCCGGGTTCACCGACGTATTCGACACGGGGATCGAGATCAGGTGGATCAGTGTCAGGGCCAGGCCAATGGCGAGCGGCGCGAAACCTGCCGGAGCCTTCGTCGAGGTGACGCCCAGAATCACCCACAGGAACACCGCGGTCAACACGACCTCGGTGAGCGCGACAGCAGCCAACGAATACCCGTCCGGCGACAGGTCGCCGTAACCGTTGGTGGCGAAACCGGACTTTGAGGCGCTGAAGCCGTCCTTCCCGTCCGCAATGACCCACAGCACCGCACCAGCCACAGTGGCTCCGACCACCTGAGTCACCCAGTAGGGCACGACGGCGGACCATTCGACTCGCTTCGCGACGGCACAGCCGAGGGTCACGGCCGGGTTGAAGTGGCCACCGGAGATGTGGCCGACAGCGTAAGCAGCGGTGACCACGGTCAGGCCGAAGGCGAGGGCGACACCGACGAAGCCGATGCCCATGTTGATGGAGTCGCCGGAGTTTTCCGTGATGACCTTCGCGGCGAGTACGGCGGACCCGCAACCGCCGAAGACGAGCCAGAACGTGCCGAGGAACTCGGCCCAGAGTCTCTTGGACATGGGAGGGGTGGGCATGGTGTCTCCTTCTTCAGTTGTTCCACGCGCAGTTGTCGGACGTGAGTGGTTCTACTAAGTAACACGCTTCCTGCCTAATGGGAATACCCTGCATAAATATTTCTCGGACGGCAGTAACGGATACCCCTACGGGTGCGGGTGTGCACGTACGGTGTCTGCACCATGTACCGGAACGAGCCTGGGGGCCGCGAGTTGAGTCAACCCGCGGCCTCCAGGCTCGACACCGTTCGCGGGTGAGAGGCGACGAAGGGATCAGTTCAGCGCGATAGAGCGCGCATGTGCAAGAAAAGAGTTACTCGTCGGCTGTCCATGCGAATTCAGAGGCATCATAGTCCTCGCTGATGATGTCCTGCTCAATCATCAGGTCGGCGATGTGCTGCAACGCCGTCTCGTCCATCTCAGTGAAGAAGACCGGCATCGGTATGTCCTGGGCAGTTCCCTCGTCCATCTTGGCGATGGAGGGTATCCAGTCTCTCCATGCCTGTTCATTCGCCAGGATGTCTTCGTTCGCGGCGTAGAGTGCCCGGGCGAACGCCGAAGCGGTGTTGGGGTTGTTGTCGAGGAAGCTCTTGCTGGACACGATGTTCGATGTCGCAATCTCGTTGTTCGGGCCGTCAGTCAGGTCAATGATCTGACGCATCCCGGCAGCCCACGCTGCGCTGAGGAACGGCTCGGGTGAGTAGCCGACGTCAATCGCCCCAGACTGGACACCGGTGAGCATCTCGGTGAAAGGAACCTCGATGAACGTGGGTGTGACATCCGCACCCAGGGAATCTGCGAGCGCATTGAACGTCACGTCACCAGTGTTGTTGGTGTTGTTGATGCCGATGGTTTTTCCATCCAGGTCGTCAATCCCTTGGATATCAGAATCCGGGTTGACATACATTGCGATGGAGTTGTCCGCTGATCCGCTCACAAGGGCGGCCGTTTCGATCGGCATGCCGTTGTCGGTAGCACTGACGGTGTTGAACGTGGTCGACGTAGTGAAATCAAGCTCACCGCTGGCAACCATCTGCGCCCCTACGGGCCCGCCCTGTACCGCCTCGATGGAAACGTTGAGGCCTTCATCTTCGAAGAACCCGTTCTCTTCGGCCCACCACAGCGTGGAATAGTCAGCAAGCGGCAGCGCACCGACACTGATATCGGCCTGCTCGATACCGTTGGGGCCGGCGCCTCCTGTCGAGGAATCCGCTCCTCCTCCACATGCGGCCGCGGTGATCAGAAGAGTCGCCGCGCCCATCGCACCGACCACTCTCGTTGTCTTAAACATTCTTCCTCCAAAAGTCGATGCGACGTACAGAAATCCGCATGTCGCGAGTGTGATCAGGTGTGCCGGATCTCCGCCGCCGTAGCCGACGGGCGGAGAAGCGAGGTGACATGCGCACGGATATCGATGAACTCCTTCGAGGTCTTTGTGGTCAGGTGGTCCCGTGGACGTTCCAGACCGACGTCGATCACCTCTGCCACGACACTCGGTGGTTTCGACAGCACGACGATCTGATCCGCCAGGTAGACGCTCTCGTCGATGTCGTGTGTAACGACCAGGACGGTGACCCCCAACCGGGCCTGGATGGTCATCAACAGGTCCTCCAGGTCGGCGCGGGTCTGGGCGTCCACGGACGCGTATGGTTCATCCATCAGCAGCAACTTCGGCTGCGAGGCGAGAGCGCGGGCGATGGCCACCCGCTGCTGCATGCCACCGGACATCTGCCACGGATAGAGCTGTTCCTTGCCCGCCAGGCCGACGGCGTCGATGCTTTCCCTGACCCGCCTTCTCCGCTCCTCGGCGGGCAGGCTGCGGATCGGGAATGCGATGTTCTTGTCAACGCGCATCCAGGGAAACAAGGAACGCGAATAGTCCTGAAAGACCATTGCCAGCCCCTCGGGAACCCCGCTGACCTGTTCGCCTTCGAAGACGGCGGTACCCTCGCTGGGTTTCTCCAACCCGGAGATCATCCGCAGCAGCGTGGATTTCCCGCAGCCGGACGGCCCGACGATCACGGTGATCTTGTGGGCAGGTACCGTGGCCGTGATTGACCGTACCGCCAGGTTCTCGCCGTACCGTTTGGACAGTCCGTCCAGCTCAAGCTCGGGAGGAGCCACGGTGGCCGTTGTCGTTGTCGCAGTTGTGTCAGTCATTTTGAGCAGTGACTCCTCTGTGCCACGCCAAGACGCGGCGTTCAATGGTCTTGAAGATGACGTTGAAGACCACACCGATGATGACGAGCATGATCAGTACGGCGAAAAAGGTTCCGAAATCGAAGTTGCGCTGGGACTGGATGAGCAGGAAGCCGAACCCATTCTCCGAACGCTGTAGTTCCGAGATGATCATCATGATCAACGAGTAGGACATGGAGGTGCGGATCCCGGCGAAAATCTTGGGCGCAGCGCCGGGGAGGACGATGAAGACGAGCACCCGGTACGCCGGAATACGGAAGACCTGCGCTGCCTGTGAGCGGGTTTCCCCCACTGCGCCGACACCGTCGATGGTGTTGAGCAGAACGGGCCACACCACGGCGAACGCGATGAGGAAGATCTTCGGCGCGTCCCCGATCCCGAACAGGATGAAGAACACGCCCAGCAGTGCGGGGGACGGCAGTGACCGGCCCAGGTGCACCAGTGGTTGGAACAGTCCGGTGAGGATCGTGGACATTCCCAACGCCACACCGACAACGATGCCGATGATGATCGCCAGGGCGAGACCGACGAGTGCACGGTAGAGACTTGGAAGAGTGTGTTCCACCACGGCATTGCCGAGGACGAACTCGTTCCAGAATGTCTGGACCGCTTCGTAGGGGGTAGGGACGAAAAGGCCGCTGGTCTCTCCCAGTGACACTATCCACCAGACGACGACGATGAGGATCGGCACGCTGAGCCGGAGCAGCACCGTCCACCCCGCAGCGGCCATCCGGGATCGGGGGCCGCCGGGCGTCCGCGACTGCGGGGCCGCCACAACCGGACTGCTCTGGCTAACTGTGCGTCCCGGGAGCATCTCCGTCGTTCCTGTCCCGACGTGTGAGCTCTCCGGCGTTCGAGGGTGTGTGTTGGTCAGGTCGGTCATTGTTCCAGTCCTCTCTTCCAGGCGAACAGGAGCGAATCGGCCTGCGCGAGCACCAGATTGACGATCACGCCGATGACGCCGGCAATGACGGTCGCCGCGTAGACCGCGTCCAGGTTCACAGCATTCGCCGACTGGGTCAGGATGAAGCCGCCGATACCCGACCCGTCTCCGACGAGGAGTTCAACCGACACCGCGACGAGCAGACCGATGGACGCCGAAATGCGGATGCCGGTGAACGCGAAAGGGAGTGCGGCGGGGATCTTGATCCTCGCCAGGATCTGCATGCTGGTGAGGCCGAAGGTGCGGGCGGTGTTCACTGACGTGGGGTCCACCCCTCGCACCCCGTACATCGTGTTGAGCAGGATCGGCCAGACACAGGCCAGTGCGACGGCAATAGACAGGGACATCATCCCCCGCCCGGCCAGAAGCACAAGGATCGGCGCCAGGGCGACCGACGGCAGCACGCGGAACGCTTCCACCGGCCATTCAAAGGCCGTGTGCCAGGCAGAGAAGGCGCCCATCAGACCGCCCAGCACCACACCGGCGATGCAGGCCAGGAGCATCCCCAACCCCCACTCCCCCAAGGTGAACAGGACTTCGCTCCAGAACCCGGTATCGGGCAGGAGGTCAACCGCTCCTCCGATGACCTGGCTCGGGATCGGCAGCCCTTCGGTGGTGATGAGACTGGACCGCAGGATGAGTTCGGCGACGAGACCGCTGCCGACGACGCCGACGATGCCGAGGCCGACTGCGCTGGGAGTGGAGAGGGGGTCACGTATGACTTTCACTGTTGGCTCCTCTCTGTCGTCGGCAGGGCGAGTGGGACGTTCCACGCGTCGTAGTCGTACAACCAGTCGGCCTCGTCGCCGGATTTGAGCCAGTCGTTGGCGCGTGAGGTCAACTGGATACGCGCCGTGCGCTCGTGGCGGGCCTCCTCGTACGCACGTAGGCGCGCAGGCACTGACACGTCGCTGCCTTCAGTCAGCGCTCGGCACAGCACCACCGCGTCCTCGATTGCCTGTCCGGCCCCCTGCGCCATGAACGGTGTCATGGGATGACACGCGTCCCCGAGAAGGGTGACCCGGTTGTCGCTCCACCGTGGCATCGGATCGCGTACCCTCAGTGCAGACTTCATCACCTGGTCGCAGGCACCGAGGATCTCAGCCACCTCGGGATGGAAGTCGGCGTACTGCTCACGGAACTCAGTCGCGTTGGCCGTGGTGGTCCATGATTCCGCGGTCCATTCCTCCTCACCGGCCGTTGCGAAGACGAAGAGGTCCTGTCCACGGTTCAGAGGGAACGTGACCAGTTGCCGTTCAGAGTCTGGACCCCACCACTTGGTGAACGAGTCCAGGTTCGGCACACCAGGCAGTCGGGAGCCCGGGACAACCGTCCGGTAAGCGACGAGTCCGGTGTACTCGGCGTCCTGTTCCCCGAAAAGACTGTCGCGCACCACGGAGTGGATGCCGTCCGCGCCCACCAGGACGTCGGCCTCGACGGGCGGTTGACCGCTGCTGAAATGCAGTCGCACACGGTCGTCGAGGTTCTCGACATGGTCGAGGCGATGTCCCAGGTGAAGCACATCATCGGGAAGCAGTACACGGAGGGCGTCAAGCAGGCTGGCACGGTGCACCGTCAACTGTGGTGCCCCGTACCGTTCCTCCGCCGAATCTCCCATCGGAAGGTCCGACGTGACCTCTCCGCTGTCCCAACGACGACTCAACCGTCGCCGAGGCCGGGCACCGGTGGTCCGGAGCGTGGCACCGACCTCGGTGTGCAGTCCGTCGAGAGCGCGTGTCGAATTCGGCGTCAGGTTTACGTCCGCGCCGACCTGACCGAACTCCGGAGCCTGTTCGTACACCGCGACGTCCACGCCGCGTTGAATCAGGCCCAGTGCCAGCGCGAGTCCGCCCACACCACCACCTGCGATTGCTGTCTTCATTCTCTTCTCCTTGAGTCTGCAGGAACCGGTGGTGTCGTCATCCGCCGGTTGCCCTGTTAAGCGGTTGCAGCTTTTACTTCGGTCGTATTCCGGGTCCCGGTAGGCCTCGTGCGTGCGCCGCTGGACGGGCCGCTGTCTGCCATGGCCTTCGCCTGCCGCTTCGCCTGTTTCCGGAACAACCGGCGGATCCGCATCACCCCGAGATCGTGCTGATACAGGTTCTCGGCGGCATCGGCGTCTGGCGCCATCCCTTCAAGCATGACCCGGTCCTGCTCGAGCACCTCCCAGTGCCGCGGCTCCAGGGTGGTCTTGTACAGGAAGCGCCAGGTGTCGCGGAGCCAACCCGACACCTTCCGGTAACGCCAGAAGAACACTCCACAGCTGGTCGCGTCGATCGGGATGACCATGCCGACGATGCCGAAGGCACCACCGGGGCCGGCCGACGGCGGATACGGGATGGAAAGGTCCACCCAGTCGGCACCGGTGTCACACAGTTCCACCCAGTCGAAATTCACGCCGACCTGATCGGTCTTCTCGAAGAAGAACCCCCGGTCAGACTCGCGGATCTGGAACTTCGCCTTCGTATCGCCCTCCGACATCGAGTGTGAGTCATGGTGGAGGAACGTTCCGTGCATCGGGTCAAGCAGGTTCTCCAGGCCGAAGCGCCAGTTGCAGTCCCACTCGGCGTAGCACAGGAAAGAGGAGATCCCGTCGTCGGTGAGCGGGTCCGGGAAGGTCAGTTCGGCGGGTTCCGCGTCGGCGTCAGTACCGAACCATGCGAAGACCGCACCCGCGAGTTCCCGGACAACCGGAGCGGTCACCAGGCGCTGTCCTTCGATCTCGCATCCCGGCATGCCTGGCACGGCCCGCACAGTTCCGGTGCCGTCAACCTGGACGCCGTGGTACTTGCATCCGACCCGGTCGCCCAGATGGGTGGCCTGGCTCAGCGGAGCACCACGGTGGGGGCACCGGTCCTCCAACATGCTCACTTTTCCAGCGGTATCGCGGTACAGGATCCAGTCCTGTCCGAGCCGGCGGAGCTTCTCAATTCGTCCCGGCTGGATGAAGGAGGACGGGCACACCGCGTACCAGCGGTCGCGGAGACCGTTCCGGTACAGGAAGTCCTCGGAAATTTCGGGGCTGTAGTAGTTGGCCATTGGTCATTCACTCTCCCAGTCGTGCCATTTCGTTTCGGAAACTCTCCGCAGTCCACGGAGCGCCGCCCGGGCCTGGGACATCAGCGTCGTTGAGTCCTTCTGCCAGGGATTTGGGCGAATCGGAGCCGGCAGCGAACAGGCGCTCGACGGCGTGCGCCAGCTGCAGTTCATAGTTGGACGGTGCGCCGTCCCGGGCCTGTGTCGGTTCGAGATATCGGGTCATAGCCGTGAAGTCCTTTTCAGGTTGGTGGTGGGTGGTGGGAGTGACAGATGTGGATGGTTTGTCAGATCTCGAGTTCAAGGACGTCGGTTTTGGCCCGGGACACGCAGATGAGCATCGTCTCCCCGGATTCCCTCTCTTCCGACGACAGCAAAGAGTCCCTGTGGTCGGGGATACCGGCAATGATGTCGGTTTCGCAGGTTCCGCAGGTCCCCTCCCGGCAAGAGTGAGGGACGTCGATGCCAGCGGCTTCGAGTTGCTCCATGATGGTGCAACCGACCGGAACGTTCACCTCCACGTCACTGTCGATGCAGCGGACCGTGAACTCACGCTCGCCCTCGGGCGGCGGCTCGATCGTCCTGGCGACAAAACGTTCACAGTGGAAGGTGCCGGCAGGCCAGCCGTCCGCCCTCTTCTCGACGGCGTCGAGGAGACCACCGGGGCCGCAGACGTACACTTCCCGCTCTCCGCTGTCCGCGCCGTCGAGGATGGTGTCGAGGTCGAGAACACCTTCCCGGTCATCGGAGGTGACGGTGAGCTCTCCGGACAGGTCGGCGAGCTCATCAAGGAACGCCATCGAGGCCCGGCTGCGTCCGCCGTAGTAGAGACGGAACTCCCGGCCGGTGGTGGCAGCGGCCCGCGCCATGGCGAGGATCGGGGTGATTCCGATCCCGCCGGCGATGAGGGTCAGGGGCTTACCGTTGTCGCTGACCTCGAAATTGTTCCTGGGTTCGGACATCATCACCTCATGTCCGGGACGCAGGACGTCGTGGACATGGCGGGAGCCACCCCGGCCCACCACTTCCCTGAGGACGCCGATCCTGTAGTGACTGGTGTCGGCCGGGTCGCTGCACAGGGAGTACTGGCGGATCAGACCGTCGCCGACCGCGACGTCGACGTGTGCGCCCGGCGTCCACTCCGGCAGGTCACTGCCGTCTGTCCGGATCAGCTCCAGGGAGAGCACTCCCTCAGCTTCGACCCGCATCGAGCGAATCATCACAGGAATCGTGCACAGGTCACTCATCGTCGTCCACCTCCGCCGACTCGTTATCGGGGACGGTGACCGGCGGGGTGAACGGCGACGGCATGTCCCCGTAGGATGCGAGATCGACCTCGACGACGACGGCAGATTTCAGTGCCACGGCGTCACGCAGGACCTCACGGACCTCGTCCGGTGAGCTGATCCGGGCGTAGTCAAGTCCGCAGGACGCGGAAAGCATCCTGAAATCAGGTGTGGTCAGGTCGACCCCGGCGCGTTCATTGCCCATGGAGTCCTGCATGTTTCGCAGCACTCCGTAACCAGCGTCGTTGAACACCAGAAGAATCAGCCAGGGATTCTCCTGTGCCAAGGTCAGGATCTCGCCCAGGTGTACAGCCAGACCCCCGTCACCACAGATGGCGACGGCGGGTTGGTCGGGAACAGCGGCCGCAGCCCCGATAGCCATCCCCAGACCCTGCCCAATGCCACCGCCGCGGGGAAAGATATTGACCTCCGGGGCGGGCATAGGCAGCAGCCGGTTGCCCCAGGAACTGGACGCGATAGTGACGTCGCGGGCGATCGGCGACTCCGCCGGAACGACCTCGCGAATCGCGTCAACGAATTCTGCGTGCGCACCGATCGCAGTGCGCTGGCGACTGCGACACTCCTGCCGTGCTGCCACGACGCGGCCCCGCCACTCCTTGTCTGACCGGAGCTTGCCCCGGTTCTCGACGAGGTAGTCAAGGACGGCCGCCGCGTCACCGTGCACACCGGCGGTCGCCGGATACACGCGTCCGATGGCGTCCTCATCCTGGTCAACCTGGATGTGGATGGTCGGCATCTCCACTGAATAATCTGAGGTTTCGTTGGACCGGAAGTGGGTTCCGATGGTCAGGAGGCAGTCCGCCTGGCTGAGCAGTGCACGCCCGACGGGACTTGATGCGTAGTTCCCGACACACAGATCATGGTCCTCGGGGATCGCTCCGCGCCCAGAGTTGCTGGTGAGTACACCCGCACCCCATGACTCGCACAACCGGGTGACGAGACGGCGGGCATCGCGACCGGTAGCTCCACCGCCGAGCCACAGCAGGGGACGACGGGCGGAGGAGAGCAGTGCGAGCATACGGTCGAGATCGGCGTCGGCAGGGTTGCGGGTACTGACCGGGGTGAGCAGGTCCTCTCGTGGGGTCCCCGGGTCACTCGTCGCGGCAAACTGCAGATCGATCGGCCACTCCACACTGACAGGGCCGCCGACCGCATCCGCTGCCAGGCAGGCCGCATTGCGCAGGACGGAGGCTGCTTCATCAGCGCTGGTAATCGTGTAGGCGGCACGGGAGACGGCATCCAGCATGCCTTTCTGGTCCCGAGTTTCGTGGATGAAACCCCGACCCGATCCCAGGTAACGGCTCTGGATCTGGCCGGTGATGTGAAGGACCGAGGTCGCCGAACTCAGTGATTCGATCAGTGATCCCGCTGCATTGCCGGCTCCGGTACCCGTGCTGGTCAGTGCGCATCCGATGGTGCCGCTGGCACGGGCGTAACCGTCCGCGGCGTTGACTGCCGAGGCTTCATGGCGGACGGGGACGAACCGGAGCCGGCGGGACACTTCTTCCACCAGAGGGAGATTGTGGACGGAGATGACACCGAACACGGTGTCCACCCCGGCATCAGCCAAGACGTCGGACAGGAGCTCACCACCGTTGCGGTATGTGGTCGGGGACGTTGAATCAGACATATCGATTTACTCCTCCGGCGACATCGATCGTGGCGCCAGTGATATAGGACGCGCAGGGGGACAACAGAAATGAGATGACGGGCGCGACCTCGTCGGCCCGTCCGAAGCGTCCGAGGACGATGCCCCGGTCATTGGCGACCTCGTGGGAGAACGCCTCGTAACTGGGGTAGTCACTCATCTGTTCAAAACGACGCCGCCATTGGCCGGTGTCGATAAGACCGAGGCAGACTGAGTTCACACGGATACGATCAGCCGCCAGACTCTGGGAGAGAGATTTCGTGAGGTTCAGTAGCCCGGCACGCGCAGCGGAGGTCGCGGCGAGCGCAGGTTCTGGTTGGCGGGCGAGCACAGCGTTGAGGTTGACCATTGCCGGAGCCTCCGCCTCCGCCATGAGCGGAATCAGGTGTGCAACGCTGTGGAGCACCGGGGTGAACTTGAGCGAGAGTTCGTCCTGCCAGTCCGCCGGGGTCATGTCAGAAAGCGGAACCATCCGGGACCCGCCGGCGTTGTTCACCACACCGTCGAGGATCCCGAACCGCTCACTGACTTTGTCCGCCATCGCGCGCATGTCGTTTTCCGAACGCACATCACACTCAACGGCGGTCACCAGGTCAGGTCTCGACAGGGTGGGAAGGGCGCGCCGCAGATTCTCGAGGTTCCGGGCACAGGTGACGACATTCGCGCCTTCCCTGGTCAGAACATCGACGGTCGCGAGTCCTATGCCGGAACTCCCTCCCGTCACTACAAACGTCTTTCCGCTGAGATTCAGGTCCATTGTCTGTCCCTCCTTTCTTTGTTTCGGGTAGCCGCCGGAGCTTCAGCGGAAGACAAATCCACCATTGACGAGAATTTCCTGGCCGGTAATAAAACTTCCCTGGTCATCGAGAAGAAGCCGTACGACACCGGTGATGTCATTGGGTTCCTGGTCTCGGAGCAGTGCACGTTGACGGCGATACTCCTCGTGACGCTTTTCCGGCACCTTCAGAGCAGACTCCGAGTGTGTGAGCCCCGGCGAGACGGTATTCACGGTGATGCCGTACGGCCCGAGGTCGGTGGCGCTGGCGCGGGTGAGAGCTGCGAGCCCACCCTTGGACGCTATGTAGTGTGCGAGATTCGCGGAGCCGTTCGTTGCAGCGTCTGAGCCGATGTTGACGATAGAACCGCCACCTGCCTCGATGATCAGCGGTGCGACGGTCCGGGTCATGAGGAAAGTGCCCCGCAGGTTCACCGACACGACGCGGTCCCAGTCTTCGATGGGAATCTCGTGTACCGGAGAGCCGCCGACTCCGTCCGCCAGTGCCGCGCAATTCACGAGACCGTGAAGTGGTCCCGCTTCCTTCAGATCTTTGCCGAGTTCCCCGACCGACTCCGGGTCCGAGATATCCACGGCCACTGGGGATGCTGACCCTCCTGCGTTGATAATCCGGCGTGCAGTGTCTTCCACTGCGTCCTGCCGTATATCGGCGACCCAGAGATGCCAGCCGCACCGGGCGAGATCCAGGGCGATTGTCCGTCCGAGGCCTCGCCCCGCTCCGGTGACGAGAAGTGTCCGTGGAATCGTCATCGTTCTCAGTCCCTGGTGATCCCGTACATTGCGGATGTCTCGGGGTACGTGGGGATCTCCGGCTTCTGTGCACCGATGATGACGCAGAAGAGGGCCGGCTTATCCGTGTTGTTCTTCAGGCTGCGGGGCACACCGGCAGGGACGACGATCATGTCCCGGTACCCCAGGGTGCGGGTCACGACGTCGGTACCGCGGTGGACGCTGACGTCAACCTCACCCTCGAGGACGAAGAACGCCTCTTCAACGTCATTGTGGGTGTGCTCGGGCCCCTCGGCACCGGCCGGAAGCAGCATATTCGAGAAAGTGAACCCGCGGGACTGGATCGTCCGGGAGTCAGTGTCGTGGTTACCGGTGGCACCGGAGCCGACGTAGCGGATCTGGGCGCGGGCAAACTGGTCGCCCGCCTTCGTCTGGAAATTGAGAGTGTCCCAGTCTTCATAGCGGGAATCACGCGTGAGCACGAGCGAGTCAGTGAACTCCTCGAGATTCGAGTTGTCGTAGGTGAGTTCTGCGGTGGAGGTCATGGTCTTGAGCCCTTTCTGATGGTTCGCCGTTACGGAGTTGCAGCAGCGAGTGGGGTTGACTTGCGGTATTTTTCGGATTCCCGCATTCGCTCAGCGATAAGAGCGAACGAGGAGACCCAGGTGGTGAAGCTCTCCGGTGCTTCGAGGTTGGCGAGGTGTCCGGCGTCGCGGATTTCCACCCCGACTGCCCCGGGGATCCCGGCGATGAGCGGGACCGCCGCCTTCCGTCCGGTGACGGTGTCCTTCTCACCCCACAGGACGAGGGTGGGGCTGGTGATTCCAGCGAGATCGTCGGTGTTGTCGGTCGTCGCCATGGATTCGGCGGCGTACCGGTAACCGGGGAGACGGATCGAGTTCGCCATGAGGGACACCGCGCGACTTCTGATCATCTCGCTGGCTTCCGGGGAGACGAGGCGGACCGCCCGTTGCCGGGCGAACGCCTCCACACCGGCGCGCTCGATATCGTCGGGCCTCGTGCGCATGCTCTCAGCCTGTTCCGCACTGGTTCCGGAACCGACTGTCGAGGAGCCCAGGATCAGGCCCCGGACCAGATCAGGATGGCGCAGTGCGAGCCGTGTGGCGATGACGCCACCCCAGGACATTCCGACGACGTGGGCACCGTCGGTGAAACATGCCCTGATGCACTCAGCGGCGGCATCGGCGAAGTCATCCATGGTCATGGGCTTGTCAGGGTCATCCGACCGCCCATATCCCGGCGCATCCCAGGTGACGACACGGTGTTCATCAGACAGCAGGGGAAGTTGGCCGTGGAACACGTCGCCGGAGCTCCCGATACCGTGGAGCATGAACAGGGGGATTCCGTCACCGGTTTCCGTGAGATGGATCCCGAGGGGGCCTTCCCTCACGGAGGGACCCGAATGTGTGGTCATCATCGTCATCCTTTCGTCAACTGGCTTTGTCCGCTGGAAGCAGGTGGAAGGAACCCTCGTCGGGGACGCCGGCCATGTGGGAGCGGACGTCTTTGCTCGGTGGGCCGGCGGTGCCCCAGGTGTCGGACAGTTCCGGTGTCCGGCGCCACACCTTGCACAACCACTGGTCCTCGTCGATCTGGGCAATCTCGGAGGTGTACTCGCAGACCAGCCCTGCCGGATCACCGAAATAGGAGAAGGTGTTGTCCCCGGGACCGTGCCGCCCGGGACCCCACAGTGGGGTCACACCGGTCTGCTTAAGCCTGCCGATGCCGCGCATGAAGTCGTTGACGGTCGGCATCTCGTAGGCAACATGGTTGACGGACGCCCACTCCGCCTGATTGAAGGCGATGGAGTGGTGGTCGGTGTTGCATCGCATGAAGGCCATCTGATGCTCCGACCAGTCGGATACCCTCATACCCAGGACATCGCGGTAGAAGTCCACGGATTTGTCGATATCGGCGGTGTTGAGCACGACGTGCGCGATGTTCTTGGGGATCGCGTCGCTGGTGTACCTCTCCGGCACAGCCCAGAAGTCGGCGAGCAACTCGATGAGGCGGCCCTCGGGATCGAGGAAACTGACGCTGTACCCTGCGCCTGCGTTGTCCGCAGGACCGGGACCGAAGACGATCGGGATGTTCCTCGCTTCGAGACGGCGGGCAGCCTCGTCGACCTCGGCCGGAGTTCCGACGGCAAAGCAGATACGTCCCAGACCGTTCTTCGGAGCATCGGTCAGCTGAAGGATGTGGTGTTCGGACCCAGTTCCCCGGAGCCAGGAGCTCCCCTCCTCCTGTTCAACGACGTCGAGTCCCCATGCGCCCGAGTAGAAGTCGGCGGAGTCGGAGAGTGCGCTGGTGCGCAGCTCGACGAAGCGGACCTTTCGCAACTGCGCGATGGGTGGTTGATAGGCGGTAGTCATGATGTCTCCTTTTGTGGTGATTGGTCACTCAGTGCTTTCCCCAGGTCATGGGGGTCGATTCGAGCCCCCAGTAGAGACTCTTCCGTTTCGAGTACTCGGCGAGCCCGTCCATTCCCTTGTCCACCCCCAGCCCGGAATCCTTGAACCCGGAGAACGGGGTGGAGATGCTGAACTGCTTGTAGGTGTTGATCCAGACGGTGCCGGCGTCGATCGCGCCGGCGAGCCGGTGCGCGCGGAGGAAGTCGGGCGTCCAGATGCCGACCGCGAGGCCGTAGACAGTGTCGTTGGCTTGAGCGATGAGATCGTCGTCATTCTCGTAGGGAAGGCAGACGAGGACCGGACCGAAGATTTCCTCCTGGCAGGTGGCGCTGGAATTGCCGAGTCCCTCGATGACGGTGGGTTCGTAGTACGTACCGGCGGCAAGTGCCGGATCGTCAGGGGCTTTCCCGCCGCACAGGATGGCGCCGCCCTCGCTGCGTGCCCTGTCCACGTACCAGGCCACGGACTCCCGATGTCTACGGTGCACGAGCGGGCCGACATCCGTGTCCGGGTCGACTCCCGGGCCAATGTGCAGGGCACGAGTGCGACGGACGAGTTCGTCGACAAAGTCCCGGTAGATGGACTGGTGGACAAAGAGTCGTGATCCCGCGATACAGCTCTGCCCGCTCGACGAGAAGATACCGAACAGGACACCTTGGAGAGCCTGTTCGATGTCCGCGTCCTCGCAGACGATTGT
This sequence comes from Corynebacterium glyciniphilum AJ 3170, assembly GCF_000626675.1. Classification (NCBI taxonomy): domain Bacteria; kingdom Bacillati; phylum Actinomycetota; class Actinomycetes; order Mycobacteriales; family Corynebacteriaceae; genus Corynebacterium; species Corynebacterium glyciniphilum. Next base: position 341,060 of record NZ_CP006842.1, on the reverse strand, counting down.
CGGGGATTTTCCACCGAGCTCCAGTGTCGTCGGGATAAGGCGCTCAGCCGCCTGGTGCGCGATCAACTTGCCTGCGGAGGTGCCACCGGTGAAGGAGATCTTGGCAACCGCAGGGTGGCCGGTGATGGCGTCACCGATCACTGAGCTCTTCCCTGGTAGCACCGTGACCAGGCCTTCCGGTAAACCGGACTCCACCACGAGTTCCATCAGCGCCATCGCAACGAGCGGTGTCCACTCCGCTGGTTTGAGGACGACAGCGTTTCCTGCCGCAAGTGCAGGCGCGATCTTCTGTGCGTCCGAGGCGACCGGGGAGTTCCAGGGGGTGATCGCCGCGACGACCCCGAGCGGTTCAAGAACGCTCACCGTCTGCCACGGGCCACGTCGTGGGGTGACGGGCTCCTCGCGGGATTCCACAGCCGACGCGTAGTAGCGGAACGTACCGGCAGCACTGGCGACGAGCTTGCGGGTTTCCGACAGGGTCTTGCCGGTATTCAGTGTCTGGATAGTGGCCAACCGATCCAGGTTATCCACCATGAGGTCCGCGATCGTGCGGAGATAACCACCGCGCTCATGCGGCAACAGTTCCTTCCACCCGGAGTACAGGAAGGCCTCGGAAGCCGCATCAATGGCCTGCGTGGCCTGGTCCGCGGAGATCTGGTGAATCGTCTGTACGGCCTGCCCCGTAGCCGGGTCAGTGACCGTGAACGAACCGCCGTCGCCGGTGACCCAATCACCGCCCAGCCGGAGCGCATCAGTGACGAGCGGAGCTGTGAGGGGTTGTGCGCCTTGGGCCGTCCCCTGGCTCGTCCTCTCGGTCGTGGTGGTCACGTGGTCAGCTCCTCTTAGATCAGCTTGATTACTTACCGCTTTACTATTTTGCGCAATGTTATTGGTGTAACTGACAGCACTCAATAGCCGCGGCGAGATATTCCCCCGACAGAATCACCTTCTTAGGGTCAGCTCCCCCTAAGAAGTACTGTTCAGCGCTAAGATGTTAACCGGAAAGAAATATTTGCCCCGCCGTCGGGAATCACCCCCTTCTTCCACCCCCGATTCGACGTCATCCATCTGGGCAACGCCGGGTCCGTACCCGCCGATCTGGAAATACACCAGCTCACCGGGCACAACAACGGCCGTCCGTGTCCGCAGACACCGGACTGTAGAATGCGACTGTCGGTAGACGTAAACTCCGCTGGCGCCGTTGCTCAGTGCAGGTACCAGGCGTCCAGGGTCGATAACGAAAGCACAGGCGATGACAGACAGCTCGTCCGACGCGGTCCGTGACACCCATTTTTATGAACCAGGATCCTGCACCGGGCTCCCCCACTCACCTTTCAACGCGATCATCGCGCCGCGGCCGATCGGCTGGATTTCCAGCCAGTCAACCGACGGCGTCCTCAACCTCGCGCCATTCAGCTTCTTCAACGCTTTCAACTACGAACCGCCGATCATCGGCTTCGCGAGCAACGGCCCTAAAGACACCCTCGCCAATGCGGAAACCACGGGGGAGTTCTGCTGGAACCTCGTGACGGACGGTCTTGCCTCGGCGATGAACACCACCTCGGCAGCAGTTCCTCCGGACGTCGATGAATTCACACTGTCCGGGCTGACGCCCGGCACCTCACGAATCGTGCGTGCACCCCACGTCGTCGAGTCCCCTGTCGTCTTCGAATGCCGGACCACACAGGTCGTCCCCCTCCAGACTCTGACCGGCACAGTCACGGAGACCCGCGTAGTCTTCGGCGAAGTTGTCGGCGTCCACATCGCCCGGGAGCTACTCGTCGACGGGATCTACCAGACTGCACTGGCGAAACCCGTCCTACGTGCGGGCGGACCGGGTGACTACTTCGGTCTCGATGCTGAGCACAAGTTCACGATGAAGCGCCCAGACGGTCATCGGACGACCGGATAGGCTACGGGTGAAAGTTCAGCCCGTCTGCTCGTCCCCGTCCCCGTCAAGCGACACGAAAAGCTTGCGGAGCAGTTCGGCCAGTTGCTGGCGGTCTACGCCGTCCAGCCCCTCAAGCAGTTCCGCCTCCCTGGCGAAATGCCGGCGTGACACCCGCGCAATCAGTTCCTCGCCCGACTCCGTGAGTCGCACACTCACAGCTCGACGGTCCTTACGCCCGCGTATCCTCTCCACGAGCCCCGCGTCCTCGAGCCGATTGAGCCGCAGGGAAACCCCACCAGAAGTAACCAACGCCTGTTCCGACAGTTGTGAAGGCGTGAGAGAAGCCCCCTTCCCCGCCCTCTTCAGTGACGCCAGAACATCAAAGCCAGCCTGGTTGATGCCGTACTCCTCGAACGTCTCACTGATGATGTGGCTGTAAAGCAGGTAGGTCCGGTGCAGACGGCCGAATACTTCGAGAGGACTGACGTCGAGGTCGGGGTCGACAACACCCCACTGGTCGACAATGTGATCGACATAGTCCACCACCCCCTCAGACTTCATTCGCCGCCTTCCGAAGTCACGGCAATAGCATCAATCTCGACGGAAGCACCGTAAGGAAGCCTGGAGACCTCGAGGAAGGTCCTGGCAGCTCCAGTGGCAGCAAAGTTCTCGCGGAACTGCTGGTTGGCCTCTTCCCGGAGCGACAGGTCAGTGACGTAATAGGTCAGTTTCACGACATCATCAGGGCGCCCACCGGCAGTGGCCAACCGCTCGGTCATGCGCTGCAGCGCAGCGTCCAGCGGCTCTCTGCGGCCTGAAACCGGACGGTAGTCAGCATCGACTGACAATGCCCCGGACACGTAGATGTGATCGCCCGCCCGTTTCGCGGGGCTGTACGGGTGGTCGGTGGACGCGTCAGACATGGCTACTCTCTCCGTCGAATGGTGGTCGCAAAGTATCTTAGCGAATAAACGCTTAGTCAGCAATAGTTCCTCATCACTAACCGAAGAGACGTGCCCTCACACCAGATATGACACCGAGCCTGGTGGCCGTGAGTCAGGTCAACTCACGGCCACCAGGCCCGGTGTCATATGCCGGAAAACGCGGCGCCGACCTCAGTTCAACGCGATGTACCGCGCCTCCAGGTACTCCTCGATGCCCTCACTGCCGCCTTCCCGTCCGAAGCCGGACTGCTTCACGCCGCCGAAAGGCGCCGCAGCATCAGAGATCGCGCCCCGGTTGATGCCGACCATGCCGGCTTCGAGGTTCGCGGCCAAATACTGGGCATTCTCCAGGGAACTGGCGAAACCGTAGGCAGCCAGGCCGAACTCAGTGTCGTTCGCCATGGCCACACCCTCCTCCAGGGTGCCGAAGGTAGTGACCGTGGCAACGGGGCCGAAGATCTCCTCACGAAGGATCCGGGCATCCTTCGGGACGTCCTTCAGGACGGTCGCCGGGTAGAAGTGCCCTGGACCGTCCGGCACCTCGCCACCGGTGGTGACCGTCGCTCCGGCATCGACGGCCTCGGAGACGAGGTCGGCGATACCGTCGCGCTGCTTCGCCGTGATCATCGGGCCGAGGGTCGTGCCCTCGTCCATGCCGTGACCCATGGTGACCTGCGACATCGATTCGGTGAGCCGCTCGGTGAATTCCTCAGCGACGGACGCATCGACGAGGAACCGGTTCGCGGCGATGCATGCCTCACCACCGTTGCGCATCTTCGCCGCCATCGCTCCGGAGAGAGCGAGGTCAAGGTCAGCATCGGCGGCGATAACGAAGGGCGCGTTACCGCCGAGTTCCATCGAGGTACGCAGCAGCTGGTCTGCGGACTGGCGGACCAGAGTTGCCCCGACCGGCGTGGACCCGGTGAAGGTGACCTTACGCAACCGGTCGTCAGCCATGAGGGTCTCGGAAATCGCGCCGGAGTGGGTCGACGGAACGATGGTGACCAGGCCGGAAAGGTCCCCGAACTCGTCGCTGATCTCGTCGAGAGCCTGCCGGATGACCTCACCCACGAGGATCATCGTCAGCGGGGTCTCCTTCGCCGGCTTGACCACCACGGGACAGCCGGCGGCCAGTGCCGGGGCGATCTTGCGGGTAGCCATCGCCAGCGGGAAATTCCACGGAGTGATCGCAAGGACGGGGCCCACGGGGTGCTTGGAGACGAGGATGTGTCCGTTCCCGGCAGGAGCCTGTGTGAACCGTCCCGGGATACGGACGGCTTCCCCGGCGAACCACCGGAAGTAGCTGTTGCCGTAGGTGACCTCGCCGCGGGCCTCGGCGAGGGGCTTACCCATCTCCAGGGTCATGGCGGTGGCGAAGTCCTCGGAGCGTTCATTGATGATCTCGAAGACGCGGGTGATGACGTCCGCCCGACGCTGCGGGGGGACTTTCTCCCAGATCTTCTGGGCGTCCACGGCCCGGCCGAGGGCGTCAAGAGCGTCGGCGGCGGAACGGTCAGGGACAGTGACGAGCACCTCACCGGTGGCGGGATCCTCGACATCGAAGGTGCTGTCGACCTCACCCACCTGCGCGGCAAGCAGGTCAGTCAGATCGGATGGGAGCGTGCGGTTGGTCATGACAGTTCTTCCTCCTGTTTCTCTCGTCTACTTGCCTACACCGTTATCGCGGATCGCGTCGGCGAGCACGCCGAGACCATCCCTGAGCAGGTCTTCAGTGATCACCAGCGGCGGGAGCAGCCGGACGACATTGCCGTCCATTCCGCAGGTCAGGATGAGCACACCCTGCTTCTTGCAGGCGTCGGCCACGGCCTTGGTGGTGGCGGCGTCGGGACGCCCGTCGGCATCGGTGAACTCAAGGGCGATCATCGCACCGCGGCCCCGGACCTCGGCGAGGCCGGTCTCGGCCCCGACCAGTGGCTCGAGGACGTCGCGGACGATCGACTCGATCTCCCGCGCCCGACCGTTGAGATCGAGGGTCTCCATCTGGTCGACGGCCGCGAGCGCTGCGGCGCAGGCGACAGGGTTACCGCCGTAGGTACCGCCAAGTCCGCCGGGATGCGGTGCGTCCATGATCTCGGCGCGGCCGACGACCGCCGAGAGCGGCATACCGCCGGCAACGCCCTTGGCGATGGTGACGAGGTCGGGGACGACGTTCTCGTGGTCGGAGGCGAACCAGTCGCCGGTGCGGCACATGCCGGCTTGAATCTCGTCGGCGACGAAAACGACGTCATTGTCGCGGCACCAGTCCGCGAGTGCCGGCAGGAAACCTTCGGCAGGGTCAATGAATCCGCCCTCACCCTGGATCGGCTCGATGACGACACACGCCAGGTTGGACGCGCCGACCTGCTGCTCGAGGGCGGTGATCGCCCGTTCGGCGGCTTCCTGTCCGGTCAGTCCGTCACGCAACGGGTAGGACACCGGCGCGCGGTAGACCTCGGAAGCGAAGGGGCCGAAGCCAGACTTGTAGGGCATGTTCTTCGCGGTCATGGCCATGGTCAGGTTGGTACGGCCGTGGTAGGCGCGGTCGAAGACGGCCACACCGTTGCGCCCGGTGTAGCTACGGGCGATCTTCACGGCGTTCTCCACTGCCTCGGAACCGGAGTTGAACAGCACGGCTCGCTTGTCGTGGTCACCCGGGGTGATCTCCGCCAGCTTCTCGGCGATACGAATGTACGACTCGTAGGGCGAGATCATGAAACAGGTGTGGGTGAAGTGTGAGGCCGCGTCGCTGACGGCGTCGACCACTGCCTGGTTGGAAGCACCAACGGTAGTAACGGCGATGCCGGAGGCGAAGTCGACGAAGGAATTCCCGTCAGCGTCGACGAGGACTCCGCCGTCGGCGTCAACAATGTAGTTGGGCAGGTTCGGGGTCACCGCCCGGGGGACGACGGCATCCCGGCGCGCGGCCAGGGCCGTGCTCTCGGGGCCGGGGCCGGAGGTGACGAGTGTACGTTCCTGCGGGAGGCGGTAGCTGAGGTCCTTCATCGGGAGTCTCCTTGTCATTCTGTTCGGGATCGGTCTTCCGGTGTTCGTGGATGCCATTATGCGCCGGAACGTGATCTGAGCGACATGGACAATACGGCGAACTTTCTCTTCCAGTATGTACAGTTAGGCCATGGACGACGACATCCCCCTGCGGTGGCTCCGCGCCCAGCGAGCACTCGACCTGCGTCCGACGTCTAGTACAGACGACCCAGACGCCGCTTTCTCGGTCATCCAGCCCACCGAGCTCACCGATCCCCGGGAGTTCCTGCAGCCCCGGGCGGTCGTCCTCACCGTCGGGGTAGCACTCGCCCGGGAAACGTCGCACCCCACGACGGACGACGACCCCTTCCCTGCCTACGTCGATCGTCTCGCCGAAGCTGACGTCACGGCGATCGGATTCGGCACAGGCCTCTTCTTCCCTACTGTTCCGGGTTCGCTGATTCAGGCGGCGCGACGGTACGGCATCGCCGTCTTTGAGGTTCCGCGTCACACGGCGTTCATCTCGATACTCAACACCGTGACGGAGGAGCGTGCCCGACGCAGCCGCCGCGAACAGGAAGGGCTGGTTGTCACCCAGGAGAAGCTCAGCGCCGCTGCCGTGCGTGGCGGTCTCGACGAACTCCTGACGGTCACCGCCCGCCAGTTGGACGCCGCCGTAGCCGTCACAGACAGTGACGGCCGCCTGCACGGGCACCATAACCGTACGGGACAGTCGGCGGTAACCGTCGCCCGTGAACAACGCGCCAGTGGTGTCGACGATTCAGACGGACGGTGGCGAATCACCCAGCGTATGACCCCACAAGGAGACAGGTTCCATCTGATTACCATGGTCGCCGGCCATCCGTTCAGTCCACACGACAGGTCGGTGATCAAGCATGCTGCCGGCCTCGCGGACATCCTCCTCCAGCGCCCCGCGTACCTGCGCCGCAGCCGCACCGAGCTGAACGCCCTGGCACTGCAACTGTTACTGGGCCTGGACGGCGGAGAGCAGTCGATGGGACGGGTGCTTGATGAAGCATCGGACGGCGAAGGGCTGGTCCGCCCGACGGTCGTGGCGGCGGACCGCCGCGCCGACCTGGACCGGGCCGTCACCGCAGCGGACCAGGCGGCGTCCCACACCGGCAGCCACCTCTTCGTCACTGACCTGCCGGGCACGGCCCTGGATACCGCGAGCGCGCTGTTCCTGTTCCGGGGGACGCGGGCGGTGGACGCCATCGCAGCAGGGTTCGGCGACAGCGCGTCCCGGGTACGCATCGCGGTCGGGGAACCCATGTCCTGGAACAATGTGACCCTGGAACGAGTGCAGCGACTCGAAACCGCGGCGCGGACATTGGCGCCAGGCACTCATGTCGGTCCATACGAAGCAGGGACGGACTGGCTGGAGCAACCGGATGTTCGGGCCGCACTGGACCAGCGGGCCTCGGAGACCATCGACCGTCTGGCCTCGGCCGAGGACGGGTTGCAGGCCACGCTGGCGACCTGGCTGCGTAGCGGGTGCCGGGTGGCGACAACCGCAGAGATTCTGGGGGTCCACCGGCATACGGTGCGGTCGCGCCTGGACCGTATCGCGACGATCTGCGAAGTGGACCTGAACGATCCGGTCGTCCGTGCCGAGCTGCTGCTGGTGTCGGTGACGCGACGGTGAGCGGTCCGACTTATGAGGCACCGCCCGTGATGCGGCTGTCCGGAGAATCCGGCGAACCTTCAGCGCCCGGTGCCCGCCACAGTGCATGAACCTGCGTGACATCGACACGCTGTGACGCTTCCCAGAGGTCATAGTTCTTCTGCATATTCATCCACAGCTCCGGGGAGGTGCCGAGGGCAGCGGAAAGCCTCACCGCCATCTCACCGGTGACACCGCTGTCGCCGCGCAGAAGCCGCGACACCGTGGACGGTGCGACACCCAAGGCTGCCGCGAGTTGACGCCCGCTGAGACCGAGCTCTTCGAGATACGTCTCGGTGATGAACTCACCCGGATGGGCCGGGGCATGCATCGTCATTCTCCTCATCCTTTCGTCCCTGACTAAAGGTTCAGTGGTAGTCCTCGTAGTCGAGCACATGTACGTTCCCTTCATCGAACTCGAATGTAACTCTCCAGCTACCGCTTACCCGGATTGACCAACGTCCTCTTCGGTTTCCGAGAAGTGGATGCAGACGCCAACCGGGAAGGTCGAGATCCTGTATGAGAGCCGCGGATTCGAGTGCAGACAACTGCAACCTCAACCGTTTAGCATGTCGTGGCTGAATGCCCTCGACACTCCCAGACTCATAGAACCGCCGGAGTCCTTTGTGCCGGAAGGAAATGATCACAACTTCAATGCAGCCTGTTGCGCATCGCGAATCAATGGGCGATCGCCACCGTGCGGTCCACGAGTGCCTGCAGTCCCCATTCGAAGGGATCGTCGGCATAGGGGTTCACTGCGCAGGACGGGGCGTCCGTGACCCGCGCAGTGAATGCCCCCACCGCCGCCTGGAACGTCGGCGCGTCCGACTCCTCCGGCGCTGAGGAGAAGATCTCCGTCGGAGCGTTGGCATCCATCGCCGAGCCATACAGGAAGGATTCGAAGGAGACGATCACAGTCACCACCTGCGCCCTGGGGACTCCCGCCGCCACCAGCCCCGCCGCCACCGTCTCGTACATTCGCCGCGTCGCGGGGGCACCGGAGACCGGCATCGTGGCGATAAGGGGCACAAGCTCCGGGTATGCCGCGAAAACGTCCCGGTACGATCGCCCCCAGGACCGCAATGCATCCGGCAACGTCGTGGCAGGGCTCTGCGCGTCGACGAGCTCCCCAAGTGCGGACGCATCCACCCGGGACATCACCGCGTCCTCCACCAGCAGCAACAGGTCCGCCTTGTTGGCGATGTGATTGTAGAGGGCGGAGACCGACACCCCCAGACGATCCGCCAGCCGTTTCATCGTGAGCCTCGACTGCCCTTCGTCCGTGACAATGGCCAGTGCAGCATCGGCAATGCGCCCACGGTCGAGTACCGGCGCAGACGGCCGACCGGCCCGCCGTGCCCGCCCTGTCCGACCTGAGCCTGGCATCGACTGTTCCTCCGTCACAACTACTTCAGCCCTCTCTGCCGATCTGTACGCCATCCAGTGTGTCCCGGACCGGAAATATCACCGAATAATTTACGACACCACCACGCTCAGCATTGTCCCAGGTGACGGGTGCCGAAGCGAAATGACACCCTCCTCCGGGAGATGACAGATGCACTGTTTTTCCGGCGACAGGTCTGGCGCTCCGACAGTGGGGGATGTACGGTCACGGTAAACGAACGTGATTCATTTAACAAGGAGGACACATTCATGAGCCACACCACCCCTGAAGCGGTTGTTGACCGTGACGTCGTCGTCATCGGCGCAGGCCCCGCTGGTCTCACCGCTGCCTACACCCTGGTCAAAGCCGGCAAGTCCGTTACCGTCCTGGAGGCCCGCGACCGCGTCGGCGGCCGCACCTGGAACGGCCACGTCCTCGACGAGAACGACAACCCCCACTTCATCGAGATCGGTGGCCAGTGGATCTCCCCCGACCAGACGCGGCTGAGCGACCTCGTTGACGAACTCGGGCTGGAGACCTACCAGCGCTACCGCGAGGGCAAGTCCGTGTACGTCTCCCCCGACGGCTCCCGCCACACCTACGAGGGTGACCGCCTCCCCTGCTCCTCCGAAACCGAGGCGGAGATGGACAAGCTGATCAAACTCATGGACGACCTCGTCCTCGAGGTCGGCGCTGAAGCCCCCTGGGCCGCCGCGCGTGCGCAGGAGCTCGACACCGTCCCGTTCCGCGACTGGCTCAGCCAGCACAGCGACGACCAGGAGGCCATCGACAACGTCTCGATCTATGTCGCCTCGGGCATGCTCACCAAGCCGTCGTACGCCTTCTCCACGCTGCAGGCCGTACTCATGGCCGCATCCGCCGGCTCTTTCTCCAATCTCGTTGACGAGGACTTCATCCTCGACAAGCGTGTGGTCGGTGGCATGCAGTCGGTGTCACTCACCCTCGCCGAAAAGATCCGTGAGCTCGGTGGTGACATCGTCCTATCCTCCCCGGTCCGCGAGGTCACCTGGCACGAAGTTGACCCGTCGACCGCCGACGATGCCAACAACATCCGCGCCGACGTACGCAACGGCGTCCGCGACAACGGCGCCGCCGGCGACGTCACCGTGGTTGCCGACGGCGCGACGGTCCACGCCAAGAACGTGGTGCTGGCTGTTCCACCGAACCTGTACAACCGTATCCAGTTCGTCCCTCCGATGCCTCGCGAGCAGCACATCGCGCACCAGCACATCTCCATGGGTCTGGTCATCAAGGTCCATGCCGTCTACGAGACGCCGTTCTGGCGCGACAAAGGACTGTCCGGCACGTCCTTCGGCGGCGGACGTCTGGTGCAGGAGGTCTACGACAACACCAACGTCCAGGCCGGCCCGGACGGAACTCCGGTGGAGGACACCAACGGCACACTCGTCGGGTTCATCTCCGACGTCTACGCCGAGAAGATGTGGGCGCTGCCCGAGGCAGAGCGCAAGGAGGCCATCCTCTCCGCCATGGCCGACTACCTCGGCCCGGAGGCCATGAACCCCATCGCCTTCTACCTGTCCGACATGGCCGCCGAGGAGTGGACCCGGGGCGCCTACGCCACCAGCTACGACCTGGGCGGACTCCACCGCTGGGGCCACCTGCAGAACCAGCCGACCGGTCCGATCCACTACGCCTGCTCCGACATCGCCGCCGAGGGATACCAGCACGTCGACGGTGCGGTGCGCATCGGCGAATCCGTGGCGAAGAGCATCATCGAAGGACTCTGAGCCATGACCACCGCGCACATCATCGTCGGCTACAGCGCGACGTCCACCGGACAGGACGCCCTGCGTCTCGGCATAGCGATTGCCCGGGAACGTGACGCCCACCTGTACCTCGTGATGGTCGCCCCCGAGGACGACGCCTTCACCGCCGCCCAACCTTTCGACCAGAGCTACGGACGCATCCGCGACCGTCAGCTGCAGACGTGGCTCGACGAAGCGGCGATGACCGTCCCCGACGATGTCCGGTGCTCTACCCTGCTTGTCCCCGCTCAATCTGCCCCCGAAGGACTTCTAGCCGCCACCCGACGTCTTGGAGCTGGACTCATCGTCACCGGTTCCCGCCCCGGTGGGCTTCTTCGCCGGCACCGACTGGGAACAATGGCCTCCCACCTGCTGCACGCCTCCCACGTCCCGGTGGCATTGGCTCCGGCAGGCTACGACCACCCCGGCCCGCTCGGGCACGTCACTGCCATGTTCGGCCCCCGGCGCGGCGTCACCGACCTTATCGGCGAGGCGATCGTCACCGCCCGCAACCGCGGCATCCCTCTCCGACTCGTGTCCCTGGTGACACTGGACGTCGCCGACAAAGCGGTGCCGGATGACCAGTCCGAGATAACCACCGACGTCCTCGACGACCTCGAGACTTACGCCACGAAGCGTCTGGCGGAGGATGCAACCGAACTCGTGGAATCAGGTCGCGCCACAACGCATATCGCCACCGGCCGTGACGTCCCCGGTGCAATGGCTGAACTCACCTGGCACGATGACGAGATCGTTCTCGTCGCCTCCTCCCGCCTGGCGTCCCGCGGACGTATGTTTCTGGGCTCGACAGCCACGAAGATGCTGCGCGTGGCACCAGTACCGGTGATCGTCATCCCGTCCGGCTATTCGTTCCACGCCCCTGCCCCCGACCCCACCGAACCCGTCACGGAGGGCTGACACCATGACCACACACACCACAGACACCACCGGAGGTGGCGTCACGGCCAGCGCGGCTCCCCACGACAAAGGTCTCGCCAAGGGGCAGATCGGTGTCCTCGGCACTGTCGTCATCGGCGTGGGCTGCATCGCCCCTGCTTACACGCTGACCTCGGGACTGGGTCCCACGATCGCCGAGGTCGGTGCCCACGTACCCGCCATCCTCATTCTCGGTTTTCTGCCGATGCTGCTCGTGGCGTTCGGCTACCGGGAGCTCAATTCCCGTTTCCCTGATTCTGGAACATCATTCACGTGGGCGACTAAGGCATTCTCTCCGTGGGTCGGTTGGATGGGCGGGTGGGGGTTAATCGCCGCCACGGTGATCGTTCTGTCGAACCTGGCCGCCGTCGCCGTGGATTTCCTCTATATCCTGCTCGGCCAGATCTTCAGCAACGACGACATTGCCAACCTCACCCGGAATCTCTGGGTGAACATTCCCACCACCCTTGTTTTCATCGCTATCGCCGCCTGGATTTCCTACCGGGGTCTGGGCTCGACCAAAATGCTGCAGTACGTCCTCGTCGCCATCCAACTCGTGGTGCTCACCGCCTTCGCGGTTTCCGCGATCGTCCAGGCGAACAACGGCAGCTCCTTCGATCCCACCCCGGTCAGCCTCGACTGGTTCAACCCAGCTGGCATTGAGAACTTCTCCGTGATCGCGGCAGGGATCTCCCTGTCCATCTTCATGTTCTGGGGATGGGACACAACCCTGACCATGAACGAGGAAACCAAGGACCCGAAAACCACCGCCAGCCGGGCGTCCACCATCACTGTCCTGATCATCATCGCGATCTACACCCTGTGTGCCGTCGGCGTTGTTGCATGGGCTGGTACCGGCACAGAGGGACTTGGCGCAGGTAACCCGGAGAACCAGGAATCGTTGTTCGCCGCGCTTGCGAGTCCCATCATGGGACCGTTCGCGATCCTCATGTCGATCACGGTGCTGACCTCGTCCTTCTCCTCCTTGAATTCCACGATGATCTCCCCGTCGCGAACGCTCCTGGCGATGGGCTACTACAAGGCCCTGCCCCCGGTGTTCTCGAAGATCAGCCCACGGTTCCGAACCCCGTCCGTCGCAACGATCACCTCGGCGGTAGCCGCCGGCGCTTTCTACACGATCACCCGCCTGATCAGTGAGAATGCTCTCTGGGACACGATCACCGCTCTGGGCCTGATGATCTGCTTCTACTACGGCATCACCGCTCTGGCCTGTGTCTGGTACTTCCGAAAGGAACTCTTCGTTTCGGCACGCAGCATCATCTTCCGTTTCCTCTTTCCGCTGATCGGCGGGGTCATCCTGCTGGTCATGTTCGTGCAGACCGCGGTGGACTCACTCGACCCCGACTACGGGTCAGGGAACTCGATCGCCGGTGTCGGCATGGTCTTCATTCTCGGTGTCGGAGTGCTGCTCATCGGTGTCGTCCTGATGATCTGGACGCGTGTGCTGCACCCTGCGTTCTTCCGCGGCGAAACCCTTCCCGTCACCGAATCCACCAGCGACAATGCCGATGTCCTCGATGACGTCGCCGAGGAGCCGATCTCATGACGACCACCATGCCCGCAGAATGGACACCGCACGAGCGGACCTGGATGTCGTTCCCCACCGCCAACGACACATTCGGCCCCGACGGATCCGACACCCTCGCCCGTGCCCGTGACGCCTGGGCCCGGGTCGCCCGCACCGTCGCACTCTATGAGCCGGTCACCCTGGTCGCTGACCCTGACGATGAACAGACCGCCCGCGACATGCTCACCGGCGCCACCGGCATCAGCCTGGTCACCGCACCACTCGATGATGCCTGGATCCGCGATTCCGGGCCCACGTTCGTCCACGACGTCGACGGCTCACTGCGCGCCGTGAATTGGATCTTCAACGGGTGGGGCGCACAGTCCTGGGCCGCCTGGGAGAACGACGCGCGGCTCGCCGCCACCGTCGCTGCCACCGCCGACATCCCCGTCGACGACTCACCGTTGGTCGGCGAAGGCGGCGGACTGCATGTCGACGGTCGTGGCACCGTGCTGCTCACCGATTCCGTCCAGCTCGACCCGGACCGGAACCCCGGGTGGACCAAGGGGCAGGTCGAGGAGGAGGTCCACGCCCGCCTGGGAACCAGGCACGCGATCTGGCTGCCCCGTGGTCTTACCCGGGACTATGACGGATTCGGGACGAGGGGCCACGTCGACATCGTCGCCTCGTTCACCGAGGCTGGCCATGTCCTGCTGCACCGCCAGGACAACCCTGACCACCCGGACTATGACGTCACCCGGGAACTCCGCACCGTCCTGGAATCCGCCGTTGACGTGAACGGGAACCCCCTGACGATCGTCGACCTCCCGGCACCCGATGTCCTCCGGGACGAGGAGGGCTGGGTCGACTACTCCTATATCAACCATCTGGTCTGCAACAACGCAGTCATCCTGTGCGCCTTCGGTGAGAAACAGGCCGACGAGCGAGCACGGAGCATTCTTGCCGAGGCCTACCCCGGTCGCACGGTGGAACTCGTCGACGCCCGCGACATCTTCGCGTTCGGCGGTGGGATCCACTGCATCACTCAGCAACAGCCGGCGGTGCGGAATGTCTGATGTCTACGATGTGACGGGGAAGTCCATCGCCGAACTCCGCGCCGATCTCGAAAGCGGTGCCACAACGTCCGTCGAACTCGTGGAAGCGTACCGTGAGCGGATCGAACGGTTCGACCGCCCCGATCCGTCCCGCGAGGACGGATGTGCCCGCGACGGCGGCGTCCCGCTCAACGCGGTCATCGTCGACAACCCCGGTGCACTGGACGAGGCACGCTCCTCCGATGAGCGCCGCCGCTCCGGCACCACCCTCGGACCGCTGGACGGTATTCCCTACACCGCGAAAGAGTCCTATCTCGCCCGTGGGCTGACCGCATCGGCGGGGTCCCCCGCCTTCGCCGACCTCGTTGCCCAGAAAGACGCGTTCACCATCGAGCGGTTACGCAACGGTGGTGCGGTCCTGATAGGGCTGACCACCATGCCGCCGATGGCGAACGGCGGCATGCAGCGCGGCCTCCACGGCCGCGCGGAAAGCCCCTACAACCCCGACTACCTGACCAGCGCGTTCGCCTCCGGGTCATCGAACGGATCCGGAAGTGCGACCGCGGCGGAGTTCGCCGCCTTCGGCCTGGGTGAAGAGACATGGTCGTCCGGACGGGCCCCGGCGTCCTGCAACGCGTTGTGCGCCTACACGCCGTCACGTGGAGTGATCTCCACCCGCGGCAACTGGCCGCTGGTACCGACCATGGACGTCGTCGTACCCCACACCCGGTCCATGGCCGACATGGCTGAGGTGCTGGACGTCGTCGTCGCCGACGACCACACCACCCGCGGCGACTTCTGGCGTATGCAGCCGTGGATCGACATTCCGGCGTCCTCCGAGATCCGGCCCTCGTCCTACCGGGATGTCGCTGACGGCTCTCACGGACTGACCGGGGTCCGTTTCGGAATCCCGACGATGTACGTCAACGCAGACGAAGCAGCGGGAACCGGTGGTGACCGCACCGGCGACGTCGGTGTCGGAGGCCCTATGGGGCAGCGGATCACCACATCTCCGGCTGTCATCGCCCTCTGGCAGGCGGTGCGGGCGGACCTCGAGACCGCCGGCGCCACCGTCATCGAGGTGGATTTCCCGGTTGTCACAAACTACGAGGGTGATCGTCCCGGAGCTCCCACGATCTCCACCCGCGGGCTGGTCAGCGCGGATTACCTCGATATGGAGGTCAGCGCGCTCGCAGCCTGGTCGTGGGAGGATTTCCTGCAGGCCAACGGAGCCCCCTCCTTCCACTCCCTCGCCGACGTCGACGGAACACGGATCTTCCCCCATCCTGAAGGGGCCCTCCCCGACCGCTACGACGGATTCGACGACGATATCGCCACCTACCCGTCGCTCATCGCGAGGCTGGGTTACACCGGTCCCTCCGACCTCACGGACAACTCCAGCTTCAGGTTACTGCCCGACGGTGTCCGTGGGCTCGAGGAGACCAGGCGCGTCGATCTCGAGAACTGGATGGATGACCTGGGACTCGACGCGGTGATATTCCCCGCGATGGCGGATATCGGTCCGGCTGACGCCGACACCGCCCCGTCCTCCGCAGACGCCGCCTGGCGTAACGGGGTCTGGGTCGCCACCGGAAATCTCGTCCCCCGCCACCTCGGCATCCCCACGGTCACGGTGCCGATGGGAATCACCGCGGACAAAGGAATGCCGGTCGGACTCACCATCGCCGGGCGGGCCTGGGACGACAACCGACTGCTCAGGTTCGGCGCCGAGATCGAGGCAACAGCACCGGTCCGGACCCGTCGAACACCACCAGAACGCACCACCCCCAGCACACCCTCAGAGAGGTGACACCATGAGCACCACGAAACCCACCACTACTCCCGTGGATCCACACGAGACCGGGCCTACGGATACCGGGGTAGACGAGACGGGTTCGCTGTCCGGGCCCGAATCCCGTGGCATCGAGTACATTTCTGATGAAGAACGAGGCGGCAAGCCGAGCTCACTCTTCTGGGTGTGGGCCACCCCCAACATCAGCTTCCTCACCATCACCATGGGAGCGCTGATGGTCGCCGGACTCGGACTCAGCCTGGTGCAGACTGTAGCGGTCTCGCTCATTGTATCCCTGTGCTGGGTGTTTGTCGGCGTCATCGCCATCAGTGGTCCGGCGTCCGGTACATCCGGCTCAGTAGTCAGCCGCGCGTTCTACGGTCTACGTGGAAACAAGGTCATCGTCGGCCTCTACGGCTGGCTTCTAGCTGCGGTGTACCTGTCGCTGACATGGTCATCGGCCTCGGTCAACGGACTCGGACTTCTGAGTCGGGTCGGAGTTCCTTCGACTCAACTGGTCGGCATCATCGTCGTCATCGTCATCGCACTGATAACCGTGCTCGTCGCAATCTACGGACACGGACTGATCACCAGGCTCTACCCCTACGTAGCCAACGGCCTGGTGGTTGTCTTTCTCGCGGCGACAATATTCATGTTCCCGCATTTCGACTTCAGCTACGAGCCCACCGAAAAACTCAGTGGAACATCACTGGTCGCCACGATGACCATTGGGGTCACCATCCTGGGCTCCACTCCGCTGTCATTCATCAACAGTCCCGACATGGCGCGTTACCTGCCCCGGTCGACTCCAGTATGGAAGACCGCCGGAGCCACAGCCTTCGGTGGGGCGTTGCCCGGCATCCTCTTCACGATGATTGGTGCCCTGATTGCGACCGGCGCAGGTTTCGACATGGTCGGGGACCCGATGGGAGCCTTCGACAGCGGGCTTCCTTCCTGGTTCTTCCCGATTTTCACGATCGCTGTCATTGTCGCTGCTATCGGGTTGAACGGGATGACGACTTACAGCGCCAGCCTGTCGCTCCAGGCTCTGGGGATCCCCATCCGCAGGATCCCTTCCACTCTGATCATCGCCGTCATCGGCACCGTCCTGACCATCGTGTCGGTCGCCATCTACGACTTCACCACCTCCGTCTCCCTGCTCCTTCAGCTCGTGATCATCGCTTCAGCACCCTTGATCGCCGTCTACGTCACGGATGTCATCCTGCGGAGAAACCGGTACAACGACCCGAACCTGTTCGACGAGACACCGACAAGTCGTTACTGGTACCGAAACGGCTGGAACTGGCCCGGCCTGTTCAGCCTGGTCCTCGGTGGTGTCGCCTCCGCTCTGTTTATCAACACGGATGTCTTCGTCGGTCCCCTGTCCGCTCTGACGGGAATGGACCTGTCCATTCCAGCAGGCATGATCGTCGCTGCCGCTTCGTATGTCGTCATGGCAGGTAATCGCGTCCGCAAGGACTCCGCAACCGTCAATGAGCCGCTTCCCGACACCGCCACCCGATAGGAGATCACCTTGACCACGACTATCTACACCAACGCCACCGTTTTCACTGCAGACACCGACGGCACCACCACCGGAGCCTTCGCAGTCACCGACGGGAAATTCAGTGCTGTGGGCTCAGTCGAGCGTGTCCGGGAGGTGGTCGGAAAGACCGTCACCGAAGTCGACCTCCGGGGCCGCTTCATCGCCCCAGGCATCATCGACTCACACACCCACCTGGCCTCGTTCGGCACCGCTCTCGGAAAAGCACAACTCCGCGACTGCCAGACGCTCGGGGAGATCCAGGACCGTCTCCTGCAATGGCTCGACCAGAATCCCGGGGCACCGCGTGTGCTCGGCGGCGGTTGGCTCTTCGATTCCGTCGGCGACACCCACCCCACTGCGGCGATGCTGGATGAGGTTCTCCCCGACATCCCCGTCTACCTCGACGCCAATGACCTGCACTCCACCTGGGTGAACTCGGCGGCACTGCGTGAAGCAGGCATCGACCGTGACACCCCCAACCCCGTAGGCGGTGAAATCGCCCGGAATGCCGCGGGCGAAGCCACCGGTCTGCTCTACGAGACCGCCGGGCGCAAGTACGCCCGTGATTTCCTCGAGCGGATCAGCACTCCGCAGGATCACGTCCAGGCACTGGAACTCGCCTTCGACGCCTACCTCAGGTCCGGGGTGACCAGCGTGACCGACATGGCGCTGACCGAAGCCGAGATCACCGCCCTGCGCACGATTCTCGCCAGGGACGGCCGGCTACCGTTCCCCATCACCGGGCATGTGCTGATGGTCGCCCAGCCCGACCTTGACGAGAACGAGGCCCAGGTGTCGCGGACCGTGGATCTCCGTGACGAGCTCTCCACCAGTGGCGAGGACCGTTGGTTCCGGATTGCGGGGGTGAAGTTCATCATGGACGGGGTCATCGACGCGAAGACCGCGACGATGTGCTGCCCCTACGCCGACGGTACCAATGCCGATCCCATCTGGGACGCCGAGCGAATGAAGCCCGTCGCAGCCACTGCGGATGCCGCAGGTCTGCAGATCGCCATGCACGCGATCGGCGACCGTACCAGCGAGATCGCGATCGAGGTCCTGGAGCACTGCGCCGCAGAGAACCGGAGTGACATCAGGTCCCGCCGCCACCGGGTGGAACACCTCGAGACCGTCACAGATGACACGATCCGCCGTATGGCGGAACTCGGTACAGTCGCTTCCATGCAGCCTGTCCACAGCGATCCGGCGATCATGGAGAACTGGAAGGCCGTCCTCGGTGACGAACGCCAAGAGCGTGGCTTCCCGTGGCACAAGTTCCGGGATGCAGGCATCCCGATGACCCTGGGGACTGATGCCCCGACCGCGCCCCACGAAGCTCTACCAAACCTCTACATCGCCCTGACCGGCGGTTCCTCTCTGTCCCCTTCCCTGCCGCCGTACCATCCGGAGCGCGCATTCACCCCCGCTGAGGCGCTTACTGCACTCACCGCCGGAGGTGCCTACGCTGGACATATGGACAGCACCGGTCAGATCCGACCAGGGTTCCAGGCAAACTTCATCGAGCTGGACGTCAACCCCCTCGAGGTCGACCCCCGGGAGATTCTCGAGGCCGAGGTCGTCGCCACATATGTCCTCGGTGAGCGCACGCACACCTCCACCACCGACAAGAACTGACACGAACCGACCAAGGAGAACACCATGAGCAACGCCTACCGCAGCATCGACGTCGCCACCGGCACCGTCCTGTCCGAGCACGACCACGCCACCGACGCCGACATCAGCACCGCCCTGGACAACGCGCACAACGCCGCAGCCTCCTGGGGTGCCACCAGCATCGAGGAACGCGCAGAAATCGTCCGCCGTGTCGCCGACCTGTTCGCCGAACGACAGGACGAACTCGGCGCGATCATCACCCGCGAGATGGGCAAACCCGTCGCCGAGGCCCCCGGCGAAGCAGAGTTCAGCGGCGACATCTTCCGCTACTACGCCGACCACGCCGCGAAGTTCACCGAAGACCTCGTGCTCGAGGACACCGCCGAATCCCGCAGCGTCGTACAGCGCCGCCCCGTCGGCACGCTGCTGGGCATCATGCCCTGGAACTACCCGTACTACCAGGTCGCCCGGTTCGCCGCGCCGAATCTGATGCTGGGTAACACCATCCTGCTCAAGCACGCCGAAAGCGTGCCGGAGTCGGCCTTGGCCATCGCGAAGATCATGGAGCAAGCCGGTGTGCCTGAGGGCGTGTACACCAATATCTTCGCCACCCATGACCAGATCGCCACGATTATCGAGGATCCCCGGGTCCAGGGCGTTTCACTCACCGGTTCCGAGCGTGCCGGTGCCGCGATCGCCGCGCAGGCCGGCTCGGCGTTGAAGAAGGCCGTGTTGGAGCTGGGTGGCTCGGATCCGTATGTGATCCTGTCCAGTGACGATATCCGGGCCGCGGCCCGTAACGCGCTGGAGATCCGTCTGGAGAACACCGGTCAGGCGTGCAACTCCAACAAGCGCATCATCGTGCATGAGGACATCTACGACGAGTTCGTTGACGAGGCTGTGCACATCATCGGTGCGCTGACACCGTCGGATCCCACGAAGGTCGACAATGTGCTTGAGGCCTTCGGGCCGATGTCGTCGGAGGGTGCGGCTGACAAGATCGTCGCGCAGATCAAGACAGCCGTGGATGCTGGTGCGACGCTGCGCACCGGTGGGCAGCGGCTCGGTGGTGAGTATGCCGAGGGGTTCTTTGTCTCTCCAGCGGTGCTCACCGACATCGAGGTCGGTTCGGATATCTACTATGAGGAGTTCTTCGGCCCGGTGGTGCAGGTGTACAAGGTCTCCTCCGATGAGGAGGCGCTGCAGCTGGCCAATGACACCCAGTACGGTCTGGGGTCCTCTGTCTTTGCCACTGAGAAGGGTCGTGCGGAGAAGTTCGCCGAGGGGCTGCAGGCCGGCATGGTGGGTGTCAACCAGGCGCCGCCCGAGACCGAGGAGATGCCGTTCGGCGGGGTGAAGCGTTCCGGTTACGGCCGTGAGCTGGGACCGTTGGGTATGGACGAATTCGTCAACAAACGCCTGTTCTCGGTCAAGAAGTAGTAACCGCCCCTACCGCCGCGCTCGCGCAGTCTGGTCGTAGACGGTGTAGTAGTCAGGGCGAACCAGGCCGCGATCACGGACCCGGAAACCCTCACGCGCTCCCTGGTCGCCGCGCAGCTGTCCGTCGAGCCATGCCGTCATGAGGGTGAAATAGCGGCCCTGGTAGTCCACCGGTCCAGTGGTCACAGGACCGAGATGATCGGCTCCACGCACCCCGACGATCGTCTGGTGCTTGTGTTCTGCCAACGCATGCATCGCCTGGTGGGAAACACCGCCGAGACCGTAGGGGTCGTTCTCCCCGTACATGATCAGAACAGGAAGGTTGTCAGGGACCAGGGGCTCCGCTGCATAATAGTTCGCAGGCAACCCCATGTTGACGGCTCCTGCCAGGCGGAACCCGGGTATCTTCGCCCCGAGAACCCCCACCCCACCCTGTGTCGCTGACGCCCACAGCGATGCACCCGCGCCGGCGGAATAGCCGACGAGTGCGCTGCGCGAGAAGTCCGCCTTCTGCGTGAGCGGCCCCGGGCGACCCTGGGTGATCTCCAGGCCGATACTGCTGAGGTGCGCCTCCGGGGTCGCGAAGGTGAGGTTCGCCGCCCCGTATCCGATGCGGACGGCATAACCCCGCGAGGCGAGCTTTTTGGCGTAGGTCTCACCGAAGAACCGTCCGTCTCCGCCTACACCGGCGGTCATCAGCACGAACGGGAACTTCTGGTCCGGGTTCGACGACCGGGGAACGTAGTCCCGGTGGCCGAACTGGAGCACGGGCACTCCTCCCGGCCCGAATGGCGGGGGAGCCCATTCGCCGTATTCGGCGACGCTGTAGTTGCCGCCGCCAGAGTAGCTCGGGTAGTCGGCCGCGTGGGCGGTCGCAGAGAATGCGATGATCCCGGTGAGGGCCAGCGCGGCGGCCCGGCGGAGAACCTTGAGGTGAATCATGGTTCCCATTCTTACGGCGGGCAGCGGAAGCGCCATATCGGTGTTACAGAATCACCGGCAGCTATAAAATCTGGTGATCCCGGCACTGTCACCGTGTGGTGTAGCCACCGTTGGCGAAGATCGTCTGGCCGGTGATCCACCAGCCTTCGGTCGCCAAGAACCTGATGATCGGCGCAATGTCCTCGATCTGGGTGAGCTGGTTCCCCATGGCCTGCGATTTGTGGAACTCGACTCGTTCCGGCGTTTCCTGACCATAGAAGAACGGCGTGTCCATCGGCCCCGGCGCGACGGCATTCACCGAGATACCGCGGTCGGCGAACTCCTTGGAGGCCGCACGCGTGAAGTGCTCCACCGGGGACTTTCCACCTGCATACGTGGAGTAGCCGTCGGTGAAGGCGGCCAACAGCGCGGTAACCACGGTGATGATCTTGCCGTCGTCAGCCAGATGCCGACCCGCCTCCTTG